>WHSR01000001.1 GCA_009379995.1 Streptosporangiales bacterium
CCAGCTCAGCCCAGCGAGCCACTGACCAAAGCGAACCCCAACCCCTAGATACACGCCGTCACAACAGCCAACGGCACGTTCCCGCACGTCAACCCGCGAACTCGCGGACTATCCCACTACATCAGCTGCGGAACCCCGGGACGACAACCCGCAGGAAACACCAACCGAGTCCATCTCCCGGCACAGCTCACTCGCGACCCGAGGTAACCAGGCAAGCGCTCGGCAGAGCAATCATCCGCGCGGTGAAAACCAGCCGGCCGGCTGTTCGACCACTCCCATGCGCAGGCGTTCATCCACACCGCGCGAGAACCTCGCCGAACCACGGCAGCGCCTGGTAGAGCAGGTCGAACTGTCGGCTGCCGCTCAGCGTTCGACCAGGGTTTCGACGGTGGTGTCTGGGCTCGGTTGTCGGTCGCGGAATATGGCGAAGCCGGTGAACCCAAAGAGGATCGAGAACAGCGGGCACAGCAAGCCGAAAAAGACGTAGGGCGCGTAGGTCGTTGCCGGAACCTCAAGAATCCCGGCGATGAAGAAGGCGGCGAGGCTCCACGGTATGAGCGGGCTGGCCACGGTTCCGCCGTCCTCCAGAGTCCGGGACAACACTCGAGCCTGAATACCGTGCGCCGCGAAGCTGGGCAGAAATGCCCTGCCCGGGACGATGATGCTGACGAAGGTGTTGCCGGTGCCGGCCAACATCACGTAGCAGGACACCAGCACCGAGATGATCAGCGTGCCGGTGCGCCGAACTCTCCTCGTAACCGCGCCGATGATGACCCGCAGCGTGCCGGTGCGCTCCAGGACGCCTCCCAGCGTCAACGCACAGATGAGGAGTCCGATGGTCTCCAGCATGCTCTCGATCCCGCCGCGGCTGAGCAGGTTATCGACCAGCTCGTTCCCCGTCTCCGAGGTGTATCCCGCGGTGGCCACCTGGAGGATCTCCGTTCCGCCGGCCCCGCGTACAGGAAGAGCGACGAGCGCGCCGACGAGAATTGAAATGGCCAGCGTCGGTATGGCCGGGACACGTCGAACCGCGAGGGCGATGAGTATCGCCGGGGGCAGCAGCGAGAGCGGGCTCAGCGTAAAGTTCTGTTCGAGCACGTCCTGGACGACGCCGACCTGCTCTGGTGCCGGCCCGCCGCGGTGAGCGGCGCCCATGAACCCGTAGATGACCAGCGTCACAACCGCGGCCGGCACGGTGACGTACAACAGGGATGAGATATGCCGGAACAGGTCGACCCCGGTGATGGCCGCGGCCGTGTTCGTGGTGTCGGAGACCGGCGACGCTTTGTCTCCCAGGTAGGCGCCGCCGACGATCGCGCCTACCGTCAGGCCCAGCGGGTAGTCCATCGCCTGGCCCACACCCAGCAAAGCCAGGCCCGCCGAGCCGATGGTGCCAAACGATGTGCCGGTGGCCAGCGAGAACAGCGCGCAGAGCGTAAATGCACCCACTAGGAACGTTGTCGGCGACAGCAGTTCCAAACCCCAGGCGAGCATGAGCGGAACGGTCTCGCCGAGTATCCAAACCCCGATGAGTATCCCCACCAGCAGCAGAATCATGACGGCGACCAAACCCTGCGACACGGTACGGAGAATCCCCTCCTGGATTTCCGACCAGCGGAACCCCATGGCGAGGCCGAAGATGGACGCTACGGTCGCCGCGACGAGGAGAGGAACGAGAAAGCCCACGTCGAGGACGATCCCCCCAACGAGGACCACCGCGAGAGAAGTAAACACAGTGAAAAGTGCCAGCGCCAGCCCTGGCTCCGGTGGCGAACTCTCTGCGTCCTCGCGCCGACGCTCGCGTCGATGTGACAACCATGTTCTGCTTGGCACTACTGACTCCCGGTCGTAGCACGTAGCGAAATGTGCGCGTCGACGCCCACGTTTTCCGCCCCTGACTCCCGATCAAGGTGCGTCTGACCAAATGAACCTGTTGGGGTTCTGAATTCTCCAATCACTGGGCCATGAGTGATCTTGTCGCAGTCGTCGTCGGGTGGCAACCCGTGCGGCGCGCAGGCCGCGTGCTCGGGCAGGATGTTGATCATCCGTATCGACCCGTTCATTCCTTGGGCGATGCCCGCCGACGCCGCCGCGCTGCCGAAGAGTGCCCGTTCGGTGGCACGGCGTCGCGGTGGCCGTTCGCTGATGTGCGCGATCTTCGACATACCTGTGGTCGCTCTACTGATCACCAGGGGAACGGCCCGGGACTGGCTCATCGGCGTCGTGGTGGTGGTCCTGTTCAGCAGCTACGTCGTGCTTCTGTAGTGGGGTTACCGACGGCGGTTCGTTCACATGCACGGATGGCAAATCGCGGTGCGACCGGGTTTCGGCCGCACCAAGACGGCCGACCTGCGCTGGGTCGTCCGAGCCCGTCTGCAGCGCCACGGCGACGGTCTTCATTGCCGCCTGAGGCTCATCCCGGTGGCGGGATATCCGCGGTCACTTGCCGTTCCCTTGTATCTGCCCGAGTTCCGCGAAGCTTTTCTGTCCCGGTTGGCCTTGGTGCCCGGAGTCGCCGCCAGAGGGCGCCTGCGTGCCGAGGTCGAATCACGCCGACGAGGAGACGTGCGAAGTTGACCACGCGGGACCTGCCAAGGGTTCGCAACCACATGCTCCCCACGCGGTCTTGGGCGGCACGTCGTGCTCGTTCAGCGCGGTGACTGTTGTCGCGTACATGCGTTCTTTGATGGTTCCGAGGGTTTGTGCCGGTTTGCCGGCGAGCGGGCGCGCGATCTCCAATGCCGCCGCGAGGACCTTGCCCTCGTCTGCCGTACCGTCGGCCGCTGGTCATGGCCTCGTGGGCGGTCTTTGGCGTCAATTTCGCCTGGATCAGGGCTGACAGCAAGTGGTTGACAGCAAGTCTCCCCGGCTTGCTGTGCCGCGTCGACGCGTGCAGGGGGCAAGACTCTCTTCGCACCGCGGTTTGCCATAAGCCGACAACCCCCGAGACCACCCATGCGTCAGGTCGGTTAAGCCCGATCGTGGAACGGTCAACGAGCAGTTCGTACGCAGAAGGGGGTTGTCATGGTCGAGGCTCATCAACCGGACCGCCGGAAGGTGATGCGAGGTGGCCTGGCGGTTGCGGCCGCGCTCGCCGTACCGGTTGGAGGGCGAGCGGTTGCTGCCGTCGACCGTTCTGGTCGCTCCGAGCCGAAGACGTTCCATCTCCATCACGACTTCAACACGCTCGAAGGTTTGGGGATCTACCGCTGGGACAACGGCACCACGCAGGGTCCACGACACAAGAGCAACGTCTATCTCGTCGACAAGGGCGACGGCGATCACTTCGTCCGCGTCCGCACCCGGTACAGCCGGGAGCGCGAGCGCTGGGAGTCGGGCGGCTTCAAGGTTCTCAACAGCCAGCACAGGTACGGCCGTATCAGGTGCCGTATAAGGATCTCGGCTTCGAACCGCACCCGTGGAGCCGGCCTGCTGTGGCCGCAGGACGGCTGCTGGCCGGTCTACGGGGAACTGGACTTCTACGAGTTCGGCGAGGACTCGCCAGACCGGACGGTCGGGCACATCACCAACCACTTCGGTGACAGGTGCGGGCAGAACGAGCAGGAAGGACCGGTACCGATCCACGGCGACTTCACCAAGTGGCACACCGTCGAGGTGCTATGGCGGCCGGGCCGGTGGCGGGTGTTCATCGACGGTACCCAGGTCTGGACGACCACCAGGAACGTCCCGTCCTGGCCGATGTGGCTCGGATTCCAGACCGCGCTGGCGACAGCCGGACCGAGACCACGAACCCCGACCTACCTCGACATCGACTGGGTAGACATCGTCGGAGGCCCCGCGTAACACCCGACGCCGGTCCCCTCGCTGCCACCGCGCCCCATGACTGCCGTACACACGAGTACGTTGCCTTGTAGTACATATACTATTTTTTAGAGAGGGGATTAGACGGAAAGGCAAAGGGTTGTGATAGTGGCGAGCGAGCTGGGCCAGTCGACCAGTGGTGCCGAGCCGGCGCGCGAGGCCGCGATGATCGACGTTCGTGGCCTGCGGATGCGGTACGGGTCGGTGGACGTGCTCAAGGGCGTCGAGTTCACCGTGCGCCGGGGTGAGGTGCTCACTCTGCTCGGGCCGAACGGAGCCGGGAAGACCACCATCATCGAGATCCTGGAGGGGTTCCGGATGCGCTCGGCCGGCGAGGTCAGGGTGCTCGGGGTCGACCCGGCCAAGGGGGATGAGCAATGGCGGGCCCGGCTGGGTGTGGTGCTGCAGTCCTGGCGTGACCACGGTAAGTGGAGGGTCGGTGAGCTGCTTCATCACCTGGGCAGCTACTACGTGCCGTACTCCACGCCGGAGCGGCGACGCCCCCATGATGTGGGCGAGCTGATCGAGGCGGTTGGCCTCGGTGAGCACGCGGACCAGAAGATCGCCAGCCTTTCTGGCGGGCAGCGTCGTCGTCTGGACGTGGCAGTCGGCCTCGTCGGCCGGCCGGAGTTGCTGTTCCTGGACGAGCCCACCGCGGGTTTCGACCCGCACGCACGACGGGACTTCCACGATCTGGTGCACCGGCTGTCCGACCTCGAGGACACCACGATCCTGCTCACCACCCACGACCTGGACGAGGCCGAGAAGCTGGCGGACCGGATCTTGATCCTCGCCGACGGCCGGATCATCGCCGACGGCAGTGCCGATGTACTCGCCCGACGGGTGTCCCGCGACGCCGAGGTGCGTTGGAGCCGCGACGGTGAGCACTTCGTGCACGCCACGCCGGACGCGACCGGGTTCGTCCGCGAGCTGTTCGCACAGTACGGCGAGGAGATCGCGGACCTGGAGGTGCGCCGGACGAGTTTGGAAGACACCTACATGTCCTTGGTGCGCCAGTTCGAGTCCGGCCAGGCCGAGGCCGCGGTGCGGGAATTCGAGGAGGCATCGCGATGAACACGACGTTGACCGCCATCCGAGCGGGGCTGGCGCGCGGCCGAATCGAACTGCGGCAGACCTTCACCAACTCCCAGGACCTGTGGAACTACCTGTTCCCCACCGTGGTCTTCCTGGTTGTCATGATCTTCATGCGGAACGCGACGGTGCCCGGTACGAACTTCTCCCTGGGCGCCAGGACCATGCCGAGCGTGCTCGGCATGGTGGTCGCGTTCGGCGGTCTGGTGAACCTGATGATGGCGCTCACCGTCGAGCGCGAGGACGGGACCCTGCTGCGGGCCAAGGCCATCCCGAACGGAATGCTCGGCTACCTGGTAGGCAAGATCGTTCTGGTGTCCGGGATGACGCTGATCAGCCTGGTCATCGTCCTGGTTCCGAGCCTGTTCATCCTCGACGGCCTGGCGGTGGGTGACCTCGGCTCGTGGCTGACCCTGGCCTGGGTGTTGCTGCTCGGCCTCGTCGCGACGCTCCCGCTCGGCGCGGTCTTCGGCTCGCTGTTCTCCAACCCCCGCAACATGGGGGTGATCATGCTGCCGGTCATGGGGCTCATCGCCACGTCCGGGATCTTCTACCCGATCACGAGCTTCCCCGGGTGGCTGCAGGGGATCGCGCAGGTGTTCCCGATCTACTGGCTCGGGCTGGGGATGCGTTCCGCCCTGCTGCCGGACGGAATGGCCGCGGTGGAGCTCGGTGGGTCCTGGCGACACCTGGAGACCCTCGGGGTTCTGGGTGTGTGGGCGGCTGTCGGGCTTGTCGTGGCGCCGATCATCCTGCGCCGGATGGCGCGGCGGGAATCCGGCGCCAACATGGAGGCCCGCCGCCAGAGGGCCTTGCAGCGCGTGACATGACGCCCTCGTACGGGCCGCGCAACGAGCCGTCGGAGAAGGGCGACCGCGATGAGCGACTCGATCTACAACCGCATAGCGGTGTTGCGCGCGGAGCGGGGGATCTCGCGGCGGCAACTCGCCGAGGCGCTCGGGGTTCATTACCAGACGGTCGGCTATCTGGAACGGGGCGAGTACAGCCCGAGCCTCTACCTAGCCCTGCGCATCGCTGAGTACTTCGAGGTGCCGGTGGAGGTCGTCTTCTCCACCGCCCCGTTCCCGCGTATCGGAAGCACCGAACGTTCGGCGTGACGAGGCATGATCAACGAGAGGTTGCTTGTTATCAACCAACCGCGGCCGAACGGCGTCTCTACTGGTAGAAGCCGTCGTGGGGGGTAGACGCGGGCCCGCTACAGCCTCCCCTCGGACCTCCGAGGGAGGGATCCACCGTGCCGCATCCGACGCGACGGATCGCGGATGGGCGCCTCGGCGCCGGTATCAAGGTCGGTCTGGCGCTCGCTCTGGCCGGCGCAGGTGCGGTCAGCGCAGTCCCGGCCGATGACCAACCCGCCGGGGCGCGGGAGCCGCAGCGGCCGCAGGGGTCACAGCGGCAGCTCGCGACCGCGAGAGTTGGCAGCGACCTCAGGGTCACGCTGACCGCTACCAGGCAGAAGGGCGGGAAAGACGCCGCGCCGACGGCAGTGGTGCATCTTGATGCCTACCGTGTGCAGGGCGGCCGATGGCGTCCCGCGCATCGGCAACGGGTGGGCGATCAGTGGTTCTGGTACGTCGTGACCGGACGCCACGGGGTTTGTGAGCTGTCGATCGCCAACACGCCCGACCGACGCTCGGTGGTCGGCGTCAGCCTGTTGGTCAGCAGCAGCATCGGATGCTCGCGGACCTACCGCTTCCCGATCGGCGACCGTTAGGTGGACAGCTCACGGAGCTTCGTCACCGTGTTCGAGTTGCGTGCGGTCACCGTGACGCCGAGATGCTTCTCCACGAACGGGCCGACGGGCGGCGCCGCCATGAGGCCGTCGGGACACCACTGGTAGACGACGCGGTCGCCAAGGCCTATCTCCGTCGGGGCGAGATCGACGGGGTTGTGTTCGGACAGCAGTGCCGGGTCCGGGGCCGCGAAGAGAAAGTGCACCATCATCCGCGAGCCGTTCGTTGCGACCTCCGCCAGCGGGTTGCCCTCGATCACCGCGCGCAGCTCGTCGCCGGTCCTGGCCAGGCACCGTACGGACATGCCCAGCTTCCCCTCGATCGCGCCCTCGACCTCGCGTTCCACCGCGGCCGGGTCGGCCTCCGCGGCGAGGACGACGTTGCCACTGTTCAGGAGGGTGCGGACGTCCCGGTAGCCGAGTCCGGACAGCAGTTCGCGCAGGTCGGCCATCGAGACCTTCTTGTGGCCGCCGAGGTTGACTCCGCGAAGCAGCACCGCGTACCTGGGCACGTCCCGCACCTCCTCCGACGAGAGAAACGCTACTGGGCCTGCGAGGCGATCCACTCGTTCACCCGGCGCTCGGCCTCCTCGCGGGATAAGTCCTCGACCCGGGTCACGGTCGCCCCGGCCTCGACCGCGCGGGCGAACGTGGCGTCGACGTCGTCGCAGTAGAGTGCGAGTGACGCCGACACCATGCGCGACATCTTCGGGCCCGCTGCCGACTCTCTCGCCCGGGCGGTGCTGGAGGCGCCCACCGACGAGCGCCGGATCGACCTCGTCCAGGGGTTCCTGCGCCAGCGGCTCCCGTCCACCCGCGATCCCGGTTACGACCTGCTCATCCGGGTGGTAGCGACCATGCTCGACGACCGCACCATCACCCGCGTCGACCAGGTCGCGGACAGGTACCGCATGTCGCCGCGTACGCTGCAGCGACTGTTCCACCGCTATGTCGGCGTCGGGCCCAAATGGATGATCAGGCGCTACCGGCTCCACGACGGCGCCGAACTGCTGGCCAGCGGCACCGTAACGGATCCGGCGGCGATGGCCGTCGAGCTCGGCTGGTTCGACCAGACCCACTTCACCCGCGACTTCACAGCCCTCATCGGCGTCGCTCCTGTCGAGTACGCCACCGCGTGCGCGTCCACCGGAGACCGCGAGCCGATGGTCCTCGTCGGCACCTGACCGAGGGCGGTCCCGCGCGTACGACCGCTACCGGCCGACCGGTGTGAGGCGTCCGCCGGCCCCCGCAATACTTGATCACATGGCGGACGAGGAGCGGTGGAAGACACGGTTCCGTGCCGTGCGGGTCTCCCTTCCCGGCTGGGCAGAGCACGCACCTGACAGCTGCGTCTACCGCAGCAACGCCAGTGGGACCTGGGAGATCTATGCGTGGGACCGGTCAAGCGGGGCCAGCCGGCAGGTCACCGACCGGCCGAACGGCACCATGCTGGGAGGCGTCGATCCGACCGGGCAATGGATCCTGTGGTTCAACGACAACGACGGCGACGAGTTCGGGGTGTGGATGCGGCAGCCGTTCACCGGCGGCCCGGACGAGCCGGTCGTTCCCGGCCTGGGTCCGTCCTACCCCGCGGGCCTCGCGGTGGGCCCCGGCGGCACGGTCCTCGTTGGCCGCTCGACCGACGACGGCACCGAGATCGATCTCGCCCGGGCGGGGGAAGCCCCCACGGCCATCTACCGGCACCGGGAGGACGCCTACGTGGTCGACCTCTCCCGGGACGAGTCCCTCGTCGCGATCAACCACAGCGAGCACGGCGACAGCCGACACATGGCGCTGCGGGTGATACGAGTCGACGGGTCGATCGTCGCCGACGTGTGGGACGGTCCGGGCAAGGGCCTGGACGGGATTCGGTTCGCGCCCGTACCCGGCGATCATCGACTCCTCGTCGTGCACGAGCGGCGCGGCCGGCCCGAGCCGCTGATCTGGGACGTGCACGCCGACGAGCAGCGCGAGATCGTGCTGGATCTTCCCGGCGAGATCGTGGCCGACTGGTACCCGGACGCCTCCGCGCTGCTCGTCCTGCATCAGTACCGTGCTCGGGGCGAGCTGTTCCGCTACGACCTTGCCGCCGACGCCCTGGAGCCGGTGCCCACCCCACGCGGTGTCGTCGCGGGTGCCACCGCCCGGCCGGATGGCACCGTCGAATACGCCTGGTCGTCCGCGGCCGAACCACCGGTCGTCCGCTCGTCGACCGGCGCCGTGGTGCTCACCCCGCCCGGCCCGGCGCCGCCGCCCTCGGTTCCCGTCGAGGACCTGCACGTCGACGGCCCCGGTGGGAGCATCCACGCGTTGGTCTCCGTGCCCGCCGAGAGCGCGCCCCCGTACCCCACGGTCTTCGTCGTGCACGGTGGCCCGACCGCACACGACACCGACTCGTTCGCGCCGAACGTCGCGGCCTGGGTCGACCACGGCTTCGCGGTCGTACGGGTCAACTACCGCGGGTCCACCGGGTACGGCTCCGCGTGGCGGGACGCGCTGGAGGGCCGTCCGGGTCTCACCGAGCTCGAGGACATCAAGGCGGTACGCGACCATGCCGTCGACGCCGGGCTCGCCGACCCGGCCCGGCTGGTGCTGGCCGGAGGCTCCTGGGGCGGCTACGTAAGCCTGCTCGGCCTGGGCCCCCAACCCGAGGCCTGGTCGCTCGGGGTCGCCGCGGTCCCGGTGGCCGACTACCTGGCCGCCTACGAGGACGAGATGGAGTCGCTGCGTGCGTTCGACCGGGCGCTGTTCGGCGGGTCGCCGCAGCAGAGGCCGGAACGGTACCGGCAGTCCTCACCTATCACCTATGTCGAGCAGGTGAAGGCTCCGGTGCTGATCCTCGCCGGCGAGAACGACCCGCGGTGCCCGATCCGGCAGATCGAGAACTACCTGGCCCGTCTCGCCGAGCTCGGCAAGACGTACGAGGTGTACAGGTACGACGCCGGGCACGGCTCGCTGGTCGTCGAGGAGCGGATTCGGCAGATGCAGGCCGAGCTGACCTTCGCCCAGAAGCATCTCGGGGCCAACCAAGATCGCGGCTAGGCCCTACTCCGCGAGGTCGACGGCGATCAGCTCGGCTATCTGGGCTGTGTTGAGGGCTGCGCCCTTGCGCAGGTTGTCCCCGCAGACGAACAGCTCGAGGCCGTACGGATCGTCGAGCGCCCGCCGCAGCCGACCCACCCAGGTCGGGTCGGTGCCGACCACGTCGGCCGGGGTAGGGAACTCCTTGTTCTCGGGGTCGTCGACGAGCACCACGCCGGGCGCGTCACGCAGCGCCTCCTGGGCCTCGCGCTGATCGACCTCGCGGTCGAACCGGGCATGTACGGCGAGGGAGTGGGTAGTCACCACCGGAACCCGCACACACGTCGCCGACACCCTCAGATCGGGCAGCCCGAGGATCTTCCGTGACTCGTTGCGGACCTTGAGTTCCTCCGAGGTCCAGCCGTCGTCCTTCAGCGAGCCCGCCCACGGCACCACGTTGAGCGCGAGGGGTGCAGGAAACGCGCCCAGATCGCCCACCACCCGGCGGACGTCTCCGGACCGCTGACCGAGCGTACGGTCGCCCGCGACCTTCTCCATCTGGTCGTAGAGGGTATCCATGCCCTCTTGTCCGGAGCCCGAGGCGGCCTGGTACGACGCCACGACGAGTTCGCGCAGCCCGTACACGCGGTGCAGCACGCCCATGGCGACGATCATCGACAGCGTGGTGCAGTTGGGGTTGCTGATGATGCCGCGAGGGCGGTCGCGGATCGCCTCGGGATTCACCTCCGGAACTACCAACGGCACGTCCGGGTCCATCCGAAAGGCCCCGGAGTTGTCCACGGCGACCGCCCCCGCCTCGGCGGCGATCGGCGCCCACCCCGCGGACACCTCGTCGGGCACGTCGAACATGGCGACGTCGACGCCGTCGAAGCAGTCCGCCGAGAGGGCGACGACCTCGACCTCCTCGTCGCGGACCCGGAGCCGGCGTCCGGCCGATCGTGGCGAGGCGACGAGACGGATCTCCCCCCAGACGTTCTCGCGGGTGGACAGGATGTCGAGCATCACCTGGCCGACGGCGCCGGTCGCGCCGACGACCGCGAGCGTGGGTCCTGAAGTGCTCATCGACCGGTCCCTCCGTAGACCTGGGCGAACTCGTCCTCCGCGTCGAGCTCGAACGCGGAATGCACGGCTGATACCGCGGCGGGAACGTCGTCCTCACCGCAGACCACCGAGATACGGATCTCCGAGGTCGAGATGATCTGGACGTTGACGCCCGCGTCGGCCAGGGCGGAGAAGAACCTCGCGGAGACGCCCGGATGGCTGCGCATTCCCGCGCCGATCAGGGACACCTTCCCGATCTTGTCGTCGTACTGCAGCGCCTCGAAACCGACCTGGTCCCGCGCCGCGTTCAGCGCCGCCATGGCCTGCTGGCCGTCGGTCTTCGGCAGCGTGAACGAGATATCGGTACGGCCGGTGGCCGCCTGCGACACGTTCTGCACGATCATGTCGATGTTGATCTCGTCGTCGGCCACCGTCCGGAAGATCGCCGCGGCCTCGCCCGGCTTGTCAGGGACCCCCACAACGGTGATCTTGGCCTCGCTCCGGTCGTGAGCGACGCCGGAGATGATCGGCTGCTCCATGTCGTCCCTTTCGGGTTCAAAGGTCACCCAGGTGCCCTCGCGGTCGGTGAACGACGACCGTACATGCACCGGCACGCCGTACCGCCGGGCGTACTCCACGGACCGCAGGTGCAGGACCTTGGCGCCACACGCGGCCATCTCGAGCATTTCCTCGTAGGTGATCCGGGAAATGCGGCGCGCGGACGACACGATTCGCGGGTCGGCGGTGTAGACGCCGTCGACGTCGGTGTAGATCTCACACACCTCGGCCTCCATGGCGGCGGCCAGGGCGACCGCCGTGGTGTCCGAGCCGCCGCGGCCGAGCGTGGTGATGTCCTTGCTGTCCTGGGAGACGCCCTGGAACCCGGCGACAATCGCGATCTTGCCGGCCTCGATCGCCTGGCGGATCCGGCCCGGCGTCACGTCGATGATCCGTGCCTTGCCGTGCACCGAGTCCGTAATGACTCCCGCCTGACTTCCGGTGAAGGACAGCGCCTCGATCCCGAGGTTGCCGATCGCCATCGCCAGCAGCGCCATGGAGATGCGCTCGCCCGAGGTGAGCAGCATGTCCAGCTCACGGCCCGGCGGCAGTGGGCTCACCTGGGTGGCGAGGCCGATGAGGTCGTCGGTGGTATCGCCCATCGCGGAGACGATCACTACCACGTCGTTGCCGGCCTTTTTCGTGGCCACAATGCGCTGTGCCACCCGCTTGATTCGTTCGGCGTCGGCGACTGACGAGCCTCCGTACTTCTGCACGACAAGGCCCACGGTGAAACCCCCGGGCGAAGAGGAAGACGGCTAACCGCCGCAAGTCTACCGAGGGTCCCCAGGCCGCCCGCTAACGGTTTAACGGTCCGTAGCCGCGACCGCTCAGGTCTCCTGCGGGACGTCGAGACGACTGTGCGCCACTACCGCCTGCAGGGCGCGCAGCGCCGCTCCGGCGTGGTTGCCCCAGTTGTTGAAGTACGAGAACTGCCACCACCACAGCGCCTCGGTGGGGCGCCCGGCCTGGTAGTGCTGCATCCCGTGGACCAGATCCACGGCGACGTCGGCCAGGTCGTCGGACAGCCGGTACGGGGTGACCTTGGTGTCGGAGTAGGGATCGAACACCTCGACGTACTCGTCGATCGGGGCGAGGCGTTTGGCGAGCCCCTCACGCACCGTGTCGATGTCCGGGTCGGGACCGACGTCGGGCTCCCAGTTGCTGGTAAGGATCACGTCGGCACTCGCACCGAGCTGAGCACCGGCGAGCAAGATCTGTGAGACCTCGAGGAGCAGCAGGGGTACTGTCTGGTCACCCCCCTCGCCGGAGGCGAGCCGGGACAGACCCCCGAGGAAGTCCTCAACCTGGCCGGCGACCCGGTCGGCGACCCCCGTCCATTCGTCAGACATCGAGTAGTCTCCGTCCTTCAAAGGCGCGTCCCAGCGTCACCTCGTCCGCGTACTCGAGATCGCCGCCCACCGGGAGTCCGCTCGCCAACCGGGTGACCTTGATGTCCATCGGTTTGACCAGCCGTGCGAGATAGGTAGCGGTGGCCTCGCCCTCGAGGTTGGGGTCGGTGGCGATGATGAGTTCGGTGATCTCCCGGTCCGCGAGCCGGGCCATGAGTTCCTTGATCCGCAGGTCGTCCGGGCCCACGCCGTCGATCGGGCTGATCGCGCCGCCGAGTACGTGGTAGCGACCGCGAAACTCGCGGGTCTTCTCGATCGCGACGACGTCCTTGGGCTCCTCGACCACGCAGAGTACGGATGGGTCACGGCGGGGGTCCTGGCAGACACGGCATTCCTCGTCCTCGGCGACGTTGGCGCACACCCGACAGAATCGCACCTTCTCCTTGACCTCTACCAG
Organism: Streptosporangiales bacterium; assembly: GCA_009379995.1. Classification (GTDB taxonomy): domain Bacteria; phylum Actinomycetota; class Actinomycetes; order Streptosporangiales; family WHSR01; genus WHSR01. The sequence continues at coordinate 13,118 of WHSR01000001.1, forward strand.
CACCTTCGCCAGCCGCCGCACATCGACCTCCTCGGCGGCCAATAGGTAGAACGCGATGCGCTGGGCGCTCTTCGGCCCCACACCGGGCAGGGCGCCCAGCTCATCGATGAGGTCCTGAACTACGCCCTCGTACACCGCAACTCTCGCTCCGTTTCCCGCTTCGGTTGATCCGCCTCTTGACCGCTAGACCGCGCCCCGACCACCGGGTCAGATCCGCGGGTCAGCTTCCCGGCAGACCGGGTAGGCCTCCGCCCAGACCCTGGGTCAGCGGCCCCATCTTCTCTTGCTGCAGGTCGGCGGCCTTGGTGGCAGCATCCCGCACGGCGGCGAGGACGAGGTCGGCGATGGTTTCCGCGGTCTCGGCCGGCTCGTCCACGTCGACGGCCTTGGGATCGATCTCGATGCCGACGAGTTCGCCGGCGCCGCTTACCTCCGCCGTCACCAGTCCACCCCCGGCCGTGCCCTCCACCCGGGCGTCGGCGAGGTCCTGCTGGGCGCTCATCAGCTGCTCCTGCATCTTCTGTGCCTCTTGGAGCAGTTGCTGCATGTTTAGCTCGCCACCGGAATGCACGGCCACTCCTCGGTCTTCCGGACGATCACTTGCTGGTGGGGCAGGCCGTGGCCGACCTGCTGTCGTTCCGACCCCGGCCTGTCGGTTCCTGCCAGACCGTCGCTGTCGAGTACGAGCCTACGGCCTTCCGCCCGAGCTGAAAGTTCACAGCGGTAAGACCAGGTCGGCAGCGTGCCCTTCCCCTGCGGCCCGGGTCAGGAATTGTCGATCTCATCGATGATCTGACCGCCCAGTTCCTGCTGGATCAGCGCCATGCCGGTAAGCCCAGGATCCACGTCGGCATCGTTGTCCGGATCCACCTCAGGCGGGCCGGCGGGTGGGCTGGCGGCTCCCGGATCCCCCGCCGGGTCGTCAGTTGACGGCGGACCGCTCTGCGGGGGGTCCGTCCGTGTCGGCTCGGCCGGCCCGCTCGGGTTGCCGCTCCGCCCGGGCGAACCACCGCTGGCCGCGCCACCGGCGACCGTCTGAACGCGCCGCTGCACACCGAGCACGTCGGCCAACGCTTGCTGGAGGATCTGGTCGCTGCCGCTGGAGGTGAACCCCTTCATGTCCCCGTCGCGGGCGAATGCCAGCGTCAGGGACGTGTCGTCGACCTCGACCACCTGGACGTCGCCCACGAGGATCATCCACGCGACACGGCGGCGTCGCTTCACCGCCTCCAGGATGTCTGGCCAGGCCCCCTGCACCGCGGCGACATCCACCTGGCCGGCCGCCGCGGCCTCGCGCGGCTTCCCGGTGGGCGGCGTGCGCTGGGCGGGTGGGGACGCGGCCGGCGGCGCACTCGCCTTCGAGCCCGCACCGGACGCGGATCCGGATGTCGCCCCGGACGTCGCCCCGGACGTCGATGGCGCGGGTTGACGGGCGGGCGGGGGTTGTGGTGGTGCGGGTTTGGCGGTCGGTGGTTTTGCCGGCGGGGATGCGGCGGCCGGGGGAGAAGAGTCGTCCGGCGCGCCACCTCCCGTACCGCCCACGAGGTGCCGCTCCAGCCGCTCCAGCCGGGCGAGCAGCGCCGACTCGTCGGTTGCCGCGCCCGGAAGGAGGGTGCGGGCGCAGATCAGTTCGAGCAGCAGACGGGGTGATGTGGTTCCCCGCATCTCGGTCAGGCCCTGATGAAACAGGTCAGCCGCCCGGGCCAGCTCGGCCGGGCCCATCCGGGTCGCCTGGTCGCGCATCCGCTCGATCTCGTCCGGTGGTGCGTCGAGCAGCCCCTTGCTGTCCGCGTCCGGCACGGCGCCCAGTACGAGCAGGTCACGGAAACGCTCCAGCAGGTCGGCCGCGAACCGGCGCGGATCGTGACCGCCCTCGATCACCCTGTCCACCGCGTCGAAGACCGCGGCCCTGTCCCCGGCCGCGAAGGCGTTCACGACCTCGTCGAGCAGGCTGGCGTCGGTGTAGCCGAGCAGCGCTACCGCGCGTGAGTAGCTGATGCCGCCCTCGTCGGCCCCGGCCACGAGCTGATCCAAGACGGTCAGGGCGTCGCGGGCCGATCCCGCGGCGGCACGGACCACGAGCGGCAGCGCGGACGGTTCGTACCGAACGCCCTCCTGCTGCAGGATCTCCTCGAGCAGTCCGCGTAGCGTCCCGGGCGCCAGAAGGCGGAAGGGGTAGTGGTGGGTCCGGGACTTGATGGTCCCGATCACCTTCTCCGGCTCGGTGGTCGCGAAGACGAACTTCAGGTGCGGCGGCGGCTCCTCGACGAGCTTGAGCAGGGCATTGAAGCCCTCGCGCGTCACCATGTGCGCCTCGTCGATGATGTAGATCCGGAAGCGGGAGGTGACGGGCGCGAAGAAGGCACGTTCCCGCAGCTCACGAGCGTCGTCCACGCCACCGTGCGAAGCGGCGTCGATCTCGATCACGTCGATGCTGCCCGGACCCGTCGGACCGAGCGCGATGCACGGTTCGCAGACGCCGCACGGCTCCGGCGTGGGGCCCTGCTCGCAGTTGAGAGACCGTGCCAGGATCCGCGCGCTCGACGTCTTGCCGCAGCCGCGCGGCCCGCTGAACAGGTAGGCGTGGTGCACCCGGCCGTTCCGAAGCGCCTGCGCGAGCGGTACCGTGACCTGCTCTTGCCCTCTGAGCTCGGCAAACGTCGCGGGACGGTACTTGCGGTACAGCGCGAGGCTCATGGCATTCCATCCTGACTCACCCGCGGGGGTGCCGGCATCTCGTTCCGGATGCGCTGCTGCCTCCTCAGGACATAAATGTCGTCAAGGCGCGGACTTCCCGGAGACAGAGGGGACCCCTCGTATACCCGCCAGAGCCCGCTTACCCTTGCTGCCTTCCGGCCCTGGGGGAGTTCACAGGATGAGCGCCATACGAGGGGCCTTGTCGAAGTCTAGTAGGCCCCCGACGTGTTCGAGCACGGTCGGCCGTCATCGGACGGGTCCCCGGGCGCGGAGCACCTTCAACCCCCTTGCGAGCACCCCGACCCCGACCTGTCCGGTAGTCTCGGCTGCGGAGGATTCGCCTAGTGGCCTAGGGCGCACGCTTGGAAAGCGTGTTGGGGGCAACCCCTCGCGAGTTCGAATCTCGCATCCTCCGCCGTTTTGAGTGGGCACCGACGCGAACCGGCATCACGTACGTGATCATCGTGGGCGGTAGGCGCCACGCCGGGTGCTCCACACCTCGCCGTACGGCGCGTCCAGTGGCTTGCCCAGACGGTACGGGTTGTTTGCGACTGGGCCGGTCAGGTGCTCATATAGTGCCGCAGCCGCCGGCAGAGGGAGCTTGGACAGGCTACGCCGGGCAGAAGTGGAGAATACGACCGCATATGACGCGGACCCACTCATTCTCCAGCGTCGCGGCGGGCAGCCAGATCCGCGGCAACGTCGTCGGCTGAGAACACCCGCCCGACGCGAGCGTCGGCTAGTCCTTCCCGAAGGTCGCGCACTAGCCCGCTATCTGACAGTACCTCGATCGTTTCGTGCAACCGGTCCAGTTCGCCGGAGGGTACGACGTCCGCGACATGTTCCCCGTGCGCCACGACCGCAACGTGCTCGCCGCGCTCGGCGTGGCGCACGATATCCACCCAGGACGGTTGATCCTCGGCTCGTACACGGGCAAACGGGCGGCCTTGGAGAAGTGCGTTGGGGGTAACCTCGCGAGTTCGAATCTCGCATCCTCCGCCGCCGGCTGTACGCCCCTCGTGGAGGGTCCTCACCAGGGACGACGGCGATCCCTCGGCATGGGACGACGCCGCACCTGGCTCGGACGCTGCGTACTGCAACGATGACGGCCGATCGATGGTGCGTAGTGCACCAGCCGCTCGATATCCTCATGCCGGACGCTAGGCAGCGTGTCCTCGGTCCTTGCATCCGCACGTGCAGCCGCACAGAGCATTCCGAGAGGCGGGCACGGAGGCCGCGAACGACCCGGAGGTTCCTTCCCCACCCCAGTGACGAGAATTTCGTGCGCTCGAAGGAGCGTCAGATTGACGCGGGAGGCACTTCTTGCGATTCTTTAAGTCGCGGCGCACAAATGATGAAGCGGCATGCGCACAGGGATGTGGACGGCATGTGTAACCACGGGAAACCGACGCCGCGGGTCGCTCCGCTGGATCGACTGCAGGCTGCCCTTTACCAGCGGGGCCTTATCTTCCGCGACCGGGCCCTGGACAGCTTCGTGGTGGCACGTGACCTCACGGGCTGGGCCAGGATCGATCCGGCTAATCGGCTGCGTGTGCAGCTGGTACAAGCGGCAGAGGGCGAGCGATTCGTTTGGGGAGATCGGGGAGAGTTCTCGCACTGCGCGTGTGAGCCAGGAGCGGCAGCTCGCCGCATCGATGATCACCTGCGTCAGCAGTGTATCTGATCGTTAGTGTTGCTCATGCGATATCAGATGCGAAGGCGCGGGCTTTCACATCCGTTTGAAGATCGGCGAAGTGCGTGGGCAAACTTGCGGCAATCTCCGACAATGCAGGTCGGAGAACCCTTGGCGCCCGTCTCCGGCAAGGCTGCGGACGGCCTGTGTGACGCTTATCACGGCATCCCGCCGTTCTGCCTCGGCTCTCGTACACGCTCTCTTAAACTGCAGTCGTGATCTTCAAGTTGGTCGGTGACGAACGCCCTTATCCCGACCACCAGATGACTCAGCGGGATTGGGCGAAGATCCCACCACGTCAGGTCCGACTGGATCAGCTGATCACCACGAAGGCCGTGCTCGATCTTCACTCCCTGCTCGCCCGGGATTCGACGTTTTACGGCGACCTCTTCCCCCACGTCGTCCAGTGGAGGGGTGAGCTGTACCTCGAGGACGGCCTGCACCGTGCCTTGCGGGCGGCCCTGCATCAGCGTCTGGTGCTGCATGCACGTGTGCTCGACCTCGACGTCGCGGAGTTCTGAGCGTCCCCGGAAGGGTACGTTCGGGCCGTGCATCCCGAGCCGATCACCCGGTTCCCACCCCGGGCGGTCCACCGTCCCCTGGCGACCCAGGGCTGGCGCGACGTCACCTTCTTGCACTGGCCCTACGACCCGGTCGACGTGCGCCGCGTGTTGCCCCCGCAGGTCGAGCCGGACATCCACGAAGGGACGACGTACGTGGGCGTAGTCGGCCTGCGGATGGTCCGGGTTCGCCTCGCGGGTACGCCGCCGCTGCCTTATCTAGGTGACTTTCTGGAAACCAACGTGCGGGTCTACTCCGTCGACCGGGCCGGGCGTCGCGGGGTCGTCTTCCTCTCGATGGAGGCCTCCCGGCTTGCCTTCGTCCTGGGCGCTCGCGGCGCGGCTCAGCTGCCGTACCGCTGGGCGGCCATGCACCTGGATCGGGATCGGGACGGCGTACTGCTCGACTACCGTACGACCAGGCGCTGGCCGCGGCCGAGGCGCGCAGGCCTGCGCTTCCGGGTATCCATCGGAGGGCCGGTCGACGGGACGCCGCTGGATCGTTTCGTTGCAGACCGATGGGGTCTGCACGCCTCCACCCGCCGCGGGCGTCTTCGGTACCTCCCCGTCGCCCACGAGCCCTGGCCCCTGCACTCGGCGGAGCTCGTGGAGTTCCGCGAAGAAGGACTGTTGGAGGCCGCCGGGCTGCCGGCTCCGCAGGGTCCTCCGACGAGCGTGCTGTACGCGCCGTCGACGCACAGCAGGATCGGCATCCCGATATCGGATCGGTGAGCAGCACTGCCGCTACGAGTCAAATGGCGGTGGAGGTGGGATTTGAACCCACGGAGGGTTGCCCCTCACGCGCTTTCGAGGCGCGCGCCCTCGGCCACTAGGCGACTCCACCACGCCTGAGGGTACCGGATACTCAGGTCGCTACGAGCGCCGTCCGGTTGGCGGCGAGGAAGCCCGCGACCGACGTGGGCTCGCGGCCGCCGATACGCTCGACTACGTCGCTGACGACGTCGAGCCAGCCCTCGCGTGCCGCCTTCCCGAAACTGGCCGAGCTCCGCGCCACCGGCTCGGGCATCCCTCGCTCGACCATGCCGGCGATGGCCTCATCGTCGGTCAGCGGTTGGTACCGCACCGGCCGACCGGTCACCTCGGTCAGGATGGCCGCGATCTCGCTGTCGGTCGCGGCGGCCGGCCCGGTCACGTCCAGCAGCTCGCCCTCGTGCCCGCCATCGGCGAGCAGCGCAGCGGCGACCGCGGCAACGTCCTCGCGAGCGACGTACCCGGTGGCGCCGTCGCCCCTGTTGCTGGCCAGCACACCACTGGCGACCGCGCCGGGCGCGGTGAAGAGGGTCATCTCGCAGTAGAGGCTCTCCCGGAGCAGGGTGTGGGTCAGTCCCGACTCCGCCAGCGCCCGCTCGGTCTCCCGGTGGTCGACGGCGATGACGGCAGGGTTGTCGGGCTCGCCTGCCCGAACCATCGAGGTATAGAGGACGTGTCCGACTCCCGCCTCGGCCGCGGCCCGTACCGCGTTGGTGTGCTGCTGGATCCGGCCGGGGCCGGGTACGTCGGTGCTGATCAGGAGCAGCCGCTCGGCCCAGTCGAACGCCCTCACCAGCCCGTTCGGGTCGTTGAAGTCGGCCGGCCGGGTAGCGACGCCGAGATCCGCGATCTTCTCAGGGGTACGGCTTAGCGCGACCACCCGGGCCGCATCCACCCGCTCCAGTAAGAAACTGACGGTACGCCTGCCGAGCCGCCCCGATGCCCCACCCACCACGATCATGGCGTCTCCCTCAGTCATTTCTTGGGCGGTGCTGAGCGAAGAACCGGGTGAGCATAGCACCGCATTCCTCGGCGAGGACGCCGCCCAGCACCTCGGGGCGGTGGTTGAGCCGTCGATCGCGGGCCACATCCCACAGGGAGCCGACCGCGCCGGCCTTCGGATCGACGGTGCCGTACACCACCCGGGCGACACGGGCCAGCACCGCCGCGCCCGCGCACATGGTGCACGGTTCCAGCGTCACCACCAGGGTGCAGCCGGTGAGACGCCATTCTCCGCGGACCGCGGCCGCCTCCCGCAGGGCGAACATCTCGGCGTGTGCGGTTGGGTCGCCGCGGGCCTCCCGCTCGTTGTGGCCCCGTCCGACGACCTCACCCTCGGCGTCCAGCACCACGGCGCCCACCGGAACATCGCCGGCCGCGGGCGCCCGCTCGGCCTCCGCAAGGGCGAGCCGCATCGCGGGCGCGTACGGTCGGCCCATCAGCGCAGCTTGTCGAGCTCGCCAGCGAAGCTGACGCGGTCCGCGACCGCCGAGATTACGTCCCCGGGCAGTACTCCCTCTCTCGTGGTGAGGGCGAGGAGCTCGTCGGCGGGGATGCCGAGGTCCTCGAGCAGATCCACGTCTCCGCCGGGCTCGTCCGCCAGCGCGCGGGCCTGCTCTTCTTCCTCGTCGTCCTCGCCGGCCTGGGCAGTCTCCTCGGCGCCCTCGTACAGCAGGGCGGCCAGTTCGCTGGTCGTCGGGGCTCGGACATCCGAGATGAACACCCGCGGCTCACCGATGCCGTCCACCCGGAGGATGGCGAACCACTCATCGTCCTCTTCGACGAAGAGGAGCGCCGGCTCGCCCTCCTCCGCCGCGTCGCGGATCACGTCGGTGACCTCGTCGAGGATCTCCAGGTCGTCCAAATCGACCTCGTCACCCGTCCACCCTCCCGGTACGCGGGCGAAGACGGCGGCGAAGTAGGGCACGTCACGCTCCCTCAAGCAGGCTCAGCCGATCGCAGCATCGAGGGCACGCTGGAACGGCTGGCCAAACCCGAGCCGGCCCGCGATGCTCGACAGCACCTCATCAGGGTAGAGATCCAGGTCTCCGGCGAGCGCCCCGAGTTCCATCTCATCCAGGCCGAGGTCGACGAAGATCGACATGTCGCCGACGGGAAGTACTTGGTCGAGATCCTCGTCATCGGGTACTGGGAGGTCGAGGTAGGTGAGAACCTGCTGGGCCAGCGGCCAGTCGACCGCCGCCGTCACGTCGGAAAGGAACAGCCGCGTGGTCGGTCCTTGCACACGCAGGATAATGAAGAAGTCATCGCCGACCGCGACGAGACCGAAGGTGCCTACCCGGCTCGGCGGTTGCTGGCGCAGCGCGGGGATCAGACCGTGCAGATCCTCGACGAGCTTCGCCGGGAGGAGCTCGGCCTCCCAGACCTCGTCGTCCTCCTGGTAGACCACGACAGCGAAGTCGCTCTCACTTACGTCCGTCATCGTCCACCCCACCGCCGTGATCCTTCCGTGGGCATGGTGTCAGATACGACGCCCGGCCGTCTCGAAGGCGGCGCAGAAAGCAGGGAAAAGGGGCCATGCGCGCCGCGCGCGGCGAGTGCCTGGCGAGCGCGCGGACCGCGGAGGCGTAGACGCGAACGAACAATACTCGTCAAAGGCGGAAGGTCCGCATCCTCAGGGCCTCGTGAATCCGCGCCCGCCGCGAGCGCCTGGGGGCCACCCGTTTGCGGAGTTCCCGGGCCTCGGCAAGCTCGCGGAGAAAGATCGCCCGACGCCGACGACGGTCGCGGTCGGACTCCGCAGGCCTCAGCACTCTGTCGTCCTTGCGCTCCGTGTTCTTTTGTTCGCTTCGCCGCCCGCTCGCCGGGTACTCGCCGCGCTTGTTGCCCGCCGATGGCTCGCGTGCGTCACTCACGGCAGCCATGTCGCCATGCTTACCCATGAGGTGGCCGCCGAACCAGTACCTGCGGACCGATAGCGAACGGATAGGGAACCGCAACAAACCGGTGGCCTTCCCGGGGACGCCGGGTTGGGGTGGGCGGCGCCGGGCGGACGCGGCTACGTTGGGCCGTCATGCGGATCCTCGCCATCGAACACCCCCTTGTCGCCCACAAGCTGACGACGTTGCGGGACACCCGCACCGACTCACCCACGTTCCGGCGTCTCGCCGACGAGCTGGTGACCCTGCTCGCGTACGAGGCCACCCGCGGCGTACGGGTTTCCCCGGTGACTGTGCAGACGCCCCTCGCCCCGGCGGACGGCGTGCGTCTCGCCCCGCCGTCGCCGCTGGTCATCCCGGTGCTGCGCGCGGGTGTCGGGATGCTCGACGGGATGGCTCGGCTGCTACCTACCGCGGAGGTGGGTTTCTTGGGCATGGTGCGCGACGAGGGAACCCTCAAGGCCACTACCTATGCCACCAGGCTGCCGGAGGACCTCTCCGGCCGGCAGTGCTACGTGCTCGACCCCATGCTCGCCACCGGTGGCACCCTCGCCGCCGCGATACGCCTCCTTCTCGACCGAGGAGCCGCCGACGTCACAGCGATCTGTCTCCTCGCCGCCCCGGAGGGGCTGCGGTACATGGAGAGAGCCTTCGCCGGATCACCGGAACCGATCAACGTTGTCGCCGCGGGAATCGACGAACGGCTCGATGAGCGAGGGTTCATCCTGCCCGGGCTCGGGGATGCCGGCGACCGCCTCTATGGGGTCCTTTGAGCCGTCTTCGGTCGAAACGGCGCGCCTTGCTCGACATCGGCGGGCCGGATCGCCATAATGCCACTCTCTTCGGGGCGACTGCTTCCGTGTATCTGTTTCGCTATCTCGACCTGTTCTGCGTGGAGTGGCAGCGTCATGGACCATATGTGGTGTAGAACACATCCCATGGCCGTCGCGGTTCGGCGCATTTCCCGGAAAAGGCACGTACGTGTGCTGTCGCGGACGGACGGCCCGGCGGTCGTAACCGGGGCGGCGAGAGGTGATATGGGGACAAGATGTGGACGAAACGGGTCACGCGGGGAGGGGTCCGGCGCATGGGGCCGATCCACCAGGTCGTATGGCCTCCGGAGGGGTTCGACGCGCATGTTACAGATGGTCATAATCTGGGTACAGCGAGTAGTTGACTGGGATTCGACCAGGCCCGACCTCTGCTGCCCGCTCGGAGGCCCGGCGGGCGGCGGGCCCGAGCTGAGGCGATAAGAGGGTCGAGGAGCATCATGACCAACAGCACCACGGACCGGCATGACCGTCTGCGCGAGTACATTGAGGTCGTGGAGAGGCTGGCTCGGGAGTTCGACGGCGTGCACTCGCCGGCTACCGTGTCGCGGTGCGTCGATGCCGCGCGCCACGGCGCCCGAGACGTCACCGGTCACGCCACACCCGAGCTTGTCGTGCGCATCGCCCGCAAGCATCTGCAGGTGCTGGCGCTTGTTGCGGCGGAGCGGCGTTAGAGGTGAACAAGAAAGAGACCAGGCTCTGTTACCTGCAGGTAAGGCTCTTCACGGTGGTAGGTGGGTAGTGTACAAAGGAGATTGGATTAGTGGGTCTGAGCGCGACGGGAGACGGGGACTATGAAGAAGTACCTGACGTGGGCGCTAATAGCGTTCGTCGTCTTCTATGTGATCAGCTCCCCTGAGGGTGCGGCAGGCTTCGTCAGGGGTGCCCTCGGCGGATTGGCTGGCGCTGGTGAGTCCTTGTCCCGCTTTGTGAACGCCCTGTCATGAGGCTGGTGACGCCCGGCGACTCGACGCCGGCGTCCGTGAACCGCTACCTGCTGCCTAGCGAGTCGCAGACGCAGGTGATCACGGTGCGGCGGCATCCCGCCGTGCTGCTCAGGCCCTTCGCGATTGTCTTCGGCGGGTTGGTCGTCGCCGGCTTGCTGACGAACACCGTGGCCCAGGGCCGCGGGACGATGTTGACGGTCGTCTGGTGGGCGTGGATCGCCGTCGTCGTGTGGTTCGTCTGGAGGGTCGCCGAGTGGGCCGTCGAGTACGTGGTTATCACCTCGCAGCGATTGCTCATGGCAACCGGCCTCGTTACCCGCAAGGTCGCCATGATGCCGTTGTCGAAAGTCACCGACATGAGTTTCCAGCGGTCGGTGCTGGGGCGGATGCTCGGCTACGGTGAGTTTATTTTGGAGTCGGCCGGCCAGGATCAGGCGCTACGCAACATCACCTATATCCCGTATCCCGAGGCGCTCTACATCGAGGTTTGCGGCATGCTCTTTCCGAGCCCGAGCCGCGGCGGCAACGACGATTAGTAAAGCGTAGAGAGTAGTACGGCCCCTCGCCGTCACTCCGGTTCGTTGTCGGTGGGTGACGGGAAGCCTTCGTCCGGGCCGGGTCCTCCCGGTGGACCCTCGTTACCCTCGCCGCGGTTATCCGGACTCGGGCCTGGGCTGTCGCGGCGGCCCCCCCGACGATCGGAGTCCTCGTCCTCCGACTTGGGTTCCTCCCGCCGCAGTCCGGCGAAGAACCGCGGCTGCGGGGAGTTGAACTGGGAGACCGGCATCCCGGCGTGGGCGGCGCTCATCGTCATCCGCCAAATGGGCGCGGGAAGAGTTGCTCCGTAGATGGTGCCGTAATACCGCCCGCCGATGCTGACGCCGGTCAGCGGGTGCTGCCGGCCACCCCGAGGGTCGCCCACCCACACGGCGGTGGCCAGATCCGGGGTGTAACCGGCGAACCACGCGGCGGAGTAGTCGTCGGTGGTGCCGGTCTTTCCGGCGGCCGGCCGCCCGATCCCCTGGCCCGCCGCCGTGCCCTTCGTGAGCACACCCTCGAGCACGTGCGTGAGCGCGTCGGCGACCTGCGGCCGCACCACCTGCTTGCAGTCGGCCTCGGGCACCTCGACGTCTCGGCCGTGCGAGCTTCTGATCGACGTGATCGCTGTCGGCTGGCAGTACTTGCCCCGCGCGCCGAACCCGGCGTAGGCGGCGGCCAGGTGCACCGCATCGACCTCGGGCGAGCCCAGGGTGAACGAGGGGTACACCGGGATCGGCGAGCCGTCCGCCTGGGCCATACCGAACTTGCGGGCCATCTTCACCGCGTCGCAGACCCCTACCCTCTTCTCCAGCTGCGCGAAGAACGTGTTCACCGAGTTCCACGTACCGGTCATCAGGTTGAACGTGCCCGCCTCGCTGTCGCCCGCGTTGCCGACCGACCAGGAGCCGAGCGGTCGCCCGTCGCAGTCCTCGAAACCCGACAGCGTGACATGTGACGGCGAGGGGATGTACGCGCTGCCGTACGACATGCCCTCGTCGAGCGCGGTCAGCAGGGTGAAGGGCTTGAACGTCGACCCGGGCTGGGCTCCCAGGTTCCCACCGTGGGCATAGTCGGCCGCCAGGTTGACGGTGGTAGCGCCCTTCTTCGCGTCGTTTTCGTACTGCTTGCTGACCGCCATCGCCTTGATCTTGCCCGTGCCCGGCTCGACGGTCGCGACGGAGGACGCCTTGTCGGCCTTCGCGGGTACGTAGTTGGTGAGCGCGCGCTGGGCGGCCCGTTGGACCTTCGGGGAGAGGGTGGTCTTGATCGTCAGTCCGCCGCGCAGCAGCAGGGCCAGGCGGTCGTCCCGGGTCTTGCCGAAGACGGGGTCCGTCTTGATCTCGTTCAGCACGTAGTCGCAGAAGAACGGCGCCTTCGTCCCCATACAGCCGTTCCGGGTGCTCTGCAGGTCCAGGCCGAGGCCGGCCTGCATGGCCTGGTCGGCCTGCTTCCGGCTGATCATGCCGAGCTGGGCCATGCGGCCGAGCACCACGTTCCGCCGCTCCCGGGCGGCCTCCGGATAGATCGCCGGGTTGTACGCCTGCGGACTCCTCACCAGGCCCGCGAGCAGCGCGGCCTCGCGCACCTCCAGCTCGGAGGCGTGCTTGCCGAAGAAGTGCCGGGCGGCCGCCTCGACTCCGTACGCGCCGTCACCGAAGTAGGTGATGTTCAGGTAGCGCTCCAGGATCTGCTCTTTCGAGTACTTCTTTTCGAGCCTGACCGCGTACCGCATCTCCCGCAGCTTGCTGCCGACGGTGGCGGAGCGGATGTCCAGCTTCTCCTCCTTGGTATCGGCGTTTTCGACGAGGACGTTCTCCACGTACTGCTGGGTGAGCGTGGAACCGCCCTGGCGGACCTCCCCGGCCCTGGCGTTGACGACGAGCGCCCGAATGACACCCTTGGAATCCACCCCGGTGTGCTGATGGAAGCGAGAATCCTCGATCGCGATGATCGCGTTCCGCATGATCGGTGCGATCTTGTCGACCGGCACCGAGATCCGGTTCTCGTAGTAAAAGGTGGCCAGCAACGAACCGTCGGCGGCGAGGATCCGCGACCGTTCCGGCAGCGGCGGCGTGTCCAGCTCGTCCGGCAGCCGCTGGAACCCGTTCGCCGCGTTGCGCGCGGTGATGCCGGCGCCTCCCACCGCCGGGAACGCCAACCCCGCCACCAGGACACCCGCGATCGCACCGACGGCGGCCAGCCGTGCGCCCTTCCGCACCATGACCCGTCGTGCGATGTCCCCACGCTTGCTCCCCTGCACCACACGACCAGCCTACGACGGACGAGCCACACATAGCGGGCAGACCGCACGATCGGGGCAGGACTATGACCAGGCCTGGATATGGCCCGAGTGGGCCATTCCAGAATGGGTCCAACGGGGTCTGTTGTCCTGCGTGTTGGCTTCCGTACGTTCCGTAACGCGGCGCTTTGCTGTGGAGCCGTGATGTCGTTCCTTGATCGGCAATCGACGGAGCCATTGAAGACCACGTATTCGAAGGAATATTCGAAGGGAGTGGGCTATGTGGATCACGGATTGGGCTTCTCGCGCCGCCTGCCGTAACACAGATCCCGATGCTCTTTTCGTCCAGGGTGCTGCGCAGAACCGCGCGAAGATGATCTGCCGTGGGTGCCCGGTACGCACGGAGTGTCTCGCCGACGCCTTGGACAACCGGATCGAGTTCGGCGTCTGGGGGGGTATGACCGAGCGGGAACGTCGTGCGCTGCTGCGCCGCCGTCCGGACGTGAAGTCGTGGCGTGAGCTGCTGCAGAACGCCCGTGAGGAATACGAGCGCGGCCGCGAGGAACTCGTCGTGACCTGACCGGCACCTCCGGGTGCCGGTCCCCCGGCGTCACCTGCGGCCGGATGCCGCCATATCTGATCCGATACGCCGCAGCCCGCCGAGGTCGTGGACATCTTCCGGCTGGGCGGTGACCTCCGCCACCGGCACCGCCGGGTGTGCCGAGGTGAAACGCTCCCGAAGCCGCCGTTCTCGGTCGGCGAGCTGCATTCGCTCCCCGTGCAGCCGCAGCGCTGCCGTCGCCAACGCGTGCTCACCGCCCTCTTCCAGGCTCTCGGCCGCGGCGAGGCTGCGGGCGGCAGACAGCTGCGGCACCTTCGACCGGTGCACCCGATTGACTACCAGCCCGGCCAGCGGCATGCGCTCCTCCGCCAAGCGCTCGACGAAGTACGAGGCCTCGCGGAGGGCATCCCTCTCGGGCGCCGCGACGACGACGAAGGCCGTACCCGGTGCCTGGAGCAACCGGTAAGTGGCCTCGGCGCGTTCCCGGAATCCGCCGAAGATGCTGTCCAGCGCGGTCACGAAGGTCTGGATGTCCTTCAGCACCTGGGCACCGAGCACTTTCGTCAGCACACCTGTGAACACCCCCATGCCGGCGCTGAGCACCCTCAGGTACGTCTTGCCGCCCACCTTGGCCGGCGCCGACATCAGGCGCAGGAAACGGCTGTCCAGGAAGCGCCCGAGCCGGCGCGGGGCATCGAGAAAGTCGAGCGCCGAGCGACTGGGCGGGGTATCGACGACTATGAGGTCCCAGGCGTTGGAGTGCCGCAGTTGGCCGAGCTTCTCCATGGCCATGTACTCCTGGGTGCCCGCGAAGCTCGACGACAGCGACTGGTAAAAGGGGTTGGCGAGGATCTGCTCCGCTCGGTGGGGGTCCGCGTGAGCCTCGACTATCTCGTCGAAGGTCCGCTTCATGTCCAGCATCATCGCGTGTAGCCCGGTGCCCGGTCCGTCGGGTCCTTCGACGCCTGCCACCCGCCGGGGCGTGTTGTCCAGCGCGCGTAGCCCCATCGACTGGGCGAGCCGGCGCGCCGGGTCCACCGTGAGCACCACCGCGTCGCGGCCGCGCTCGGCGGCCCGGAGCCCGAGCGCCGCGGCCGTCGTGGTCTTGCCGACCCCTCCGGATCCGCAGCAGACGATGATGCGGATGCGCCGGTTGTCGAGCAGGCCGTCGACGCCGAACGCGGGCTGAACGTTCCTGCCGGACGTACGCATCAGGCGGCTCCCTGGGCACGCAGTTGCGCCGCCAACCGATAAAGGCCGCCGAGGTCCATGCCGTCCGGGAGCAGCGGGAGGTCGTAGCTGGGCACACCCAGCCGGGCCAGCTTTCGTCTCTCCCGCCGCTCCAGGTTGATACGGGTGGCGTGGTCGGCGAGCTCGTCCAGCAGCGCCTGTACGGTGTCCCCGCTCGTATCCAGGCCAGCCTCCAGCCCGGCCGCCTTCAGCCCGAGGGCGAGCTCGGCCGGATCGAGCCGGCCCTTGGCCGCGGCGTCCAGGGTTCGCTTGTCCAGCCGCGACGGGCGGACCATGTTGATCACGACGCCCCCCGCCGGTAGTCCCAGGCGGCGCAGCTCCTCGATGCCGTCGACGGTCTCCTGGACCGGCATCTCCTCCAGCAAGGTGACGAAGTGGACGGCGGTCTCCGGGGAACGGATGACCTTCATGACCTGCTCCGCGTGCGTATGGATGGGGCCGACCCTGGCGAGCCCGGCGACCTCGGCGTTGACGTTGAGGAAACGGGCGATCCGCCCGGTCGGCGGGGCGTCCATGACCACCGCGTCGTAGCTCCGCACCTCACCGGTCCGCCGGCGTACCGCCTCGGCAGCCTTGCCGGTAAGCAGCACGTCGCGGAGGCCGGGAGCGATAGCGGTGGCGAAGTCGACGACGCCGAGCTTGGTCAGCGCCCGCCCGGCCTGCCGCAGGTTGTAGAACATCTGGAGGTACTCGAGCAGCGCTTCCTCCGGGTCGACCGCGAGCGCGTACACGTCTCCACCGTCCGGCGCGACGGCTACCTTGCGTTCCTCGTACGGCAGCGGGGGGCAGTCGAACAGCTGCGCGATGCCCTGCCGCCCCTCGACCTCGGTGAGCAGCACGCGTCTCCCGCCGGCGGCCAGCGCCAGTGCCAGGGCGGCCGCGGTCGTGGACTTGCCCGTCCCGCCCTTTCCGGTGACGACGTGCAGACGGACGCCGTCCCAGTCGGTATCGCGTGCGCTCACCTGCTTAAGGCTAGTGTCCCGGTAGGAGGACACTGGCCTCGTCGAACATCTGGTCCTTGGGAGGTAACCGTGGTCGTGTTAGTAGTCGTCGCCATCGTCGCCGTCCTCGTCGTCCTCCTGATATCGACCGCCAGCTCGCTTCGGGTGGTGCAGCAGTACCAGAAGGGGATCGTCTTCCGGCTCGGTCGGGTCCTGCCCACCGTGCGGGAGCCGGGTCCGACGTTGATCATTCCGATCATCGATCGGCTGCAGAAGGTCAACATGCAGATCGTCACGATGGGCGTTCCCGGACAGGACGGGATCACCCATGACAACGTGACGGTTCGGGTGGACGCGGTGGTCTACTTCCGGGTGATCGACCCGATCAAGGCCGTCGTCAACGTGCAGAACTACCTGTTCGCCGTCTCCCAGGTCGCCCAGACCTCGCTGCGGTCCGTCATAGGCCGCGCCGATCTGGACGACCTGCTTTCCGAGCGGGACAGGATCAACGCACAGCTGCGCGAGATCATCGACGAGCCCACCGAGGGACCGTGGGGCATCCGGATCGAGCGGGTGGAGATCAAGGACGTCGCGCTGCCGGAGAGCATGAAGCGCTCGATGTCCCGCCAGGCCGAGGCCGAGCGCGACCGGCGGGGCCGCATCATCTCGGCGGACGGGGAGTACCAGGCGTCGAAGCGCCTCGCCGCGGCCGCCCACGAGATGGCCCGGGAACCGGAGTCCCTTCAGTTGCGCCTGCTGCAGACGGTCGTCGAGGTCGCCGCCGAACGCAACAGCACCCTGGTCATGCCGCTGCCCGTGGAGATGCTGCGGTTCTTCGAGAAGGCGGCCGGAATGGCAGGCGGCTCCTCGGCCGAGGGCTCCGAGGATCGCGAGGTCGAAAGGAGCGCCCCGGAGTTGGAGGATCTCGACGAGGCGCTCGCTCGGGAGCCGCAGGAACCACCGGAACCGGCCATCGACGAGCCCCCCACGCGGCGATCCGAGTGAGGTACGCCGAACCCGGCACTTCATGATCCACCCAGCGCGCCGTAGGGTTGCCGCCATGACGAAATGGGAGTACGCCACCGTGCCCTTGCTGGTGCACGCGACCAAGCAGATTCTCGACAACTGGGGCGAGGACGGCTGGGAGCTCGTGGCCGTCGTTCCAGGGCCTAGCGCGGAGCAGATGGTCGCCTACATGAAGCGAGAGAAGTCGCAATGAGCAACCCCGAAGCCCGGCTGAACGAGATGGGTCTCTCCCTGCCCGCGGTGCCGACACCCGCGGCGGCGTACGTGCCTACCGTGCGTACCGGCCCGTACGTCTACGTCTCCGGGCAGGTCCCGGTGGTGGAAGGCAAGCTGCCGGCGACCGGCAAGGTCGGCGCCGAGGTGGATCCCGAGCAGGCCAAGGACCTGGCCCGCACCTGTGCCCTCAACGCCCTCGCCGCCATCAAGGCCGAGATGGGTGACCTGGCCGCGGTGAAGCGGGTGGTGAAGGTGCTCGGCTTCGTCGCCAGCGCCCCCGACTTCACCGGGCAGCCCGGGGTCATCAACGGCGCCAGCGAGCTACTCATCGACGTCTTCGGTGACGCCGGCAAGCATGCGCGCAGTGCGGTGGGAATGGCGGCCCTTCCGCTGGACGCCCCGGTCGAGGTCGAGATGATCGTCGAGGTGGGCTAGGGGTGTCCTGTGTGGGATGTTTCCCGCGGGTACGGCTGCCGGCCCGGCTGACGGAGCGGGTCACGCGGTTCCGGGAGCGGGGCGACGAACCGGTGCGCCCGCGCCACGCCGCGACAGTGGTCCTGCTCCGCGAGACAACCGCCCTCGAGGCATACCTGCTGCGCCGGGTCGGGACCATGGCGGTCGCTCCGGGTGCGCACGTATTTCCCGGCGGATCCGTCGACCGTCGCGACCTGGATCACGCGCCGCTATGGGCCGGCCCCTCGCCGGAGCAGTGGGCGGGCCGGCTGCGGGTGGACGTTCCGCTCGCCCGTGCCCTGGTATGCGCGGCCGTCCGCGAGACCTTCGAGGAGTCCGGGGTGCTGCTGGCCGGGCCGTCCCAGGACACCGTGGTGGCCGACACTACCGATGCCGACTGGGAGGTCGACCGGCGTGCCCTCCTCGACCGTTCCCTCTCGCTGGCCGAGTTTCTGCAGCGCCGCCGCCTGGTGCTGCGCTCCGACCTGCTTCGGGCCTGGGCGCACTGGATCACGCCGGAATTCGAGCCCCGCCGCTACAACACGTATTTCTTCGTCGCGGCCCTTCCAGACGGTCAGCGCACCCGGCCGGTCGGGGGAGAAGCCGACCGGGTCGCCTGGCTCCGTCCGGACGTGGCCCTGGACGCCTACCGGCGGGGCGAGCTGCGGCTGATGTTCCCGACCTCGGTGACCCTCGCCGAGCTGTCCGAGCTGGAGGACGTGGCGGGGGTCCTGGAGGCCGGCGCCCGGCGCGACCTGGATCCCCAACTGCCCAGGGCGGTGCTCACCGACGACGGGGGGTTCCTCGCCCTTCCCGGCGATCCGGAGTATCCGTCGTGACGTGGATCGACGGGTCCGGAACACCGCGGGCCCGGTGCGTGCTGGCGCCGAACCCCTCGCCGATGACCCTGGACGGCACGAACACCTGGGTGCTGGCCGAGCCGGACGCGCGCCGTGTCGCCGTGGTGGATCCGGGGCCGCTGGACGAGGGCCATCTGCAGCGGATCCTGCAGGTAGTCGCGGCCGGCGGGGGCCGGGTGGGCCTCGTCCTGCTCACCCATGGTCATTCCGACCACGCCGAGGGCGCCCGCCGGTTCGCCGAGCTGACCGACAGCCCGGTCCGTGCCTTGGACCCGGCCCACCGGCTCGGCGAGGAGGGCTTCGCCGAGGGCGACGTCGTCGAGCTGGACGGGCTGGAGGTGCGGGTGCTGGAGACCCCCGGTCACTCCGGCGACTCGCTGTGCTTCCTGCTGCCGGGCGACGATGCGGTTCTCACCGGGGATACCGTGCTGGGCCGCGGCACGACGGTGATCGCCCGAGACGGACGGCTCGGCGACTACCTCGCCTCGCTGAGGCGGCTCCGCGCCCTCGCGGCTTCGACGCAGGCCCGGGTGTTGCTCCCCGGGCACGGTCCCACGCTGACCGATCCGCTCGGCGTGGTGGAGTACTACCTCGCGCACCGCAGGGAGCGCCTCGACCAGGTCGAGGCGGCGCTGGCCGCCGGGGACCGGACCCCGCGGGAGATCGTGCATCGGGTGTACGGGGACGTCGACCCGGTGCTGTGGCCGGCAGCCGAGTGGTCGGTCCGGGCCCAGCTCGACTACCTCGCCGAACGCGGCGCCCTCCGGTCCGACGATCCCCGATGAATGGGCCCTTCACCCGATAGGTCCGTATGAACGGCCCATTCATCGGGTTCCGTTCATCGGGCGCCGCTTACTAGCGGGCGCGGCGCTTGAGCCGGTCGATGTCCAGGATCACTACCGCCCGTGCCTCGATGCGGATCCATCCGCGGCCGGCGAAGTCGGCCAGGGCCTTGTTGACGGTCTCCCGGGACGCCCCGACGAGCTGCGCCAGCTCCTCCTGGGTCAGGTCGTGGTGCACGTGCAGGCCGTCGTCGGTCTGCTTGCCGAACCGCTCGGCCAGGTCGAGCAGGGCCTTGGCAACTCGCCCGGGCACGTCGGTGAAGACGAGGTCGGCCATCACGTCGTTGGCCCGCCGCAGCCGACGCGCCAGGGCGCCCAGCAGGGTCACCGCGACCTGAGGACTCTTGTCCAGCCACGGACGCAGCTCATCGTGGGCAACCGCGGCAAGACGGCACTCGGTCACGGCGATAGCGCTGGCGGTGCGCGGCCGAGGATCGAAGAGGGAGAGTTCTCCGAACATCTCGCCCGGCCCGAGCACGCTGAGGAGATTCTCCCGGCCGTCCGGGGCTGTCCTGGTCAGCTTGATCTTGCCGTCGAGCACGACGTAGAGCCGGTCGCCGTCGTCGCCCTCCGCGAAGAGGGTCTGGCCGCGAGTCAGCCGTACGTCGCGCATACAGGACCGCAGCGCCTTGCTTCCCTCGTCGTCTAGTGCCTCGAAGAGGGGAGCTTGGCTCAACACGTCCTGAGTACCGTCCACGCTGCCTCCTTGGAGTACCTCTGTTACCAGTGTGACCTACGTCTCTCTCTGGGGAAAACACCGGGGGGTATCCGACGGATTGCGAGGTCCGGCGAACAGGTGCCGCTCGTCAGGTCCGGAGGGCCCGCTGTGGGCCGTTAGGCTATAGATCCGTGGCCCGACAAGCACGCGACGAGTCCCATCTCGCCCTCGTCCGGCGCGCTCGGCGCATCAACCGCGAGCTCGCCGTACGCTATCCCGACGCGCACATCGAGCTGGACTTCGGCACGCCGTTGGAGTTGCTCGTCGCGACGATCCTTTCCGCGCAGTGCACCGACAAGCGGGTGAACGAGGTGACCCCCGTGCTGTTCGCGCGGTATCGCAGCGCCGCTGACTACGCGGCGGCCGACCGCGCCGAGCTCGAGAAGATCGTCCAGCCGACCGGCTTCTTCCGGAACAAGACGAACACCCTCATCAAGCTCGGCGGCCAGCTGTGCGACGAGTTCCGCGGTGAGGTGCCTCGCACCATGGACGAGCTGGTCAGCCTCCCCGGCGTCGGCAGGAAAACTGCCAACGTCATCCTGGGCAACGCCTTCGGGGTTCCGGGGATTGTCGTCGATACCCACTTCACCCGGCTGTCTCGTCGATTCGGCTGGACCCGGCAGACCGACCCCGTCGAGATCGAGCGGGAGGTCGCCGAGCTGTTTCCGCGATCCGAGTGGACGATGCTGTCGCACCGGGTCATCTGGCACGGCCGGCGGATCTGCCATGCCCGCAAGCCCGCCTGCGGCGCCTGCCCGGTCGCGACGCTGTGCCCCTCGTACGGCGAGGGGCCGACCGACGCCGAGGTCGCCGGCCGGCTGGTGAAGACCAGCGATCAGGTTGCGCGGTCCAGATAGCCCGAGGGAGGTCCCGATGAGCAGGCCGTTGGCGAGGGTGCTGGTGTGATACCTGGCTGGCTGCAGCCGCTCGCCGAGGCGGCGCCGGGCGCCATATCGCCGAGCACGTACCGGCCGCCCGCGGAGGGTGGGCGGCCATCGGCGGTCCTGGTGCTCTTCGGTGAGGGGCCGAGGGGTCCGGACGTACTGCTCATCGAGCGCAGCGCGGACCTGCGCGATCACGCCGGCCAGCCGGCGTTCCCCGGCGGTGGCGTCGATCCCGGCGACCCGGGGCCGGTCGCGGCCGCGCTGCGCGAGGCGGCCGAGGAGACCGGGCTCGACCCGGGCGGGGTGGAGATCTTCGCGACCATGCCGGAGCTGTACATCTCCCGCAGCGGCTTCGTGGTCACTCCGGTGCTCGCCTGGTGGCGGGAGCCGTGCGAGGTAGCGCCGGTGGACCCAGGGGAGATCGCCGCGGTCGCCCGGGTGCCCGTGGACGATCTCACCGACCCGGCGAATCGGTTGCGGGTACGGCACCCGAGGGGTTTCCTCGGCCCGGCGTTCCGGGTGAGCAACATGCTGGTGTGGGGTTTCACCGCCGGTCTGCTCGACCGGCTGCTGCGTCTGGGCGGCTGGGAGCGTCCGTGGGACGCCTCCCGCGTGGAGAACCTGCCGCCGGAGTCGTACGACCTCGCGACCCGTTGATCGGAAGCGTTCGGCTCCGGCCGTGGCGGCGGGTGTGACGGTCGGGTTACCCTCTGGCACAAGGGGATCTGGTAGCCCAAGCCGAGGAGGCCCTGCCTTGCCCGACCGCGACCTCTCGAGCGAGTTGGCCGCAGTGGCCGACGAGCTGTACCGGTTACCGCCGGACGAGTTCGTCATCGCCCGGGACAAGCGCGCCCTCGAGTTCCGGGACCTGCGTGATCGTCGGCTCGCCGACGCCGTACATCAGCTGCACCGGCCAAGTCAGGCGGCGTGGCTGGTGAACCTCCTGGCCCGGGAGCGTGCCCGTGAGCTCGACGAGCTGCTGCGGCTCGGCGGCGACCTCCGCGTGGCGCAGGAGCAGCTCCGCGGTGAGGAGTTGCGTGAGCTGTCCACGAGGCGGCAGCGGGTGGTCGCCGCGCTCGTGGGCTCCGCCCGGCGGCTCGCGCACGAGGCCGGCCATCCGGTGCGCGACCGGGTAGCGCAGGAGGTGGAGACCACGTTGCACGCCGCGCTCGCCGACAGCCAGGTCGCCTCCGTGGTACGCGCCGGCCGGCTGACCAGTACGCGACGTTATGCCGGATTCGGCACCCAGCCCACGCCCGCCGATGATGACGCCGGACGGGCGGCCGCCGGGGAGGGCACGACGGCCCGCCCCAAGCGACGGCGGATCCGGGAGTGGGAGTGGCTCGCCGCCGGGGTTCGCGAGGCCGAGGAGGCGCTCCGAGACGCCGAGGCCGAGCTCGTCGAGCGAGAGGGCGAGCTGACCCGGGCCGACGAGGAGCAGAACTCCCTGAATACCCGGGTGGTGGAGTTGACCGAGCAGCTCGAACGGGCGGAGTCCAAGGCCACCGAGGCCGGACAGCGCCGTCGCGGCGCCCAGGAGGCACGGGACGGTGCCGCCACCCGTGCCGAGGACGCCCGCCGGAACCTCGAGGCGGCCCGGGCCCGGCTGGCCGCCGCGGGAGCCGGCGAATGAACCCTCTGGCGGACTCTTTGGCCGTGATCTTGCGGAGACCCAACTGCGCGTTTCGGCAAGATCACGCCCCTATACGGTGACGGGTCCGTGGATCGACCGATGATCGACGCACGCGTGCCGATAGCGTTAAGCCCGTGAGTGGCGATCTCCTCGACGTGCTGCTCGTGCTGCTCGCCTTGATCTTTGGTGTGTCCGGCTATCGGCAGGGTTTCATCGTCGGTGCGCTGAGCTTCGTCGGGTTCCTCGGCGGGGGAGTACTCGGCGCGATCTTCGCGCCCCGGATCACCGAGCGGCTCGTCGAGGACCAGGGTGCCCGGGCGTTGCTGGCGATCCTCTTCGTGTTCGTCGCGGCCGCCGCAGGTCAGTTCCTTTCCTCCTCGATCGGCGCGGCGGTGCGCAACCACGTCACCTGGCATCCCGCCCGCTTCGTGGACGCGCTCGGCGGCTCGGCGGTGAGCATCGTGGCGATGCTGCTCATCGCCTGGTTCGTCGGTACCGCCGTCGCCCACTCGCCGTTCCCCGCGCTTTCGTACCAGGTCCGCCACTCCCAGGTGCTGCGGTCGGTCGACCAGCTCATGCCGGACGTGGCCCGCACCTGGTTCTCGACGTTCCGGCGTATCGTCGACCGCAACACCTTCCCCCAGGTGTTCGGCACCCTCGGCCCGGAGCGCATCGTCGACGTACCGCCGCCGGACGCCGGGGTTCTCACCAGCGAAGAGCTGCGCCGGGCCCGGCGCAGCGTTGTCAAGATCGTCGGTACCGCGCCCGCCTGCCAGCGCCGCATCGAGGGCACAGGGTTCGTCTACGCACCGGGGCGTGTGATGACGAACGCCCATGTCGTCGCCGGGGTACGGGGCGGACCGAGGGTCATCTCGGCCGGCGGCCGGGACGTCGACGAGGCGCGGGTGGTCGTCTACGACCCGCAACGCGACGTCGCCGTGCTGCACGTGCCCGGTCTCGATGTCCGGCCGCTGAAGTTCAACGGGCGCGGCGACTCGGGGGACAACGCGGTAGTGGCCGGGTACCCCCGGGGCCGGGATTTCACGGCGGTGCCCGCGCGTATCCGGGGTACCCAGCTCGCGCGCGGTCCGGACATCTACCACTCCCAGCAGGTCACCAGGGAGATCTACGCGCTCCGGGCAAGGGTGGAGCCGGGCAACTCCGGCGGCCCGCTGCTCGCCCACAACGGCACCGTGTACGGGGTGGTCTTCGCCGCCGCGGTGGACGACCCGGATACCGGGTATGCGCTGACGGCCCAGGAGGTGTCGTCCGACGCCCGCCGGGGCCGCACGGCTACCCAGGCGGTCTCGACCCAGCTCTGCGACTAGGAGTCCCAATCGCGATAGAGCGGTAGCAAAATCGGTATCTGTCCGTCGCCTCGAGGCTCTTTACTACTAGACGGCAAGGGGTACCTCAGCGGCGGGGGTGAAGCATGGGCGCCGGTGGGTTCTTCCGCATCGAGTGTGACCAGATGCATGACCTGTTGCACGGGCTCGAGGACATCGAGGAGGAGCTGGACCAGGCCAGCGCGGCGCTGTGGGCGTGCCCCGGGGAGGCGTTTGGATCGGGGGACCTGGACGAGGCGGTCAGCGGCGGAGGCGTCTTTGATTTCGGCTTGGCCTGGCGCGCCAGGGGCAAGATCAACGAACTGAACGAGATCATCGAGTCGATACTGGATCGCCTCCGGGACTGCCTCACCCGCTACGAGGAGGTCGACGCGTCCTGGGGAGACGCGTTCGGCGAGGCCGGGGAACGGGCAGCCGAAGGGCCGTCCCCCGGCAACGTGGGGGGAAGCGGCGGCATCCCCGAAGGGTCGACGGATCGGCCCATCCCGGAGCCGTCCCCTGGCGGCCCAGGCGGGATCGGCGGCATCCTCGACGGAAGCACGTCGGGCGACTGACGGGACGGGGGGAATCATGACCTTCATTCCTACCCAGCCGCCCGGCGCGAGGCCGGGCGACTACCCGACGCTGGGGTTCGACCCGGCTCCGGGTGAGCCGGCCGTGGTGGACGCGGCTAGCCAGAAGATCGCCGAGGTCGCCCGTGACCTCGACCGCGCTCGCGAGGACCTGGAAAGCATCGGCGAGGTCGGCGGCATCTGGGAGGGCGTCGCGGCAGAGGCGTTCGTTGAGGCGATGGAGGACCTGCCGGAGAAGACACAGGAGGTCTCCGACGGCCTGTACCGGGCCAGCGGGCTGCTTAGCGACTGGGAGGGCAGCCTCGGGGACTACCAGCGGCAGGCGATGGACCTGGAGCATCAGGCCGCGGCCGCCAAGCGTGAGCTGGATCAGGCGCGCAGCGATCCGGCGCTGGATCTGGCCGGTCAGTACTTCCCCGACGAGGAGTCGCTGCGGGAGGCGCAGGCACGCTACGAGGCGGCCCTCCAAGACGTGCGGATGTGGGAAGACCGCCTGCGGGACATCATCGCTCAGGCCTGGCGGCTGCTGGGGACCCACCAGGACGAGGCGCACCGGATCGCCGAGCAGCTCAACGAGATCCTCGAGCTCGAAGGCGGCGGCGGGCTGGTCGGTGGCCTGGTCGACGCGGTCGGTGGCCTGGTCAGCGGCGCGTTCGACCTGGTCAGCGGCTTCGTCGGCGACGTCGCCGATTTCGTAAAGGAGCACGCCGCCGAGATCGCCAAGAACATCGGAGATGCCTTCAGCGCATTGAGCACCGCACTCGGCGCTTTGTCGCTCGCGGTGGGCGCTGTGGG
Source organism: Streptosporangiales bacterium (assembly GCA_009379995.1). Lineage (GTDB taxonomy): Bacteria > Actinomycetota > Actinomycetes > Streptosporangiales > WHSR01 > WHSR01. Next base: position 38,394 of record WHSR01000001.1, read on the forward strand.
GCTCATCATCCCACCGCTCGCCCCGGTGGCCGTGCCGGTGGCTGGACTCCTCCTCGGAGGCGCGGCCGGAGCCTCCGCCGTGGCTGTGGGCGCTCACGGCGCCGCCAAGCTCGCGGGGGCGGACGTGGAGTGGAGCACCATCCGTACGGACGCGCTCGGTGCCCTCCCGGGCGGTGCCCTCGGCAAGATTCGTAGAGACCTGGCCGAGGCCGGCGATGCGGACGGCTTGTTCGATCTCGAGGCGTACCAGCGTGGTTTGGGCGAAGTGATCGACGATCTCGAGACCTACTGGGTGCCGGACGACCTGGGCGAGCTCGCTCTGGTGCCGACCGGCGGGCTGGTGGTGTGGAACGCGTTCGAAGAGGCGATGAACGAGTGACCACAGAGACCGCCCCGGAGAGCGGGGACACGAGGTTCCACGTCGATGTGCCGAATCTGTTCCGCCCGCTTCCACTGGCCGGAGACGAGGCGGAGCTGGACGAGCGGCTCGCCACCGTGGCCGGCGAGCTGATGCCGGACGCGACCGACGCGTGGTGCCGCACCTGGACGGACTTCGGCAAGACCCTCGTGGGTGCGCTGGCGCAGGCGGATACCCGGTACGCCGGGGTGTGCTGCGTGCGGGACAGTGACACCGGCGGCGTCAGCCCGGCGGCGCTGATCGTCGCGGTGCCGCAGTTGTCGTTCGACGATCCGCGGGTGGCCGCGGCGGGGATCGCGCAGGTCCTTGGGAAGCAGCCGGGCGCGGACGCGCGGGTGCTGAACCTGCCGTGCGGCCCGGCGGCCGTGGTTGTCCGGGAGCGCCGGCTGCGGCTGCCCGACCCGGCCGCGATGGGGTTCCGGGCCGCCGTGGCCGCCGGCGGTGCCGGGGAGACCGGCCCGGCGGGAAACGGTGAGCAGGTGCTTCCGGTGCAAGAGGCCAAGCTTTGCGTTCCGCACAAGCCGTGGCAGCGGCTGGTGTTAATCGCGTTGAGCACACCGGCGATCGGTGACTGGGAGGCGTATGCACGGATCTTCGTCCGGATCGGGATGAGCCTGCGCTTCGGCGCGGCCGCGGTTCCGGCTGCCGCTCGCTGAGCGTGCCGCCGGCGGGAATTGGTCGTGCTCGGATAGCTCGAGTCACCGGTCTTGGCGGCATGTGTTTCGTGTTACGTTGGCGAAATCGCCATCAATGCCACGGGTTCGACCTGTTCGATCCGCCGAGGTAGGCCATGCCCGAAGGCTTTTTCCGGGTTGAGTGCGACCAGATGCACGACCTCGTTACTGGCGTCAGTCAGTGCGAGGAACGGTCGCGCGACGTTACCAAGAAGATGAAAGATTGCTCCGCAGGCGCCTTGGGATCGCAGGCGTTGGACGACGCGGCCGCAGGCTTGGCCGGTCGGATGGGTGACAAGATCGATGATTTGGGTGAGGCCGTTGGCGCGATTCTTGAGCGCCTCAAGGCCTGCCTTTCGCGATACGAGCAGGTGGACGAGGCTTGGCGGGACGCTTTTGGAGGAGCGGGGAGCGGCGCGGCAGTCGGAGCCGATACCGGAGGGACCACGGACTCGGGCGGTCACATCACCGAGGCCCTTGACAGCGGCGGCGTCCCGCCGCTCCGTTAATCGAACATGTACAGCGGGGGGATGATGATTATGGTCGGTGCGCCGCCGGGCGCAAATCCCGGCAAGTATCCGACGCTCGGCTTCGACCCTGCCCCGGGGAAGCCGACCGTCGTCGACACCACCGCCAAGAAGATCACTAACGTCGCGAACGACCTGTCCGAACTCCGCGATGCACTGAAGAGGGCCGCGGTGGTCGACGGCACGTGGGAAGGCGTCGCCGCGCAGGCTTTTGCGCGCGTTGCTGAGCCGTTGCCCAGGCAGCTCGACGAGATCGCGCAGGCGCTCAACAAGGCCAGCGGGCTGTTCACCGGCTGGGAGGGCAGCCTCGATGACTACCAGCGGCGGGCGGTGGAGTTGGAGCACCACGCCGCTGCGGCCAAGCAGAAGTTAGAAGAGGCCAGAAGCGACCCCGCGCTGGACCTGGCCGGTCAGTACTTTCCCGACGAGGAGTCGCTGCGCCAGGCGGAGGCCCGCTACAACGAAGCCGTCCAGGACGTGCGGACGTGGGAAGGTCGTCTCGAAGAGATCATCGACCAGGCCAAGAGGCTTCTGGAGACACACCAAAACGATGCCGATCGCGTCGCGCGACAGATCACCGAGATCACCGAAGGCGTTCCTGGCTTGCTCGACATGTTCGGCGACTCGCTTGACACGCTCGGCGACTTCGCTGGCGAAGTCTGGGATTGGGTCCAGGAGCACGCCGAGTTCATCAAGAATATCGGCGACGCCTTCGGCGCCATGAGCACAGCCCTCGGCGCTGCAGCCCTCGCCGCAGGGGCGGGCGGCCTGGTGTTTCCGCCAGCCGCACCTGCGGCCATAATCCTCGGCATTGCCTCGACAGCAGCCTCAGGCGTGGCCCTTGGCGCTCACAGCGTCGCCATAGCTGCGGGCCAGGATGTCGACTGGGAGACCATCGCGGTCGATGCGGTCGGGTTCGCCTCCCTAGGCGTTGGCAAGGTGGCCAGCTCGGTTGGCACTACGTCGGCCGAGCTCGCACGCAGAGGCTACGACGTATCCGTGGTCGGCGATGGTGCCGCAGGCCCTGGCGGTGTGGGCGGTGTGGTCGACGATCTTCGAAAGTACTGGTTGCCGGACGACCCTGGCGAGTCCGCACTGGCGGCCTTTCCAGTTCCCGGTCCCGGCGTTGGGTACCCCGCGCTGGCGGTGTGGAACGCCTGGGAGGAGGCTCAGGGCACGAACAGCTGAGGACCCGTAGTCTGCGAACATCCTGATGGGGCATCTGGAGAGCGTGATGGAGACCTGGCGTCTTGTCTTTCTTGGAGGTTCTGCGTTCTTCCTGTTGCTGGCATACGTCGTCTTTCGAGGCGGTACGAGGTACCGAAGGATCCATGCCGCACAGCGGCGCGAGACCCAGGACTTCCAATCCCGTGCGGTGCGCGCCCCGGCGCTGGTCGTTGACGTCGAGGAAGAAACCGAAAGGCTCTACGTCGGTCCGTACGCCAACAGTAGTTTTCGAGTCACCTATCCGATCGTGCAGTATCAGACTTCTCAGGGCCAATCCGTGGAGACCAGGGTAGAGGTTGGCATCGACAGTAACCCACCTGCGATCGGCCAGTATGTCGAGGTCTGCTACGACGCTGCGCAACCGCCGCGCGCTCGGCTGAGCGGGCCTGGAATCTACCCGCCGCGCATGGGTCAACGTGCCTTCAGCGGCTGCTCGATGCTTACGTTCGGGGGTCTCTACGTTGGGCTGGGGATCCTCGGTATCGTCTTGGCGCTGTTCGTTCCTGATTGACCCATCGGTTGTGGGCCGCAGTCAACGCTCGACGGTGAGGCTTGGGCGGAGGTCGGCCTCGGGAACGGCGGTCAGGCCTTCGCTTTCGACCCGGGCGGCAAGTTCCCGTGCGTGCCGCACCACGCCGTCAGCGTCGATCCCGTACGGCGAGGCCGCGGCGTACACGGTGACGCGGTCGGCGCCCCGGCGCAGCAGCGCGGCGGCACCGCGGGCGTTGCTCCGCTGCAGGTGCGTGAGCCCGACGGCGACCTGGGCGAGGCCCTGCCAGAGCTCCCGCTCGTCGTCTGGGCCGGACTTCCACCGAGCCTCGAGGACCTCGTGGGCGTGGAAGGGCTGCCCGGTGTCGATGAGGTGCTGGGCCTCACGCAGTGTCTCCTCGGCGGTGAGCGACAGGTCGTCGGGCACGCGCTCGACACCTACCGCACCGCGGGGCAGCGGCCGCCCGTACGCGTCGCGCGGACGTGCGTTGCGGGCGCGGCCCTGGACGTCTCGGTCACGTTCTCTGCTGCTCATGGACGCGCACCTCCTCACATCCTCAGCGGTCGGGCTCCGGGTCGGCCAGCCAGCCGAGGAGCTCGGTGTTGAACTGCTGCGGCATCTCCTCGTGCGGGAAATGCCCGGCGCCGGCCAGCAGCCGCCAGCGGTACGGCGCCTCGACGTACCGGCCCGACCCCTGGGCGCTTCTGGGCAGCACACACTTGTCCAGCGCGCCATGCAACTGCAGGGTCGGCACCCGGATCGGGACGCGCATCTCCCGGGCGTAGCGAATCCCGTCCGGCCGTGGGAGGGAGCGGATCACCCATCGGTAGTACTCGAGAGCGCAGTGCGCGACGCCGGGGATGCGCATCGCGTCGCGGCACAGTCGTTCGGTCCGGTCGTCCGGCCAGTCCGGATCGCCCGACCAGGCCCGCAGGATCCGGCTTACCAGCGCCGCGTCGTCCCGGAGCAACTGGCGCTCCGGCATGATCGGAAGTTGGAAGCCGAGGGTGTACCTGCTCGCCCATGCCTGCCCGCGGGGGTCGGCGAGCGCGGCCGCGCGCATCCGCAGCGGGTGCGGGATCGATACGGTGACCAGCCGATGGACGACCTTCGGATGGTAGACCCCCATCGTCCAGCCGAGCAGCCCGCCCCAGTCGTGGCCGACGATGATCCCACCCGCCTCGCCGAGCGCCCGGACCAGTCCGGCGACGTCGGACGCCAGCGTCACCAGGTCGTAGCCGCGTGGCGGCTTGTCGCTGCCGCCGTACCCGCGCAGGTCAGCGGCCACCGCCCGGTAGCCGGCCGCGGACAGCGCCGTCAGCTGGTGATGCCACGACCACCAGAACTCCGGAAAGCCGTGCAGGAGTACGGCGAGCGGTCCGTCACCGGCCTCGGCCACGTGGAAGCGGGTGCCGCCCGCGCTGACGGTCCGATGGGTCCACGGGCCGTCGATCCAGACGAGCGATTCGTCGGGGGCGCGCATGAAGCCAGCCTTGCATACCCGCGTCGCGCCCCGTCGCTGCCGGTGCGCGATCCCGCCGACACTCAACCGGTGCGACCCGGTGGGACCCGGACGGGTCAGTCGCCCCGCCGAACCAGGGCGAGGTTCGCGCGTATCGTCTGTGCGGTCCGCTGCCCCTTGGTCATCCTCTTAAAGTTGAGCAGTCCGATCAGCCCCAGCAGCCCGGCCAACAGCAGGTAGGCGCCCCCGACGATCAGGAACCCAGCCCACATCGGCAGACCGAGCGCGGCGAGGCCCAACGCAAGTGCCGCCGAGCAGAACAGCAGGGCGACGTAGCCGAAGAACCCTGCGGCGCCGAACATCCCCGCGCCGAGGCCAGCGCGCTTGACGTCGTTTCTGAGCTCCGCCTTGGCGAGTTCGATCTCGGTGCGGACCAGCTTGGAGACGTCCCTGGTGACGAGCGCTACCAGCTCGCCGAACGAGAAGTCCTCGATCGCCCTCTCCGCCTCGGGTTCGGTGCGCGTCTGGGACATGACGGCCTCCTTTCTTCGGCGGACTACCCGGCTCCCTCACCGGCCACACGCCGGCGTGCTCGCAGATGCAGGAGCACGGCGGCGATCAGCGACGCCGTCAGTGATGCGATCAAGATAGCGGCGGTCGCCCGCTCGGACCGTGCCGCCCCGCCGTATGCCAGCTCGCCGATGAGCAGGGACACGGTGAAGCCCACCCCGGTGAGGAAGGCGATCGCGGCGAGGTCCCCCCAGCGCAGGCCGCTCCCGAGCCGGGCAAAGCCCAGCCGGACGGCCAGGAACGTACCGCCGAAGACCCCGAGGAACTTACCCACGACCAGGCCGAGGATGATCCCGAGCGTGACACGGTCGGCGAACACGCCCGCCAGCGCCGGGGTGGACAGCGTGACTCCGGCGGAGAGCAGCGCGAAGACCGGCACCGCGAACCCCGCCGAGACCGGCCGCAACAGGTGGTCCGCGCGCTCGGCGGGCGACTCGTCCTCACCCGGCGCCGGGACCACCCGGGTGAGCAGGCCGAGCGCGACCCCCGCGACGGTCGCGTGCACGCCGCTTTCGTGCACCAGCGTCCAAACGACGAGCGCGAGCGGGACGTACGCCCAAGGCGCGCGCACCCGGCGGCGTTGCAGCCAGGCGTACACCCCGAGCAGTGCGGCCGCACCGAGCAAGGGGAAAAGGTGCAGCTCGTCGGTGTAGAAGACGGCGATGATCGTGATCGCCCCGAGGTCGTCGACCACGGCGAGGGTGAGCAGGAAGGCCCGCAGCGAGGTGGGCATCGCTGGCGCGGCGACCGCGAGTACGGCCAGGGCGAAGGCGATGTCGGTGGCTATCGGGATCGCCCACCCTTCGGCCGCGCCCGGCGTTCCGACGCTTGCCGCGACGAAGACGAGCGCCGGCACGACCATGCCGCCGACCGCCGCCACGATGGGGAGCACCGCGTCCCGGGGATGGCGCAGCTCCCCGTGCGCGATCTCCTCCTTGACCTCGAGGCCGGCGACGAAGAAGAAGATCGCGAGCAGCCCGTCCGCGGCCCAGGTGGCCGCCTCGAGGTTCAGGTGCAGGCTGGCGGGTCCGACCTCGGCAGTTCGCAGCGCCTCGTACGTCCGCGACCACGGCGAATTGGCCCAGATGAGGGCGACCACCGTGGCCGCCAGCATCACTACCCCGCCCACGGTCTCGGTACGTAGCGCCTCGGTCAGGTGGCGTACGTAACGGGCGGGCAGCGAGGCGGGGAAGACGGCGGCACGGCGCAGCGGCATGTCACTCCAGGAGCGGTCGACAACGTACAGCAACGATGCCGACCAGACTTCCCGGCACGCCGTGCTTAGCAGGCTACAAAACCCATCAATTACGACACCGGTGTGTCCGCGGATCAGTCATCCGGGGGCGACAGGACGAGCATGTCCGGGGGCGGCCGGAACCCGGCCCTCCGGTAGAGCGGCTCGCTGCGCTCCGACGGCCAGACGATGACGCAGTCCAGCCGTTCGTCCTGGGCATACGAGGTGACAGCATCGATCAGCCGGGTACCTACCCCGGCGCCCCGATGCTCGGGGTCCACGTACGCGTTGGTGAGGTAGCCGAGACGCTCGGACTCCTCCGCCGGGTTCGGAACCTTGTCGACGAGCTGCAGGAACACGTGGCCGACCGGGTGGCCGTCGGTCTCGGCGACCCAGGCGACCCAGCGGTCCGAGGCAAGCGCGGACCGCAGCCATCCGGTGGCGCGTACCACGAACGCCGGCAGTTCCTCCACGGTCGGAGCCTCTTCGGCCCGAAAGGCGTACCGCAGCCGGGCAAGCTCCTCGGCGTCGACGGGCGTCGCGCGTCGCACCCTCATGGCCGACGACCCTTCGGAGGATTCGGCGGCTACTCCTCGCTCTTCGCGGTCGGCAGCTTCTCCTTGATGAGGTCCATCACCGAGCTGTCGGTCAGCGTGGTGACGTCGCCGAGCGCACGGTTCTCGGCCACGTCCCGCAGCAAGCGCCGCATGATCTTGCCGGAGCGGGTCTTCGGCAGCTCGGGTACCACCAGGATCTGCCGCGGCTTGGCGATCGGGCCGAGGGTGCGGCCGACATGGTCGCGCAGCTCCTTGGCGAACTCGTCGCCCATCGCCTCGTCTTCGGAGACGTCTCCGCGCGGTATCACGAACGCGACGATCGCCTGCGTGGTCACCGGGTCGGTCGCGCCCACCACGGCGGACTCGGCGACCCGCTCGTGGGAGACGAGCGCCGACTCGACCTCGGTGGTCGAGATGTTGTGCCCGGACACGAGCATCACGTCGTCCACCCGGCCGAGCAGCCAGATGTCGCCGTCCTCGTCCCGCTTGGCGCCGTCGCCCGGGAAGTACAACCCGGAGAACCGCGACCAGTAGGTCTTGACGTACCGCTCGTCGTCGCCCCAGATCGTACGCAGCATGGCCGGCCACGGCTCCCTCACCACGAGGTAGCCGCCACCGCCGTTCGGCACCGACTGGCCCTGATCGTCGACGACGTCGGCGACGACCCCCGGCAGGGACCGCATGGCCGCGCCGGGCTTGGCGGTGGTGATCCCGGGCAGCGGGCTGACGAGGATCGCCCCGGTCTCGGTCTGCCACCAGGTGTCGACGACGGGGCAGCGGTCGGTGCCGATGTTCTTGCGGTACCAGATCCAGGCCTCGGGGTTGATCGGCTCGCCGACCGAGCCCAACAACCGCAGGGACGACAGGTCGAACCGGGCCGGGTGTTCCTCGCCCCACTTCATGAACGTGCGGATCGCGGTCGGCGCGGTGTAGAGGAGCGTCACCTTGTACTTCTCGGCGATCTCCCACCACCGGCCGCGGTGCGGGGTGTCCGGCGTACCCTCGTACATCACCGACGTCGCGCCGTTGGCGAGCGGACCGTAGACGATGTAGGAGTGGCCGGTCACCCAGCCGATGTCCGCGGCGGTCCAGAAGATGTCGGTGTCCGGCTTGAGGTCGAAGATGGCCCAGTGGGTCCATGCCACCTGGGTGAGGTAGCCCCCGGTCGTGTGCAGGATGCCCTTCGGCTTGGCGGTGGTGCCGCTGGTGTACATGACGTACAGCGGGTGCTCGGCGTCGTGCGCCTCGGCCTGGTGTTCGTCGCTTTGCCGGTCCACGACGTCGTGCCACCACAGGTCGCGGCCCTCGGCCCAGTCCACCTGTTGACCGGTGCGCCTGACGACGAGGGAGTTGCGGACGTCGGGGCACTCCTTGAGGGCCTCGTCGACGTTCGGCTTGAGGGCGCTGGGCGCACCGCGGCGGTAGCCGCCGTCCGCCGTGATCACCAGCCGGGCGTCGCAGTCCCGGATCCGCCCGGCTAGCGCGTCGGAGGAGAAGCCACCGAACACGACCGTATGCGGGGCACCGAGCCGGGCGCAGGCCAGCATCGCTATAAAGGTTTCCGGGATCATCGGCATGTAGATGGCGACCCGGTCACCCTTGCGCACGCCGAGCTCGACGAGCGCGTTGGTCGCCCGGCACACCTCGCTCTTGAGGCTGGCGTAGGTGATGGTGCGGCTGTCACCGGGCTCACCTTCCCAGTAGAACGCCACCTTGTCGCCATGGCCGGCGTCGACGTGCCGGTCCACGCAGTTCACCGCGGCGTTGAGCTTGCCGCCGACGAACCACTTGGCGAACGGCGGGCTCCAGTCCAGCACCTTGTCCCAGGGCTGGTCCCAGGTGAGCCGGCGTGCCTGCTCCTCCCAGAAGGCGAGCTGGTCGGCCGCGGCGTCCTCGTACACGTCGGCCTTCACGTTCGCCGCGGCGGCGAGCTCCGGCGGAGGGGGGAACCGCCGTGTCTCGCGCAGCAGGTTGGAGAGTGTCTCTTGGCTCACACGCCCTCCTTCGTATCGGTCCCGGGCGACAGGTCCACACGGACCACTTCACCAGCGGGTGCTCCGCCCATAAGTGTCCATCCTTCCCTTGTACTATCCCATTCCTCGTGCCGCGGTGCTCCGCGCTGTGGTCCGCGCTGTGGTCCGGGTAGGGTCGCCGCCGTGAGCGATCCGTTGGCCCGCCTCGCCGCCCTTCCCGGTGTCGCCGACGCGGTCGACGAGGCTCGTACCGCTATCGACCGACTGCGTGCCCACCGGGTGCTGCGGCTGCGCGGCGGCGAGGTGTCCGCGGAGTCGGCGTTGCACGGCGCGCGCGCCTCCGCCCTGCTCGAATGCTCCGACCCCGGCTATCCCGGCGACGCCAGCGACGCCGGGGTGTCGCTGGACCGGATGCGCGCCGGCGAGGTGTACGACCCGGTGGTGCAGGGTGCCCTGCGCGTGCTCGGCGAGCTGGCCGGCCTGGTGGAAACCTGGCGGCGCGCCCCGCGCCAGGTGTTGGCCAGACTGCACGTGCTCGCCGCGGCCGACCGGATCGACGCCGACGAGCTCGGCCGGCCGCGGCCGGATGACCAGGTAACGGACACGCTCGGACTCGGCGAGCCCCCGCCTCCCGCGGAGGTGACCGCCCGCCTGGACGCTCTCGCGGCCCTGCTCACCGGCCGCACCGGCGCGCCCGCGCCGGTTGTCGCCGCTGTCGTGCACGGTGAGCTGCTCGTGCTGCGGCCGTTTCGGGTGTACAACGGTCTCGTCGCCCGCGCCGCGGAGCGGCTCACCCTGGTGGAGCGGGGCCTCGACCCGAGGGCGCTGAGCTGTCCCGAGGTCGGGCATTTGGAGCTGCGTGGGGAGTACGTGGACGCGGTGCGCGGCTATGCAAGCGGCGAACCCGACGGCGTCGCGGTGTGGGTGCGGCATTGCTGCGCCGCGGTCACCCTGGGTGCGCGCGAGGCGTCGACGATCTGCGAGGCGCTGATGCGCGACACGCGCGGAGGCCATAGAGCGTAGCCTCCCCGATGTGGAGCGAGACATGAGTGCACAGACGATCCTCATCACCGGCGCCACAGACGGCCTGGGCAGCGCTCTCGCCCGCGAGGTCGCTGGGCTGGGTGCGAACGTGCTGTTGCACGGACGGGATTCGGCCCGCGTCGAGGCGATGCGCCAGGAGATCAGCGAGGCGACCGGGAAACGGGAACTGCGCTGCTACGTCGCCGACCTTGCGGATCTCGCGCAGGTGCGCCGGCTCGCCGAGGAGATCACGCAGACCTGCGACCGCCTTGACGTACTGGTCAACAACGCCGGAATCGGCGGGGGACCGCGCGATCGGGCCCGCCGGGAGACCAGCCGGGACGGTTACGAGCTGCGTTTCGCCGTCAACTACCTCGCGTCGTTCCTGCTCACCGAGACGCTGCTTCCGCTGCTCGACCGCTCGGGTAGCGGCAAAGACGCGCCGGCACGCGTGGTGAACGTGGCGTCGGTCGGACAGGCGCCGATCGACTTCGACGACGTGATGCTGGAACGCGGATACGACTCGATGCGGGCCTACGCACAGAGCAAGCTTGCCATGATTACCTGGGGCTTCGATCTGGCCGAACGGTGTGACCCGGCCCGGGTGACGGTGAACAGCCTCCATCCCGCGACCCTGATGGATACCAAGATGGTGACCGAGTGGTTCGGCTACACGATGAGCACTGTCGCCGAGGGGACCGAGGCGACGCTGCGGCTGGTCACGGCCGAGGAGCTCGACGGCGTGACGGGGCGCTACTTCGACGGCAAGCGGGAGGCCCGCGCCGACGCGCAGGCGTACGACCCGGCGGCCCGCAGGCGGCTGCGGGAACTGTCGGAGCGGCTGACCGGTACCGAGACCTCGTGACCTTGCGGTGTCAAGGCGCAAAAGCGAACGGCGTCCCGAGGAGTCGGGACGCCGTCGCGGCACGTCTGACCGGGTTACCATGCGTGCACCTCTAGTCCGTCGGAGCGGGTCAAGCCCGTCTCGACTCGCCTTGTCGCGGCTGAACGCGCGTGGGTGCCCGGCAGCCATGCACGGACATGTCCGTATCTTTTTTCTACGACGCTTTCGCGCTCTTGTGAACCCCCTGCGCGGGACGTCTATTACCAGGCTTTAATCCAATATTCAATATTATGGCGCTGCTGGGGATTCAGGCGCTACGTGATCCGGCTGATTGCGACGCACATCGGACACGCCGCCGGTTTGCATACCAGGCGAGGCCGGCCGCGGCGGCAACTGTAGCCGTTGCCGCGAGCATCGGTCGCTTCTGCAGCCGCCGGTGCAGCTGCTGGTGTAGTCGTTGGCGCAGAGGTACCGGCTGGGTGAAGATCAGAATTGGCCATCCCCGGGCGAAGGCAAGCCGCCGCAGCGGGCGATCCGGATTCACCGCGTGCGGGTGGCCGACGGCCTCGAGCATGGGTAGGTCGGTGATGGAGTCGCTGTAGGCGTAGCCGGCGGCGAGATCGTAACCCTGCTCCTCGGCGAGCCGAACGATCGCCTCGGCCTTCGTCTTGGCGTACGCGTAGAACTCGATGTCGCCGGTATAGCGACCGTCCTCGATGGCCATCCGGGTCGCGATCACTCGGTCCGCGCCGAGCAGTTCGCCGATCGGCCGGACGATCTCCGCTCCCGAAGAGCTGACGATGACGACGTCGTGTCCGTACCCGCGATGACCCTCGATGAGGGCCGCTGCCTCTTCGTAGATGTAGGGGTCGATGAGTTCCGCTAGAGTTTCTTCGATGATCCGCCGGACCTGCTGCACCGGCCATCCGCGGCAGAGTTCGGAGACATAGGCGCGCATACGCTCCATATGTTCGTGGTCGGCCCCGCCGAGGCGGAACACGAGCTGGGCATACGCGCTTCGGAGCACATCCCGTCGGCCGATCAGGCCCCCGTGGTAGAAGGGACGTCCGAACGCGAGAGCGCTCGAGCGGGCGATGATCGTCTTGTCAAGGTCGAAAAAAGCGGCTATCGAAGAATTTTGGTACTCGACGGGACTGTCCACGATCAGGCAGCATATGTTGTATCTGTTTAGACTGGAGACGTCGGGGTCCGCCTAGCCCAGTGGGCAAGAGGCAGCAGAGGCCCCGACAGGAGAGGAGAGGCCATCTCCAATATCGGCCCGGCTCTACCCCCCCGGAGCCGGACCGTACGGCGACCCCCGCTCTACCCCCCGGCGGGGGTCGTCTCATGTCTGGGGTCGTATACGACGGGTGAGCTGCCGCCCGCCTTTCCATCCACAGGGCCGCCCTTGTCCACAGTTCGGCTAAGCCCGGCTTTCCCGAAGTGGCCGGCCGGCGCAACGTGGAGTTCCCATCAATCCGGGAGGTCCACGTGTCCACTCAGGCCGCCGCCATATCCGTGCGCCCCCTGCTCATTACCGCCGACTCGAACCTGCTCGATGACGTGCTCCGGCTCGCGGCCGCCGCGGACGTCGAGCTCGAGGTCGCCCACGCCGTCGCGGTAGCCCGCCCGTCCTGGCCGGCCGCCCCGCTCGTCATCGTCGGCGCCGACCTGGCCGAGGATCTGGTCCGGCGCGGTCCGCCGCGGCGTGCCGGCGTGGTGGTCGTCGGGACCGAACACGACGAGCCCGATATCTGGCCGCTGGCCGTCGCGTTGAGCGCCGAACAGGTGGTCCTGCTTCCGGACTCGGAGACCTGGCTCGTCGACCGGCTGGCCGACGCGCTGGAGGGGGACGCGCCCCGGGCGGTGACGATGTGCGTCCTCGGCGGCAGGGGCGGCGCGGGGGCGACGGTCCTCGCCGCATCCCTGGCCGTCTGCGCAACCCGGTCGGGACGCCGGACGTTGCTCGTCGACGGCGACCCGCTCGGCGGCGGCATCGACCTGGTGCTCGGCGGTGAGCACACCGCCGGCGCGAGGTGGAGCGACTTCGCCGGGACCCGGGGCAGGCTGAGCTGTTCCACGCTGAGCGACGCCCTGCCCCGGGTAGATGAGCTCACCGTGCTTTCCCTGGATCGCGGGGATACCCGGGCGATCCCGGCCGAGGCGATGCGTGCGGTGTTGGCCGCGGCCGAGCGCGGGACCGATCTCGTCGTGGTCGACCTTCCGCGCAGCCTCGACGAGGCGGCCGAGGAGGCGCTGAGCCGGGCCACAGTGGTTCTGCTGGTCGTGCCGGCCGAGGTGCGGGCAACCGTTGCGGCCAGCCGGGTCGTGGGTGCCGTCCGCCGGTGCGCCGCCGACGTTCGGGTGGTCGTACGGGGCCCCGCGCCGACCGGGCTGGAAGGGCAGACCATCGCGGAGTCGCTCGGTCTGCCGCTGGCCGGCCGGATGTGCGCCGAGCCCGACCTCGGTGCCGCGCTGGATCGCGGAGAGCCACCGGCCGTCCGGGGCAAGGGTCCGCTCGCCGAATTCTGCGCCTGGTTCCTCGCTGGTCTGTGGGGCGAGCGGGAGCGGGTCCGATGAACCACTCGGCCGGCAGCGCGGATCCACGGCTGGTCGACGCAGTACGGACGCGGCTCGCGGAGGACGGCAGCCAGCCGACCCCCGCGCACGTCGCGGCGGCGGTGCGGGCCGAGGGCGGTGTCCTCGGCGATGCGGAGGTGTTGGCCCTCAGCTCCGCGCTCAGGGCGGAGCTTGCCGGGGCGGGGCCGCTGGAGCCGCTGCTGCGTGACCCCGAGATCACCGACATCCTGGTGAACCGCCCGGAAGAGGTCTGGGTGGACGCGGGGGACGGGCTACGACGGGTGGGCGTGCGGTTCTCCGACGAGGCCGCCGTCCGCAGGCTGGCCCAGCGCCTGGCCGGCGCGGCAGGTAGGCGGCTCGATGACGCTGCGCCGTACGTGGACGCCCGCCTGCCCGACGGCATTCGGCTGCACGCGGTTCTTCCGCCGGTGGCGTCGGAGGGGACGTGCGTGTCGCTACGGATGCCCCGACGGCGTGCCTTCACCCTGGCGGAGTTGGTCGCGGCCGGAACGGTGCCGGCCGCCGGAGCACACCTGCTGCGGGCGTTGGTGACCGCTCGGGTCGCCTTCCTCGTCACCGGGGGGACGGGCTCCGGGAAGACCACGTTGCTGTCCGCAATGTTGTCCCTGGTGGATCCAGGTGAGCGGGTGATCCTGGCCGAGGACTCCGCCGAGCTACGCCCGGCACACGAGCATGTCGTCCGGCTGGAGACTCGACCGCCCAACGTCGAGGGCGCCGGCGGGGTGACCCTGCACCAGCTGGTCCGCCAGGCCCTCCGGATGCGACCGGACCGGCTGGTCGTCGGAGAGGTCAGGGGCGCCGAGGTGGTAGACCTGCTGGCCGCCCTCAACACCGGCCACGAGGGCGGGTGCGGCACACTGCACGCCAACACCGCGCTGGACGTGCCCGCCCGGCTGGAGGCGCTCGCCGGCGCCGCCGGACTTCACCGGGAGGCCCTGCACAGCCAGCTGGCGGCCGCTCACGGCGTGGTGGTCCATCTGGTACGCGACCGCGCCAGCAGACTCCGCCGGGTGGCCGAGGTCTGCATCCTCCGTCCCGGCGAGAACGCCCTGGTCACTGCCGTCCCGGCGGTGACCTTCGGCAGCGACGGGAGGCTGGTGCACGGCGACGGCGCGGCCGAGCTGGCCGACCGTCTGGCGGGCCGGTCGACGGCCGACCGTGAGGCGATTCTCGGCGGGGAGGCCCCCGTCGAGCTGGGGCCGGCGGGCGGTGGCACGCCGCCAGCGGCCGGGAGGGGGTGACCGGGCGATGCTCGCGGAGATCCTCGCCGTGGCCTCCGCCGCTGGCTGCGGGTGGCTGCTCGTCGCCCCGGGCGCGGCCCGGCGCCGCCTCGGGTTCATCGGCGCGGGGGTTCATCGGCCGCGACCCCGGGTGATGCCCGCCGCCGCGCGACCCCCGGCCTGGTTGACCGACCGACTGCGGGGCGCGGCCGTGGAGCGTGTGCGCGGCGCGGCGGCGATCGAGCTCTGCGAGGGCATTGCCGCCGAGCTTCGTGCCGGGCGAACCCCGGCCGAGGCGTTGCGCAGGGCGAGCGAGGCGACGGAGCCCAGGCTCCTGGCCGACCTCGGGCCGGCGCTGGCCGCGGCGCGTGCCGGCGAGGACGTTTCCGCGGCGCTGTGCGGTGCTGGCTCCCGTGCCGGTTCCCGTCGAGGTGCGGCGTCCGCCCTGCGTCGGCTCGGCATCTGCTGGCGGGTCGGCGCGGAGTCCGGCGGCGCGTTCGCGCCTGCGGTAGAGCGGCTGGCCGCCGCGCTGCGGGACGAGGAGTCCGCCGGGCGGGAGGTGGCCGCCCAGCTCGCCGGGGCACGCGCGGCGGCCCGGTTGCTGGCCGCGTTGCCGTTTCTTGGGCTGCTGCTGGCCCTCGGCCTCGGCGTCGACCCCCTTGCCTTCTGGTTCGACACCCCGGTGGGCTTCGGCTGTCTTGTGTTGGGTCTCGCCCTGGACATCCTGGGCCTGCTGTGGATGCGGCGGCTGGGGCGGGCGGCCGAGGTCGTCCGGTGAGTCCCCTCGGCGTCTTCGGTGCCGCGCTGCTCACCGCACTGGCCGTTCTGACCCTTCCCCGGCGTACGACAGTTGCGGCCCGACTCCGCCTCGACTCGCTTCTCGGCGCCCGGCGCGGCAGCGGTCCCGCCCGGACCGGCGTCGCCCCCGAACGGCACCTGCCGTTGGCCCGGCGGCTGGCGGCCGGTGTCGGAGGGATCGCCTGTGCGCTGCTCGTCGGAGGGGTCGTCGGCGTATTCGTTGGCGCCGGACTGGCCATCGCCCTGGACCGCGGACTGCGCCGGCTGGAGCCTCGGTCGGTGCGTCGGCGCCGCGAGCTGCTGGCCGCTGACCTGCCGATGGCCGCCGATCTGCTTGCCGCTTGCCTGCTCGCCGGCGCCCCGTTGGACAGGGCCGCGGATGCGGTGAGCGACGTCCTGGATGGCCCGTTGGCCGAGGAGTTGGCCGACGCCACCGCCCGGATTCGGCTTGGCGCCGAACCCGCGGCGGTGTGGCGTTCCCTCGCCTTCGTCCCCGCGATGGCGCCGCTCGGCCGGGCGTTGGCCAGGGCGGCAGATAGTGGTGCCCCGCTCGCCGACGCGCTCGTCCGGTTGGCGGACGAGCAGCGCTCTGCGCGTCGGCGCGCGGCGTTCGTCGCCGCGCAGAAAGTTGGGGTGTGGGCCGCGGCGCCGCTCGGATTGTGTTTCCTTCCGGCCTTTGTGCTTCTTGGCGTGGTGCCGCTGATCGTCGGCATAGCTCAGCACATAATCGCTCCGCGCTGATCATCTGCCTTTCTTGTCCACAGTTTAGACGTATGACGGAATTATCCACAGATGTTGCGCCGTGTCCTGCATCGCGAAGCCATATGACCAATCCTGGGTTCACGCCTCGTCCGGTGAGGCGACCACTGTCCATTAACGGCCGGGATGCCGGCAAACAGAGGGAGGGCGAGATGCGCCGCATACGTCGGGCCATTGGCCATCTGCTCGATCCATGCCATCGCGACGGCGGCATGTCTACGGCCGAGTACGCCGTGGGCACGGTGGCCGCCTGTGGGTTCGGGGCCCTGCTCTACAAGATCCTCACCAGCGGTCAGGTCAGGGAGCTCCTAGTGGACATCATCCAACGCGCGCTGAACGTCACGTTCTGATCGGAGACGGCGATGATCGGCTTGGTGGTACGGCGCGGGCGTCGGCGTGCCGGCAGGGATCGTGGCTCGGTGACTGCCGAGACGGCGGTCGTACTGCCGGGCCTGGTGCTCGTGTTGGTCGCATCCCTTTGGGGCGTACGTGCCGCCGCGGCCCAGATCGCCTGCATCGACGCCGCCCGGGCCGGTGCCCGGGCGGCGTCTCGGGGAGAGCCGCTTGATGCGGTGCGCGCGGAGGCAGCGCGGATCGGGCCGGCCGGCGCGCGGATCGATGTGCGGCGGGACATCCAGTTCGTCCACGTCACGGTGGTCACACAGGTCCGCCCGGCCGGCGGGATCCTCGGGGGTGCCGCCGCGCTGCCCGTCCGCGGGGAGGCCGCGGCGATCCGGGAAGACACCTGATGCGGCACCTATCGACCCCCGACGGCGCCTCGACCCACGGGCAGGCCCGAGGTCGTCCCGAGGCCGTGCAGCCCCCGGTCCGGCGTACCGGGGGCGGGGGCCAACGGGGTTCCGCCACCATTTGGGTGCTCACTCTGGCGGCGGTGTTGTGGTCGATCGCGGTGGCCGTGATGGTGGTCGGGCAGGCCCGCGCCGTCCGTCATCGGGCGGGCGCCGCCGCCGACCTCGCCGCGCTTGCCGCGGCGAGGCACGCCCTCGTCTGGGGATCCGGTGCGTGTAAACCAGCCGGCGCCGTCGCACGTGTGAATGGTGGCACGCTTGTCGCTTGCACCGTGCGGGACCGGACGGTCGATGTGGTGGTCGAAGTCCCATTCGGCCGGCTCGGATCTATCGTCGGCGAGCGCACAGTGCGTGCGCGGGCGAGAGCGGGGCCGACCCGCCTCTCATCCGAG
Source organism: Streptosporangiales bacterium (assembly GCA_009379995.1). Lineage (GTDB taxonomy): Bacteria > Actinomycetota > Actinomycetes > Streptosporangiales > WHSR01 > WHSR01. The sequence goes on from WHSR01000001.1 coordinate 55,972, forward strand.
CCGCAGCCGGGAGGTGGAAAGTGAGCGGATTCCGCGATCCGCACCGACTTTTTCGGGACAAGCTCCGTTCTTTCCGCCTAAACTGCATTTCCACCGTGGCTCGGCCATGCCGGCACCGGCCGAGCGCCGCGCAGAACCTCGGGATGAAGGGGAAGACCTCCTGATGAGCCATCGTCGAAGGAGCGTCAAGGCCCGTCGAAAGCTCAAGGGCGCCGCGGCGACCGGATCCCTCCTCGCCGCTGCCCTCATCGCCCTCACCGCGGCACCGGCGTCGGCCGCCACCGGCATCGTCTCCCCCTCCGACGGCGCGACCTTCACGGGCGGGTCCGGCGTCGGGATCAAGGCGCAGGTCGATGGCCTGCTCACCAGCGGCAAGCTGATGCTTCGCCGGCCGACCGAGGACAGCTTCACCACCGTCGATCGCGGCAGCGGCACGCTGTCGTACCAGCTCCCGCTCACCGGCTCCCGTGCGGCACCCAACGGCACGTACACCGTCCGCTTGGAGACGGGCGTGCTCGTGTTGCACGGCACCCAGGGCAAACGGACGTTCACCGTACGGGTTCCCGCCCGCCAGCCGACGGGCCTGTCCGCCGAGGCGCGTTCGCCGCAGGAGGTCCGGCTGCAATGGAACCGAGGCAGCGAGCCCGACCTCGTCTCCTACGACGTGCTGACCTCGGACGGCCAGGCGGTGCGCACCGGCCTGTCCGCGGGGCGGATCTGCGGTAGCTCGCTGTGCAGCACGACCGTGACGGCGCCTGCCGGCAGCGCGGGAGGGACCGTCGGCTTCACGGTACGGGCGCACCGGTCCACCGCTCCCGGTTCGTCGGACACGGTCGCGTCGCCGCGGTCGCAGTCGGCCACGGTGAACCTCCCGGGCCAGGCGAGCCCGTCTCCCAGCGTCACCGCCTCCGGTGTGTCTCCGGCGCCCGGCGCGAGTGCCTCGTCAAGCGCGGCCGGCGCCAGCCCTCATCCGCGGCTGCAACCGCTGTCGAGCACGTCGTCGTCGCCGTTGGGGCTGCCGCCGATCGGAGGGTCGCAGGGCAACTCCGGCTCGCAGAGCTTCAGCGCCCCGCTGCCGGAGCTTCCATCCGAGGGCCCCGGCGGAGGTGAGGCCAGCGGTCCCGGTGGCGCTCCGACCAGCTGGACGGCGGTGACCGGTTCGGCCCAGTGGCTGAAGACGGTGGCGGTGGTCCTGATTCTGCTGCTCGTCGCGGCCCACATGGGTGGCCTGCGTCGGCGCCACCGGTCGCGGACCATCGGTCAGTTCCGCGGCCACAGCGGTCACGCCCCGGCGGTCGCCCCGGCATCCGGGGGAACCGCGGGCGGTGATGCGGGGAATCGCCGCGGCACACGCTCGCCGAAGGGCATGCGATCGGCCATGGGTGCCTACCGTGGGCGTCGCAGGCGGCCCTGATTCGTCGCGGCGGCCCCGAGCGAGCGTCTTTGTTTCAGCCGGTAGGGGTACCCTTGTGCTGCTCGCCGCGCCCCTTGGCCAGCTCTTCCTCTAGCCGAGCCTTTTCGCCCTCCAGGTCGGCTACGGACTTGCGCTGAGCTGCTTGCTGGTCCCTGGCCTCCTTCAACTCCTTCCGGCGACGCCGTGACCTGCGGGCGCCCGAGCTGAGCAGGGACAGCCCGATGAAGGAGACGACGGTCACCACGATGCCGGCGAGGAACACGGCGGCGACAGTCGTGCTGTCCGCGGTGAAGCCGAACATCGACAGCGGGGCGGCCGCGTCGTTGCTGACGAAGACCCCCACCGCGGCCACGAGGGCGAGGGCGACGAGGATGAGCCCGATGACGAACATGACCTTCCTCCCTCCCGGGAGTGGGAGTAACAAGGTGGTACCCGCGCCGGCACTGGGTTATTCGGCCGGAGCCCTCTCCAGCAGCGTTGTGAGCAGGGCGATGGCACCGCGCTTGTCCAGCGGCTCGTTACCGTTGCCGCATTTCGGCGACTGAATGCACGAGGGACAGCCCGCCTCGCATCCGCAGGCCTCGATCGCCTCCCGGGTCGCGGCGAGCCACCGCGCCGCCGCCCGGTAACCGCGCTCGGCGAAGCCGGCGCCCCCGTCGTGCCCGTCGTACACGAAGACCGTGAGCCGGCCGGTGTCCTCGTGCAGCGATGTTGACACCCCGCCGATGTCCCACCGGTCGCAGGTGGCGAACAGCGGAAGCAGGCCGATCGACGCGTGCTCGGCCGCGTGCGCGGCGCCGGGGAGATCCAGATCGCCTTCGGCCACGCCGCTACGTTGCTCCTCCGATACCGTCCACCAGACGGCGCGGGTGCGCAGGGTGCGCGGCGGCAGGTCGAGCGGCTCCTCGCCGAGCACCTCCCCGGTGTACAGGCGACGTCGTTGGTACGACACCACCTGGTTGGTCACCTCGACCGCACCGAAGTGCAGCGTCGCCTCACCCCACGAGGACGAGCGCAGCGTTTCCAGGACCCGGATGTCGGTGATGTCCCGGGCAGAGGTGGTGTAGTCGGGTTCCGCGGACTCGACGAGCGCCACCGCGTCCTCCAGGGCCAGCGACCGCACCACGTAGCTTTCCCCCTGATGCAGGTAGACGGCCCCGGTGTGCACGGTGCTGTGTGCTGCGGGCTCGTCCACGGTGCCCAGCAGCCGCCCGGTCGCCGCCTCCACGATCTGCACCGGCGGACCGCCCACCCCCCGGATGTCGGCGAGGTCGGTGGCGCGCTGGCGGCGGGTCCAGTACCAGCCGGTGGGCCGGTGCCGCAGCAGGCCGCGACGCACCAGATCCGCCGCGACGCCGCGGGCCTCGGGCCCGAACAGTGCGAGGTCGTCGTCGGTCAGCGGGAGCTCGGCGGCCGCGGCGCACAGGTGCGGTCCCAGGACGTACGGATTATCCGGGTCCAGCACGGTTGCCTCGACGGGTGCGCCGAACAGCGCCTCCGGGTGATGTACCAGGTAGGTGTCCAGCGGGTCGTCTCGCGCCACCAGCACCGCCAGCGCACCCTGGCCATCCCGGCCGGCCCGGCCCGCTTGCTGCCACATGGAGGAACGCGTGCCCGGCCAGCCGGCGAGCACCACGGCGTCCAACCCGGAGATGTCAACCCCGAGTTCCAGGGCGTTGGTCGTCGCCAGGCCGAGCAGGGAACCGGACCGCAGCGCCCCCTCCAGGGCTCGCCGTTCCTCGGGCAGGTAGCCGGCGCGGTACGCGGCAGTACTGTCCGCGAGTTCCGGGGCGACCGCGGCGAGCGCGCGCCGCGCCGCCAGCGACACCGTCTCGGCGCCGCGCCGGGATCGGACGAAGGCCAGCGTGCGTGCGCCCTCGATGACGAGATCGGCGAGGATGTCAGCGGTCTCCGCGGTAGCGGTGCGCCGTATCGGTGCACCGGCCTCGCCGCGCGCCTCGGTGAGTGGTGGCTCCCAGAGGGCGAACGCGGTCGCCCCGCGCGGTGAGGAGTCGGCGGTGACCTCCTCGACCGGCGTGCCGACCAGCCGCGCTGCCGACGCTGCGGCCTCCGAGACCGTCGCCGAGGCGAGCACGAACGTCGGGGAGGAGCCATGCCGCGCGCAGATGCGGCGCAGTCGCCGCAGTACCTGGGCGACGTGGGAGCCGAACACTCCCCGGTAGCCGTGGCACTCGTCCACCACCACGTAGGCCAGGCGGCGGAAGAACGGTGCCCACCGAGCGTGGCCGGGGAGGATGCTGTGGTGCAACATGTCCGGGTTGGTGAGCACGTAGTTGGCGTGCAGGCGGACCCAGGAACGCTCCTCGGGCGGTGTGTCGCCATCGTAGGCCGCCGCCCGGACCTGGGTGAGCCGCAGTCCTCGCACGGCGCGGAGCTGGTCGTACGCGAGCGCCTTGGTGGGCGCGATGTACAGCACGGTGTCGCCCGCGGTACGGCCGCCCATGACGGCGCTGATCCCGGGAAGCAGGTAGGCGAGCGACTTGCCGGAGGCGGTACCGGTCGCCACGATCACCGACCGGCCCTCCCAGGCGGCGTCCGCCGCGGTGACCTGATGCTCCCATGGCGCTTCGATGCCGGCCAGCCGCAGCCTGTCGACCAGGGGCGGCGGCACCCATCCCGGCCAGTCGGTGTGCCGTCCGCCGCGCGCGGGAATGTTCTCGACGTGTGTCACCCGTTCGCCACGCGCCGGGTCCGCGACGAGCCGGCGGAACAGGAATTCCGAAGCATCGGGGCGAGCTGGGCTAGCCTTGTCCGTGGCTGCGCGCCGGCGCCCGACTGGTGTGGTGCGACCGGCGGCAGAATCGAAGGGACCTGGGCTAGCCTGGCCCATGGGGGGCGTCACCCTCCTTGCGTAGCGGCTTACCGTACTCGGGCTTCCAGTGTGCACGCCGCGGGGTGTTACGGGTTGTCGCGACCGCGAGACCGGTTGTTGCGGTTTCCGGACCGAGGAGGACTGGGGCATGGTTGAATGCCCCGGTCGGCGGGTAGCGCCCCGCCAGCAATTTCGCGGTACGGCGCTGGAGGAATCTGTGGATCTACATTTGGACGACCACACCGAGGACGGGCTCACCGTCGTCGACGTGGAGGGCGAGATCGACGTCTATACCGCGCCGAAGCTGCGTGAACTGATCATCGAGCTGGTCAACAAGGGAAACTTCCACCTTGTTGTGAACATGGAGCGGGTCGAGTTTCTCGACTCGACGGGACTGGGTGTTCTTGTGGGCGGCCTCAAGCGGGTACGGGCCCACGAGGGGTCGCTCCAGCTCGTCTGCACGCAGGAGCGCATTCTCAAGATCTTCCGGATCACCGGTTTGACCAAGGTCTTCCCCATCCACAACAGCGTTGAGGAGGCCAAGGAGTACGCGAAGCAGCAGAAATAGCCGCGTGGATAGCGTGCGGAACCCGGACATGGGCACTGTCGAGGTCACGTTCACCCCACTGCCGGCGAACGTGCGCACTGCGCGCCTGATCGCAACGGCGGTTGCTCGGCGGAGCGGGGTGGAGGAGCCTCTGCTAGACGAGGTACGGCTCGCTGTCGGGGAGGCGTGCTCGCGCGCTGTGGATGAACATCGCAGGCATTGCCCACAGGAACCGATCCGGCTGGAGATGCGCGACGACTCCGGCCGATTCGAAGTGGTTGTGACCGATGCGGCGCCGGGCGCCGAGGCAAACGGGATGGACGGCGTGCCCGCCGCTGATCCCGTTGTCGCCCTCGCGGGGAAGGCCGGTGCCGGCGAGCATGGTCACACTCCCGAGTTCCTTCCGCCGGGGGTCGGCTTGGCCGTCGTGGCGGGGCTAGCGGACGACGTCGACATCTCCAGCACGCCGGACGGTGTACGCGTCCGGATGAGCTGGCCGGCACGCTGCTAGCCACGCCGCTCTCGGCGGGTCAGACCCCGGGGAAGGCAACGTATCGACCAATCGGTAGTCTCGTGAGCCAACGATGTAGGCAGGCGGTAGCCGTGTAGGCGGCCGTTTTGATGACTACGGTTACGCATGCGTAGACTCCCGGCACTGCTGTCCGGGGGACCCGCGCCACGCGGCGTCCTCCGGCGGCACCCCCGTGCTCGCCGACCCGGGCTGCGGTGCCAGCGTGCGCGACCGCGGGGCATGATCTTGCCCTCGTCAAGGAGGACGGATGTCTGGGCTCAACCTCGCCGCTGAGGGAGGCGAAGCGGTAAGTCTGGGGGGCAGCGATCTGACCCTGGTGGTCATCGTTGCCGTTGTCGCTCTGCTGGCGCTCGCGGTTGCCGGCTGGCTGGTCCGCGAGGTGTTGTCCGCCGGCCAGGGCACCGAGCGCATGCAGCGCATCTCCCGAGCGGTCCAGGAGGGGGCCGCGGCCTACCTGGCTCGCCAGTTCCGCACCCTCGGCTGGTTCGCTGTAGCGATTCCCTTGCTGCTGTTGCTGCTTCCCGCGGACTCGCTGGGAGTACGCATCGGCAGGTCGGCCTTCTTCATAGTGGGTGCGCTGTTCTCGGCGCTCACCGGCTTCATCGGCATGTGGCTGGCGGTCCGGGGCAACGTCCGGGTGGCGGCTGCGGCCCGTGAGGAGGGCGAGAAACGGGCCCTGCGTATCGCGTTCCGTGCCGGGGGCGTGGCCGGCATGACCACGGTGGGCCTGGGGCTGCTGGGCGCGGCGGTGGTCGTGCTCGCGTACCACGGCGAGGCGCCGCAGGTGCTCGAGGGCTTCGGTTTCGGTGCCGCGTTGCTCGCCATGTTCATGCGTGTCGGCGGCGGGATCTTCACCAAGGCCGCCGACGTCGGCGCCGACCTGGTAGGCAAGGTCGAGCGGGGTATCCCGGAGGACGATCCCCGTAACCCAGCGACCATCGCCGACAACGTGGGCGACAACGTCGGCGACTGCGCAGGCATGGCCGCCGACCTCTTCGAGTCGTACGCGGTGATGCTGGTCGCCTCCCTCATCCTCGGGCGGGCCGCGTTCGGCGCCGAGGGGCTGGTGTTCCCGCTGCTGGTACCGATGATCGGCGTGGTCACCGCGGTGATCGGCATCTTCAGCGTGACGCCACGCTCCGGCGATCGGACCGGCATGGCCGCGATCAACCGGGGCTTCTTCATTTCGGCGATCATTTCGGCGATCCTCGTCGGACTGGCCGCCTTCTGGTACCTCCCGTCGAGCTTCTCCGAGCTCTCCGCGGTGAGCCAGGAGATCGCCGGCATCGGCGGCGACCCGCGGGTGATCGCGTTCGTCGCGGTGCTCATCGGTCTGCTGCTGGCGAGCGCGATCCAGGTACTCACCGGGTACTTCACCGAGACCAACCGCAAGCCGGTGCAGGAGATCGGCCGTACCTCGCTCACCGGTCCGGCCACCGTCATCCTCGCCGGCGTCTCCGTCGGCCTCGAGTCCGCCGTGTACTCCACGCTGGTCATCGGTGCCGCGGTGTACGGGGCGTTCCTGCTCGGCGCCGGCAACACGACGGTCGCCCTGTTCGCGGTGGCCCTCGCCGGCACCGGGCTGCTCACCACCGTCGGGGTGATCGTGTCCATGGACACCTTCGGCCCGGTGTCCGACAACGCCCAGGGCATCGCTGAGATGTCCGGCGACATCGAGGGCGAGGGTGCCCGGGTGCTGGAGAGCCTGGACGCGGTCGGCAACACCACCAAGGCCATCACCAAGGGCATCGCGATAGCGACAGCGGTGCTCGCCGCGACCGCGCTGTTCGGGTCGTTCCGCACCGAGGTCGAGAGCGCTCTCGTGCGCTCGGGTGAGCAGGCCTCGCAGTTCAGCCTGTCCGTGGACGCCCCGAACGTGCTCGTCGGTCTGATCATCGGAGCGGCGGTGGTCTTCATGTTCTCCGGTCTGGCGATCATGGCAGTGGGCCGGGCCGCGGGCCGGGTGGTGTTCGAGGTGCGGGAGCAGTTCCGGAACAAGCCCGGGATCATGGACTACACCGAGCAACCCGACCACGGGCGGGTGGTCGACATCTGCACCCGCGACGCGTTGCGCGAGCTCGCCACCCCTGGGTTGCTCGCCGTGCTGACCCCGATCGGCGTCGGCTTCGCGCTCGGGTACGCGCCCCTGGGCGCGTACCTCGCCGGCGCCATCGCCGCTGGTGCGCTGATGGCGGTCTTCCTGGCCAACTCGGGCGGCGCGTGGGACAACGCGAAGAAGCTCGTCGAAGAGGGCAAGTACGGCGGCAAGGGTTCCGAGGCGCACGCCGCCACCGTCATCGGGGACACGGTCGGCGACCCGTTCAAGGACACCGCCGGCCCGGCGATCAACCCTCTGATCAAGGTCATGAACCTGGTGTCGCTGCTGATAGCGCCGAGCGTGGTGCTCTACGCCGACAACCTGCTGATCCGCGTCGTCGTGGTGGTCATCGCCGTCGGCGTCATCGTCTCCGCGATAGTGCTGTCCAAGCGTCGCTCCGTCGCGATGGCCGGTACTCCGGAGCAGGAGTCTGCCCCCACCGCGTAACGTCGAGTGTCGGCGTGTTCGCCACGGCTCGAGGGCCACGGTGACGAACACGCCGACACTCAACTTCGGGAGACTGGAAGCATGGAGAAGCGGCCACTGTCCGGCGGCCGCGGGTTCGCCATCGTCGTCGGGGCGATGATCCTGATCATCGCGGCATTGTGGTTGCTCGCGGCCTGGGGCTCGGTGCGGGGATGACCCCCGATCGGGCGGGCACGGGGCACGGGCGCAGGCTGCTCGTCCTGCGGCACGCCAAGGCGGAGTCAGGACTCGGGCTGGCCGATGTGGAGCGACCGCTGGCCAAACGCGGAAAGAAGGATGCCTCGGCGGCCGGACGATGGCTGCGCGCGGCCGGGATGCCGATCGGTCTGGTCGTCTGCTCGCCGGCGCTGCGGGCCCGGCAGACCTGGGCCGCGGCCGCCGCCGAGCTGGCCGAGTCCGGGGCGGGCGGGGACGTGCCCGTCCGCTACGACGACCGCCTCTACCGCAACACCGTGGAGAGCTTGGGCGAGGTCGTCCGGGAAACCGACGACGAGGTGGACTCACTGCTGTTGGTGGGCCACAACCCGTCCGTCCAGCAGCTCGTCGCCACCCTGATCGCTGACGCCGACCCGGTCGAGGGCTTCCCCACCTGCGCCCTGGCGCTGGTCGAGTTCACCGAGCCGTGGGCTGCGCTCGCCGAGGACGCTGGGCGGCTGGCGCAGTTCTGGACGCCGTCTCACGGCCAAAGGGGAAGCGTCAGCAGCCCAGCCGTGCCGCGAGATCGTTGAAGTCCTCGGCGACGAGGTCCACCCCCTCGGGCGGCGGCTCGACGCGGGTGTCCGGGCCCCATTCGAGTGGCCGGGTCACGAAGCCGGTGCGCATCCCCTCCGCGGCGGCCGCCCGCAGGTCGTAGGGATGGCAGGCGACCATGAGCACGCGTTCCGGCGGCAGGTCGAGGAAGCGGGACGCCGAGCGGTACACCTCCGGATCGGGCTTGTACGTGCCCACGAGCTCGACCGACAGGATGCAGTCGAACGGCAGCCCGCCGCCCTTGGCGAGGTGGACCAGCATCGCCACGTGGCCGTTCGACAGGGTGGACAGGATGAAGCGCTCCCGAAGCCGGGTGAGGCCCGGTACGGCATCCGGCCAGGGCGGCAGGCCGTGCCAGGCCCTGACCATCTCCTCCCGGTCGGCCTCGCCGAGGCCGTCGGACCCGTCGAGGCCGTGCTCGGCGAGCACGTCGTCGAGCATGATCCGGTGCAGGCCGTCGAAGTTCTGCCAGGCCAGCTCGCCCCGCGTTACCCGATCCAGGGTGGGCCGGTACCGGCGCCGCCAGGCGTCAGCGACCGACGGCCAGTCGGCGCTGATCCCGGCGCGGTCACCCACCCTGGTGAACGCCTCGGTGATCCCGGAACGCCAGTCGACGACCGTGCCGAAAACGTCGAAGGCCAGCGCCTCGATCTCATCCGCCGGCATGGGCTCTACGGTAGGGCCTCGCTGTCCCCGGCATCGTCCTGGACGTCGTCCTCGGCGTCGGCGGCCTCCACCTCCTCGCGGGAGATGCCGAGCATGAAGAGGATCGCGTCCAGGTAGGGCACGTTCACGGTGGTGTCGGCGACCTCGCGGACCAGCGGCTTGGCGTTGAAGGCGATACCCAGCCCGGCCGCGGCGATCATGTCGACGTCGTTGGCGCCGTCCCCGATCGCCACCGTCTGGCCGAGCGGAACGCCGGCCTGGTGCGCGAACCTCCGCAGCGCCGCGGCCTTACCGGCACGGTCGACGACGGGGCCGACAAGCTCACCGGTGAGCCTCCCGTCGGCCACCTCGAGGGTGTTGGCGGCCGCGTAGTCGATGCCGAGGTCGCCGACCAGCTCGTCGGTGATCTGGGTGAAGCCGCCGCTGACGATCGCGAACCGGTAGTCGAGCCGCTTCAGCGTACGGACCAGGGTTCGGGCGCCGGGGGCCAGTCGGAGCCGGTCGCGCACGCCCTTCACGACGGCGACGTCGAGTCCCTTGAGCAGGGCTACCCGTTCCCGAAGCGCCGCGGTGAAATCGAGTTCTCCCCGCATCGCCGCCTCGGTGATGCGCCGTACCTGATCCGGTAGCTCGCCCGTCCGGTCGGCCTCCTCCGCCAGCAGCTCGATGGCCTCGCCCTGGACGAGCGTGGAGTCCACGTCCATCACCACCAGCCGCTTGGCCCGCCGGTGCAGGCCGGAGCGCTGGACCGACACGGAGACGTCGCGGATTACAGCCTCGGCGGCCAGTTCGGCCCGCAGCCATTCCGGCTCCGCCCCGGAGACCTCGAGCTCGATGCAGGTGACCGGGTAGTGCGCGAGCCGCACGATCCGGTCGATGTTGGCGCCGCATGCCGCGATACGGCCGGCGATGCCGGCCATGGCGGACGGAAGCAGCGGGACGGCGAGGACCGTCACGTGCAGCCGTCCCCGCAGTTTCGGGTCGCCGTTGCCGATTCCGGTGGCTACCTCGGTCTCCATCCCCAGGTCGGTTCCGACGCGCCGGACCGCCCGTTGGATCTCCGGTACGGCGGCGGCGTCCTCGAACGACACCAGCACGCCCAGCACCAGCCGGCCCCGGATCACCACCTGCTCGACGTCCACGACATGGACCGGATGGTCCGCCAGGGCGCCGAACAGCCGGGAGGTCACCCCCGGCCGGTCCCGTCCGGTGAGCGTGATGAGCAGCGTGCGCAACGCGTCGTCCCTGCGTGCGTCGCTCGCGATGTCTCTGCTCATGCCGGCAACGCTACCGGCGGTGCGGTGCGGGCCGCGCGGGGACCCGAACTCACCGTCCGGCACACCCATCACGGAGGCCGCCCGGTGTTTACTTGTCCTGAACCGTCCACCACCCGCGTCCGTGAGGTAGATATGACCATCCGCAGCTTGATCACGGCTGGCCTCGCCGTGGGATTAGGCATCGGGTTGACGGCGCCGGCGGCGGCCGAGACAAGGGCCGCGCACGACACACGCAGCTACACGATCCCCGGCGACCGGGTCTTTCCGGAGGGGGTCGCCTTCGACCGAGGTACCGGACACTTCTACGTCGGCAGCACGACCGACGGCACGATCTTCCGCGGTCACCTTCGCCGCCCAGCGTTGGAGGTGTTCCTACCCGGCGGCGTCGACGGCCGGACCACCGCCATCGGGATGAAGGTCGACCGGAAGGGTCGGCTGTACGTCGCCGGCGGCGCGACCGGGCAGATGTGGGTGTACGACCTCCGTACCCGGATGCTCGTCAGGCGCTTCGACACCGGCCTGCGGGAGGGCACCTTCGTCAACGACCTGGCCCTCGACCGGTGGGGTAACGCGTACTTCACCGACTCGATGCATCCCGTGCTGTGGCGGGTGCCGGCCGGGGCCATACGCGAAGGAGACAGCCCAGGCTCTCCGGAGGCGTTCCTCGACTTCACCGGGACCCCCGCGGAGTACGGACCCGGCTTCAACCTCAACGGCATCGCCCCGACCGGTGACGGGCGGCAGCTGCTCGCCGTGGCCTCCAACACCGGCAAGCTCTTCCGCATCGACCTGATGGACAACAGCGTCGCCGAGGTGCCGGTCGCGGGCGGACCGTTGCTGGCCGGCGACGGGCTCCAGGTCCTCGGTGGGCTGCTCTTCGTGGTCCGTAACCAGTTCGAGCTCGTCACGACAGTACGGCTGCGTGGCGGCGCGACCCGCGGGCGGGTGGTCTCGGAGTACACCGATCCGGCGTTCGGATACCCCACCACGGCGGCGCTGGCCGGCGCGCGGCTGCTGGTGGTCAACTCGCAGTTCGACCGGCGCGAGACCGGGGACCCCGAGCTGCCCTTCACGGTAGCCAGTGTCCCGGTTTCCCGTTTGCTGCACTGAGGATCAGCGAGCGCACTCCAGCGCGCTGTTGTAGGCGGCCACCTGGGCCCGGCGCACCGCTCGGTCGAGCGTGTTCAGGGCCTCCCGGCGCCGCGCGGCCTCGGTGGCGGTGAGCGCGCCGCCCTCGTCCCGCAGCGCCAGCTCGACCACGATGGCGAGCCGGCCGGCCAGCGCCGCCACCCGGTGGGCGCGGGGCGGGTAGCCGGGGGCGAGGCCGCCCACCGGCTCGCGGTGATGGAGTTCCCGCAGCGTCGCCAGGGCGTCGGCCAGCTCGGGACGCCAGCAGGCGACGTCGAGGCGCAGCAGCGTCTCCGTCGCCTCGCGCAGCGTCATGCTGAGAGCATGGTCGGCCTCCGGCAGCATCGGTGCGTCGGGAACCGCCCGAAGTGCCTCGTGTGCGGTCCACCGGACCCCCACGTACGACGAGCCGCGGCGATCCTCGGCCGGCACCAGCGCGACAGGCGTTGGGAGGGCGGCGAGTACCGCCTCGCCTACCTCGAGGGCTGCGGTGTTGAGGGATGCCGGCCCGGGCAGGCCCAGCGGATCTCCCGGTGCCGGCAGGGCGAGGCGCAGCCCGGTCAGGCCGGCGATCCGTAGAGCGCCCAGCCCGCGGCGCAGCGGGACCTCTTCGGTCTCGCCGGGAATGCCGACGGCCACCTGTGGTCCGCCGGCGTGCTCCACGGCGTCGACGGCCTCATCCAGGCCGACGTGGCCGGTGAGCCAGGCGTTGCCCCATGCGACGAGCACGCCGGATGGTGGAACCGAAGACACCGGACCACCATAAGCGTTGCGTGGTGTCGTAGGTTCAGGCACAGCTAGGTCAACGCGACACGAACAGAGGAGCCGCGACCATGGGCGTGACGAGGTGACGAGCACGACAATGGGCAGCGGCAAGCCGACGAGCGAGTGGGTGCGATGAGTAGCCCTGGAGAGGTACTGCAACTCAGGGACGTCAGCGTCCGGCGGGACGGAGCGATGCTCCTCAAGGACGTCGACTGGACCGTGGAGGAGGACGAGCGGTGGGTGATCATCGGCCCTAACGGGGCGGGCAAGACCACGCTGCTCCAGGTCGCCGCGACCACTGTCCACCCGACGGCGGGCGGCGCCCGCATCCTCGGCGAGCAGCTCGGCTCGGTTGATCTCTTCGAGCTGCGACCACGCATCGGGTTCACCAGCGCGTCGCTGGCCGAGCGGGTACCGCCGGGTGAGAAGGTCATCGACCTCGTGCTCACCGCGTCGTACGCGGTCATCGGCCGCTGGCGGGAGGAGTACACCTCCGCCGACGTCCACCGGGCGGTCACGCTGCTGGAGCAGATGGGGTGTGCGCATCTGATCCGGCGGCGGTTCGCCACCCTGTCCGAGGGGGAGCGCAAGCGGGTGCAGATCGCCCGCGCCCTGATGCCCGACCCCGAACTGCTGCTCCTGGACGAGCCCGCGGCCGGCCTGGACCTGGGCGCTCGAGAGGATCTACTGCGGCGGCTGAGCGACCTCGCCTACGACGAGACAGCGCCCTGCCTCGTCCTCGTCACCCACCACGTCGAGGAGATACCTGCCGGCTTCACCCACGGCATGCTGCTGCGCGACGGAGGGATCGTGGCGTCTGGCCCCATCGAATCGGTCATTACCGAGGAGAACCTGGCGAAGTGCTTCGGGCTCCCGCTCACCCTGGAACAGCGCGACGGGCGGTGGCACGCACACGCCACGTTTTCGTCCTGAGCGACGCGTGCGGACCTCCGGCGAGCACCACGTGGCCCTAGGATCACGCAACGTAGGGCAGGAAAGGAGTACGTTGGTTCTGGCCACCGCGTTCGTCCACGTTTACCAGCCGAGGACCCCATGAACGTTGCGCTGATCGTCATCCTCGTCGTCGTCATTCTCGCGGTGGTCGGTTTGCTGCGGACCATCCGGATCGTGCCGCACGCCACGGCGGGCATCGTCGAGCGCTTCGGGCGCTACCACCGTACGCTCACCGCCGGCCCGAGCATCGTGATCCCGTTCATCGACCGGATGCGTCCCCTGGTCGACCTGCGGGAGCAGATCGTCAGCTTCCCGCCGCAGCCCGTACCCACCAGGGACAACCTCGCCGTGAGCGTCGACACCGTCATCTCCTTCGAGGTGACGGACCCGAAAGCGGCAACGTACGGGGTGGCCAACTTCGTCACCGCGATGGAGCAGCAGTCGATCACGACGTTGCGGAACGTGATCGTCGGCATGGACCTTGAGCGCACGCTGTCCTCCCGCGACCAGATCAACGAGGAGCTGCATCGGAAGCTCAACGAGGTGGGCTCCGGGTGGGGTATCCGGATCAAGCGGGTCGAGCTCAAGGCGATCGACCCCCCGCCATCCATGCAGGACGCCATGGAGAAGCAGATGCGGGCCGACCGGGAGAGGCGCGCCGCGCTGGCCGCGGCCGAGGGCGAGAAGCAGTCCTCGATCCTGTCCGCGGAGGGTGAGAAGCAGGCGGCCGTGCTGCGGGCCCGAGGCGAGTCCGAGGCCGTCGTGCTCAAGGCGAAGGCGGACGCGGAGGCCCAGGCCGTGCGCGCTCAGGGGCAGGCCGAGGCGATCTCCACGGTGTTCCGCGCGATCCACGACGGCAACCCGAGCACCGAGCTGCTCGCCTACCAGTACCTGCAGACGCTGCCGCAGATCGCCGAGGGCAGCGCCAACAAGGTGTGGATCGTGCCGAGCGAGATGGGCCGGGCGTTGGAGGGCATCGGCGGCTTCTTCGGCGGCGCCCGGAGCATGCGCAGGGAGTCGCCGGACGGCCAGAACGGCCAGTCGACCTCCGAGGAAGACCGGTAAGACACATCCGATCTTTCTAGCTCAATCCCCGGTCGCTAACCTCATGTAGAGGCATTCGCCAAGCCGAGACGGGCCGATGGTCCGATGTCTGCCCCGTGTCGCGGATCGGTGTCATCATCGTGCGGGTAAACCGACAGCGAGGAGGTCACCCGTGGTAGTCAGCCGCTCCCCGCAGGCACCGGATCGGGTCCTAGTCGAGACACCCGACGCCGACGAGGCCGCCGTCGCGGCCGCCGCCACGCGTGCAGGCGAGGCAGGACGCGAGTGGGAACGTGCCGGCGGACTGTCCCGCGCCCAGGCGCTCGCCGCGGCCGGAGAGCGGATCGCGAACGCGAGCGAAGAGTTCACCGCGTTGATGGTCGACGAGGTCGGCAAGCCGGTCACCGAGGCACGCGGCGAGGCGGCGCGTGCCGTCGCGATCCTGCGGTACTTCGCTCAGCAGGCCATCGACCCGGACGGCGAGACGCTCCCGTCCGCGAACCCACGGGCCCTGCTGTACATGCGCCGGCGTCCGCACGGCGTCGCCGGCCTCATCACCCCGTGGAACTTCCCGCTGGCCATCCCGTTGTGGAAGGCCGCACCCGCGCTCGCGTTCGGCAACGCGGTCCTGCTCAAGCCGGCGCCCGAGGCCACCGCGCTCGCGCTGCGACTGGGCGAGCTGCTCTCGGCGGTGCTGCCGGACGGGCTTTTCCACGTGCTTCCGGGCGACGTCGAGGCCGGTCGGGCGGTGGTGGACAACGCCGACGCGGTGTCGTTCACCGGGTCGGTGGCGGCCGGGGGGTCGGTCGCCGCCGCGGCAGCCGGGCGCGGCGTGCCGGTACAGGCGGAGATGGGCGGTCTCAACGCGTCGATAGTGCTCCCGGACGCCGACCTCGACTCCGCGATGCAGCAGGTCGCCTTCGCGGCGATGGGGTACGCGGGGCAGAAGTGCACGGCGACCAGCCGGGTGATCGCGGTCGGCAACGAGGCTCGGGCCGCCGAGGTGACCGACGCGCTGGTCGCGGCCGTCGGGGGGCAGCGCCTCGGCGATCCGGGGGAGGCGGAAACCGCCGTCGGGCCGGTGATCGAGGAGGCGGCCCGCGACGCGGTGGTCGCGGCGGCCCAGCGTGCGGCCGCCGACGGTGCCCGGGTGCTGGTGGGCGGCCGTGCGCCGGACCGGTCGGGTTGGTACGTCGAGCCGACGGTGGTGACGAACGCCCCGGCCGGCAGCCAGCTCGTCACCGAGGAGGTCTTCGGCCCGATCACCGCCGTGCAGTCCGCACCGGATGCGTCCGCGGCCGTACGGCTCAACAACGCGGTCCGGTACGGGCTCGTCACCTCCGTATACACCCGGGATCTTGACGCCGCGCTGGGCCTGGTGAGCGAGCTGGACACCGGTCTGGTGCGGGTGAACGCACCCACCTCCGGTGTGGACTTCTGGGCGCCGTTCGGCGGCGAGAAGTCGTCCAGCTACGGGCCGCGCGAGCAGGGCAAGGCGGCACGCGAGTTCTACACCTCGACCCGGACCTTCATGATCAACCCGGCCGGCTGACGAGCCGGTGAGTGCGGTAAGGGAGGGAGCGCGAGCATGACGACGGCGCTGTGGCGGGTGGCCACCGCGGACGGCCCGCGGCTGGCCCGGGGTACGGTCGAGGCCGGTCCCGCCGAGCTCCTGGAGGACGAGCTCACCCTGGCCCGGTTGCTCGCCGACGACGGCCCGGGGCTCGCCGACCTCACCGTGTTGCCCGCCATGGGGCCAGTCACTGGGCCGGCTCCCGCGACCGCCCGACCGCTCGCTCCCGTCGACGCACAGCCCATCTGGGCCGCCGGGGTCACGTTCCAGCGCAGCCGCGAGGCGCGTAAGGAGGAGTCGCACGGCCTCGACTTCTACGACCACGTGTACGACGCCGTACGTCCCGAGATCTTCCTCAAGGCCCTGCCGGGCACCGCACGGGGACCCGGCCAGGACATCGGGGTACGGCGCGACTCCACCTGGGACGTACCCGAGCCGGAGCTGGGGGTGGTCGCGGACGCGAGTGGCCGGGCCGTCGGGTACGTGCTCGGCGACGACGTGTCGTCGCGCAGCATCGAGGGCGAGAACCCGCTCTACCTTCCGCAGGCGAAGATCTACGACGGGAGCTGCGCGATCGGTCCGTGCGTCGTGCCGCTCGCCGAGGCCCCGCCGCTCGCCGAGATGCGGATCTCGCTGATCGTGCGCCGGGCCGGGGTGACCGAGTTCGAGGACACCGTCCACCTCGCGCGGATGCGCCGGACCGTCGACGACCTGCTCGACTGGCTGTTCGCCGCGTGCTCGTTCCCGGACGGCGGGGTCCTGTTGACCGGCACCTCGATTGTGCCTCCCGAGGACTTCACCCTGTCCGACGGCGACGAGGTGGAGATCGCCGCGACCGGCCTCGGTTCGCTGATCAACGGGGTCCGCCTGGTCGGCGCGCCGGCGGGTAAAGGGGCGGCCTCGTGACCGACGGCACGATCACCCGCCTGGATACCGTCGACCTGCGCTTCCCGACCTCCCGGGCACTCGACGGTTCGGACGCGATGAACCCGGACCCGGACTACTCCGCCGCCTACGTGATCGTGCGCACGGACAGGGCAGACGGCCTGTCCGGCCACGGGTTCACGTTCACCATCGGGCGCGGCAACGAGCTGTGTGTCGCCGCCATCGAGTCGCTGGCGCCGCTGCTCGTCGGGTTGCGGCTGAGCGAGGTCTTCGCCGATCCAGGGGGCTTCTGGCGGCACGTCACCGGGGACTCCCAGCTGCGCTGGGTCGGCCCGGAGAAGGGCGTCATCCACCTGGCGACCGCCGCGGTCGTCAACGCGGTGTGGGACCTGTACGCCAAGGTGGCCGGGTTGCCGCTGTGGAAGCTGCTGGTCGACATGACACCTGAGCAGCTGGCAGGGTGCGTGGACTTCCGCTACATCCGCGACGTCCTTCCCCCCGAGGAGGCCGTCGAGCTGCTGCGGCGCCAAGAGCCGGGAAAGCCGGAGCGGGAGGCGTACCTGCGGCGTGCCGGGTACCCGGCGTACACCACCTCGGCCGGGTGGCTCGGCTACGACGACGCCAAGCTGCGCCGGCTGGCCGAGGATGCCGTGGCCGCCGGCTGGGGACACGTGAAGCTCAAGGTCGGCGCCGACCTGGCCGACGACGTACGGCGCTGCCGTATCGTCCGGGAGATCATCGGGCCGGACCGCAAGCTCATGGTCGACGCCAACCAGCGGTGGAGCGTCGACGAGGCGATCGCCTGGATGGAGGACCTGAAGCCTTTCGATCCCTGGTGGATCGAGGAGCCGACGAGCCCTGACGACGTGCTCGGCCACGCGGCGGTCGCCCGCGCTGTCGCCCCGATCGGCGTCGCCACCGGGGAGCACGTGCAGAACCGGGTGGTGTTCAAGCAGCTCCTCCAGGCCGAGGCGATTTCGTTCTGCCAGGTGGACGCGTGCCGGCTGGGCGGAGTGAACGAGGTGCTCGCGGTCTTGCTGCTCGCCGCCAAGTACGGCGTGCCGGTCTGCCCGCATGCTGGCGGCGTAGGGCTGTGCGAGCTCGTCCAGCACCTGTCGATGGTCGACTACGTAGCGGTGAGCGGATCGATGACCGACCGCGTGATCGAGTACGTAGATCACCTGCACGAGCACTTCGTGCACCCGGTAGACCTCCGCATGGGACGCTACTTCCCGCCCGCAGCCCCTGGGTACAGCGCCGAGATCAAGTCCGAGACGCTGCGGGGGTACCGCTTCCCGGACGGCCCCGTGTGGTCGCCCGCCCCCCGTTGAGTGTCGAGGAGGTACCGGACCCATGGGCTTCGACGGGACCGCCGCGGTCGTCACCGGAGGTGGATCGGGCATCGGCCTGGCGACCGCGACGCTGCTCGCCGGTGCCGGCGCTCGGGTGGGCGCGCTCGACGTACGGCCGCCGAGCGGAATGCCCGGCGTCCTCGGCCTCACCGCGGACGTACGCGACCAGCAGGCGGTGGACACGGCGGTCGCCGAGGTAGCCCGGCGGTACGGAGGCGTGGACATCGTGGTCGCCAACGCCGGCATCGGCGCGGTCGGCGCCCTCGATGAGGGCGACCTCGACGAATGGCGCCGCGTGCTAGACGTCAACCTTCTCGGCGTCGTCCGAACCGTCCGCGCCGCGCTCCCGTACCTGCGCCGCTCGCAAACCCCGGCGATCGTCACAACGTGCTCCGTGGCGGCGACGGTCGGGCTGCCGCGGCGTGCCCTCTACAGCGCCAGCAAGGGCGCCCTGTACGCGCTGACCCTGGCCACCGCGGCCGACCTGCTGGACGACGGGGTCCGGGTGTGCGGCGTGTGTCCCGGGACGATCGACACCCCGTGGGTGGGTCGGCTGCTCTCGGGGTCGGAGGACCCGGCGGCCGAGCGGGACCGGCTGGCCGCCCGCCAGCCGGTCGGGCGCCTCGGCGCCGCCGAAGAGGTGGCCGCCGCGATCGCCTACCTCGCCGACCCCTCCTCGGCGTTCTGCACCGGGACGATGCTGACCGTCGACGGCGGGCTGACCGGCCTCCGCGTTCCGGGAAGATCGCCATGAGCCTGACCGACGACGCGATCATCAAGATCAAGGAGCTCATCGTGTCCGGGCAGCTGCGCCCGGGCGACCGGCTGTCCAAGGAACGGGAGCTCGCGGCCGAGCTCGGGCTGTCCCGCAACTCGCTGCGTGAGGCGGTGCGGGCGCTGTCGTTGATCCGGGTGCTCGACGTGCGCCAGGGCGACGGTACGTACGTGACCAGCCTCCGCCCGGACGTGCTGCTCGAGGCGCTGTCGTTCGCCGTCGACCTCGCCCAGGACCAAACCATCGCCGAGCTGTTCGAGGTGCGCCGGCTGCTCGAACCGGCGGCGACCGCGCTCGCCGCCTCCCGGATCAATGACGCCGACCTCGCGGAGCTATCCGGGCTCACCGCCCGGATGTGGGACAGCTCCTCCGCCGAGGAGCTGGTCCACCACGACCTCGACTTCCACGAGAAGATCGTCCAGGCGACCGGAAACGAGACCCTGCTGATGCTCTGCCGAAGCGTGGCGCAGCGCACCGTCCGGGTGCGGGTGTGGCGGGGGATCGTCGAGGACGGCATCGTCGAGTGGACGTGCCAGCAGCACGAGGCGATCCACCGGGCGCTCGGCCGGCACGACGGGCCCCTTGCGCTCGCCGCCGCCACCGTACACGTCGCGGAGGTCGAGCGCTGGCTGCACCGCTATCTCCAGGACGAGGGCGAGGATGCGTCGCCTTGACGTCCGCCCCGAGGCGAAACAAAGATCCGATGTCATGACCCTGCTGCCCGGCGCTCCCTTCCCCTCCGCTCCTCGCTCGCTTACGCTCGCTGCGATGCTCAGTTCGGGGAGCGCCTCGTGACGGAGCCGCCGCGCCGGGTCGCCCTGTTCGTCTCCTGCGTCGCCGACCTCGCCGCGCCCGGTCCGGCCCGAGCCGCAGTCGAGATCCTGGAGTCGCTCGGCTGCCGGGTCGAGTTCCCGCAGGAGCAGACGTGCTGTGGGCAGCCGGCACTGAACTCGGGCTTCCCGGACGACGCGCGCCGGCTGATGCGGCGGTGGGTGCGGACCTTCGAGCCGTACGAGGCGGTGGTGAGTCCTTCTGGCTCGTGCGCGTCGACGGTGCACCACCACTACCCACGGGTGCTGGAGGAGCCGTGGGCGGAGCGGGCCAGCAAGGTGGTCGACCGACTCTACGAGCTCACCCAGTTCGTGGCCGCGTACGGGTCCGACCTGGAGCTGCGCCTGGACGCCACCGTCACGTACCACGACTCCTGCCACATGCTGCGCAGCCTGGGCGAGCAGCGTGCGCCTCGGCAGGTGCTGGAGCGGATCAACGGGGTACGCCTGGTCGAGATGCCGAACAGCGAGCAGTGCTGCGGGTTCGGCGGCACGTTCGCCACGAAGTTCCCGGAGGTGTCGGTGGCGCTCGCCGACCAGAAGCTCGCCGACGCCGGGGAGACCTCCGCGGAGTACCTGGTCTCCGCGGACCCGGGATGCCTGCTGCACCTGGCCGCGCGGGCCCGGGCCGCCGGCCGTGGGGTACGGACCCGGCACATCGCCGAACTGATCCGCGACGCCATGGAGGTGCCGCAATGAGCTCCAGCGCCCTGCGCGGACGGGAGCGGCTGCGTCCCGAACGTCCCGCCTGGGCGGCCGCGAGCGAGCCGCTGGTCCGCCGGCCGCTGCCGCTGGTGACCCGGGAGGCCGTCGCCCGCCCGGTCACCGGTGCGACCAACGCGCGATTGGTCCAGCGGAACATGAACTGGAACGCCGACAAGTGGCCGCCGGCGATGGCGGAGCTGCGCGAGCGGGGCGCGGCCATCCGCCGGGAGACCCTGCGCGATCTCGAGGGCTACCTCCGTCGGCTCACCGAGCGGGTGGAGGAGCACGGCGGCCGGGTGCACCGGGCCACGACACCGGACGACGCCCGCCGCATCGTCGGTGAGATCGCCCGGGACGGCGACGTACGGCTGGCGATCAAGTCGAAGTCGATGGTGTCCGAGGAGATCGAGCTCGGTCCGTACCTGGAGGAGCATGGCGTCGAGGTGGTGGAGACCGACCTGGGCGAGTACATCGTGCAGCTCGCGGACGAACGGCCGGGCCACATCATCGCCCCGGCGATCCACAAGAGCCGCGCCGACATCCACGACCTGTTCGAGCGGCTCGGCGGTGAGCGGTTGCCCGACGCCCCCGAGCAGCTCGCTGCGTTCGCGCGGCGCCGGCTGCGCGACGACTTCCACGGTGCCGACATGGGCATCTCCGGCGTCAACTTCGCCTGTGCCGACACCGGGACGCTGGTGACCGTCACCAACGAGGGCAACGCCCGGATGGTGACCTCACAGCCGCGGATCCACGTCGCGGTGATGACGCTGGAGAAGGTCATCCCCCGGTTCACCGACCTCGGCGTGCTCGTCCCGCTGCTTTCGCATGCGGCGACCCGGCAGCGGGTGTCGGTCTACCAGACGATGGTCACCGGGCCACGCCGGCCGGGCGAGGCCGACGGCCCCGAGGAGCTGCACCTGATCATCCTGGACAACGGGCGAAGCCGGATCCCCGGGACCCAGTACGAGGAGGTCCTCGCCTGCATCCGATGCGGCGCGTGCCAGGTCGCCTGCCCGGTGTTCCGTACGGTCGGCGGCGGCCACGCGTACAACGCGGTGTACGGCGGGCCGATCGGCGCGGTGCTCACCCCACTGATCGGTGACCAGGAGGAGGGCGCGGATCTCCCGTTCCTCTCGTCGTTGTGCGGGGCCTGCTACGACGCCTGCCCAGTCAAGATCCCGCTGCCGGACATGCTGGTCGACCTTCGGGCCGACTACGAGCGGCGGCATCGGGGCCCGGCCCGGGTCGGCTGGGCCGCCTGGAGCCGGCTGTGGGGCTCCCCGCTGGGCTACCGGGCGTCGCTGTTGGGAGGCCGCCTCGCAGGGCTGCTGCCCGGAGGGCTGGTAGGTAGGACCGCGTCCCTCGCCCGCAGCTGGAGCCGCGGCCGCGACGTGCCGCCGCTCCGCGCGGCCGGAGCCTTCCGCCGGTGGTTCCGATCCCACCGGGGGGAGCCGGGGTGAAGGAGATGAGCGGATGACCACGAAGCGGGTGACCCCGAGGGCTACCAGGTCGGATCCGCGCCGCTACATCGCGGCCTTGGAGCAGGTCGGCGGGCGCGCCGTCGCGCTGCCCAGCCGGGCGGAGGCCGTCGAGGAGGTCAGGCGGCTGTGCGGTACCCGGCCCGTCGTGGTCGACAAGCACCCCGACCTGGACGGGGTGGCCGACGGGCTGCACGTCGTCGAAGATCCGTGGGGGGCGGAGGTGGGCGTGACGGGAGCCGTCGCCGCCGCCGAGGAGACGGGCACCCTCGCGCTCGCCTTCGACGCCGACCGTCCGCGCAGCACGTCGCTGGTGCCACCGGTACACGTCGCGCTGGTGCCGCAGGCTCGCCTCGTCCCGACCTACGCCGATGCGGTCGAGGCGCTCGCGGCGTTGCGGCCCGTGCCGTCGGCGATGAACCTCGTCACCGGGCCGAGCAGCTCCGGTGACATCGAGCTCACCACCGTCCGCGCCGTGCACGGCCCCGGCGAGATCCACGTCGTCCTGTACGACGAGTAAGGACGAGCGCGCTAACGCTCTTGACCTGCCGTTTGGCCCGCTCCTGTGGACTTCTGCCGGGTTTGGGCGCGTTATAGAGGATATGAAGGGCGAGAAGGTGGAAATCGTCATCGACGCGGGCGGCACCCCACGGACCTACGTCGTCGAGGCGACGCGGGCCGGCCGCCGCGTCGAGGTCACGACCGGCAGGGGGATCGTCGAGGTCAGCGAGGTCACCAGGACCGGTACCGCGGTACGTACCTCGCGGTTCATGTCCAGCAGGGTGATCGCTCTCGTCGAGCACCCCAATCATGGCTGAGCTGCGGATCGACGACGTCTCCTACGTCGACGGCGCCGGCAGCAAGGTGCTGTCCAACGTCAGCCTGCACGTGGCGGACGGCGAGCTGATGAGCGTCGTCGGCCCGTCCGGAGCGGGCAAGACGACGCTGCTACGCCTCGTCGCGGGGCTGGAGAGCGCCACAAGCGGGGAGATCCGGGTGGGCGACGAGCTCGTCAACGACGTGCCGCCGCACAAGCGCGACGTCGCCATGGCGTTTCAGCGGGACAGCACGTACCCGCTGCTCACCGTCGGCCGCAACCTCGGGTTCGGGCTGGAGGTCCGCAAATACCCGAAGAACGAGATCCGTGAGCGTGTCGGCGCGGAGGCGCGCGTCCTCGGGATCGGGCGGCTTCTCCGGCGTATGCCCCGCACGCTGTCGTTAGGCCAGCGGCAGCGGGTAGTGGTCGGCCGGTCGCTGGTCCGGGTCCCCAGGGTCTTCCTGCTCGACGAGCCGCTCGGCAACCTCGACGCCCCGCGTCGCCAGCGGCTGCGCAGCGAGATCCCCCGCCTCATCAAGGGCCTCGGCGTGACCGCCCTGTACGTGACGCACGACCAGACCGAGGCGATGGCGGTCGGCGACCGGGTCGCGGTGCTCCGGGACGGCGTGCTCCAGCAGGTGGATCGGCCCCGGATGCTGTACGACCGGCCCGCCAACCTGTTCGTCGCGGGGTTCATCGGCCACCAGCCCAGCAGCCTTATCCGCGCCCGACTGCGCGCCGAGGGCACCCGGGCGTGGGCGGTGGTCGACGACCAGCGGCTGCTCCTCGGCCCGGTCGCCGGTTGGCTGCGATCTCAGGTCGGCCGCGACGTCGTCCTGGCCGCGCGACCGGAGCACCTCCATGAGACGTCCGCCGGCCGCGTGACGGCGGAGCGCCGCCTGCGGGTGTTGGTGAGGCGGGTCGCCCGGCTGGGCACCGACGCGTACGTGACCTGCGTCCCCGCGCCCGGTACCTGCACGGAGGGCGGAAAGGACACCGAACTCGTCGCCCGCTTTCCCGCGCATACCGGCGTGCTTCCGGGCAGCGTCATCGAGGTGGCCGTGGAAACGGAGGGGCTGCACGCGTTCGACCCGGCGTCGGGTTCGACGCTGCACCACGGACGGTCGGCCCACGGCGACTAAGGACGCGGGCGAGGTGGAATAACCCCGATATGAGTGAGCCCCGCCCGTTGACCGAGCACGGCAGCCCGCACGGGAAGCTCTCGTCCTGGGTGGTGGTCGGCGTGGTGACCCTGGCCTTCGCGGCCGGCGGTGCCGCGCTGATCCTGCATGCCTGGTGGCTGCTGTGGCTGTGCATCGCCGCCCTGGTGTTGAGCGTGCCTGTTGGCAGGGTGCTCGGCATCATGGAGGACACCGTGGGGTGGACGCTCCCGCTGCACCCGGAGACGCGGCAGCGACACCGTACGGTCATC
Source organism: Streptosporangiales bacterium (assembly GCA_009379995.1). Taxonomy (GTDB): domain Bacteria; phylum Actinomycetota; class Actinomycetes; order Streptosporangiales; family WHSR01; genus WHSR01. Next base: position 80,313 of record WHSR01000001.1, read on the forward strand.
GGCGCCGCCGAGGCGGTGCAGCAGGAGGCCGAGAGCGCAGGAAAGGAAGGCGCCGAGGAGGAGGACGCCGAGCGGGAGGCCCAGCGGGACACCCCCTAAAAGGCCGCCGCTGAGGTGCCGCCCGGATCAGGGCCTGCGGCCGACGGCCCCGTAGACGACCGTGTCCTCCGGGTTGTCGGTCGTGTCCGTGTCCCACACCTTCACGTCGACGATGCCTGGCCGCACCAGGTCGAACCCTTCGAAGAAGCGGGTCAGCTCGGCCTTGGTGCGCGGCCACATGGCGGCGTTGGACTGTTGCCAGACCGCCGCCGCCCCTGCTCCTGCCTCCGGCCGGTAGTCAGTCGTCGTGTGGGAGATGGCCAGGTAGCTGCCGGGCGCCATGGCGTCGCGGAACTGGCCAAGGATGCCGGCCGGGTCCTCTTCGTCGGGGATGAAGTGCATGATGGCCAGGAGCATCAGGCCGTACGGCTTGTCGAAGTCGATGAGGGCCCGCGTGTCGGGGTGCTGGAGGATCTTCTCGGGCTCGCGGAGATCGGCCTGGGCGACGCCTACCTGCTCGGTGTCCTGCAGCAACGCCCGGGCATGCGCGATCGCGACGGGGTCGTTGTCGACGTAGACGACCCGTGTCTCGGGTGCGATCTCGCCGGCGACCTGGTGAACCTGCCCCTGCGTGGGTAGGCCGGTGCCGATATCGATGAACTGCCGGATGCCATCGTCGATCATGAAACGTACTGCCCGGCGGAGGAACTTGCGGTTGGCGTGGGCCTGGTCGCGTCCGTCCGGTATGTAGGTGAGGATCTTCTCCGCGGCCTCCCGGTCGGCGGGGAAGTTGTCCTTACCGCCGAGCCAGTAGTCGTACATGCGGGCGACGTTTGGCCGGCTGACGTCGACACCGCCAGGTGCCGAGTGCTGGTCTGCCACTAGCTCTTCCTCCTGTTCGGTCCCCCCCGATCGACGGAATCTGGACCGAATCAAGTTGTGCCCGAATCATAGGGCCGGCTCGGGCCCCTAGTCACCCGAATGCGTGACGCCGGGCTCCGCGATTCCGGATCAGTTGAGGAGAAGTCAAGAACTAGGTGGGGCGCTCATCCGCCCAGGGAAAACAGCGCCCAGACGACCTTTCCCCGACCGGCCAGGGGCGTCCAGCCCCAGGCGCGGCTGAACGATTCCACCAGATGCAGGCCACGGCCGGTCTCGGCGATGTGGTCGGGTTGCCTGCGCTGAGGTATGTCGTCGCTGGGATCGGTGACCGCGCAGACCACGTGCGCGCCGTTGCGCTGCAGGCTCAGCCGGATCGGCCGGCGGGGGTCCGGGTACGTCGCCGCGCAGGGTTCGGGCTGTGCCTCACGGGCCTCGCCGCAGGTCAGTACGGCGTGCCGCAGGGCGTTGGTTACCAGCTCGGAGACCACCAGGGCCAAGTCGTCGTACAGAGCCGTCATATTCCAGCCGCCGAGCGTCCGCCTGGCGAAGTCCCGAGCGACCTTGACCGACTCCGGCTGGGGACGAAGGGCGCACGCCGTCGCGTCGGCGGAAGCCCCGCTCGGGCCGAGGTATGGGTGTGATGGCCGCAGGTGCCCGACCCGCCATACCGGCTCCTCCCGGGGCGCGAGCCCCCACGGCCATTCCTGGTTAGCGGTGGTGGGCGTCTCTTCGGCGGTCCAGCGGGCCGCTGCGTGTCCAGTCATACGTGGTCCCCGGCGAGTCCGATCGATCACACAACGCGAGTCGGAGTGCACGTACGCTATCATGCTCCAAGTAGCATGCAAACGCAAGGGCTAATGCACGTGCAGATGGCTAATGCAGAAGAAAAATTGATGTGAACTACGCCAGCCGAATAAGGAAGGGAGTGGCAAACTGTGGCCTGATCTGTGCTCTGGGAGGTAAGGCGTGACCACGGCTCAGCCGGGGAGCGGGCCGACCGTTCTACGTATCCTTCTTGGCTCTGAGCTGCGGCAGCTTCGTGAGGCGAAGGCGATCACACGCGAGGACGCGGGCTACACCATCCGCGCCTCGGGATCCAAGATCAGCCGAATGGAGCTCGGCAGGGTCAGTTTCAAGGAACGGGACGTCGCGGACCTGCTCTCGCTGTATGGCGTCACGGATGAGGCAGAGAGGGATGCCCTCCTCAACCTCGCCCGCGAGGCCAACACGCCCGGTTGGTGGCACAGGTACGGCGAGATCCTGCCCAGCTGGTTCCAGGTGTACGTGGGACTGGAAGAGGCGGCGACGCTCATCCGTACCTACGAGGTCCAGTTCATTCCCGGCCTCCTGCAGACCGAGGACTATGCCCGTGCCATCACCAGACGTGGCCACTCGGCCGCTCCTCATGAGGAGATAGAGCAAAGGGTCAGCCTGCGGATGACCCGTCAGAGGCTGCTCGCCCGGCCGGATGCTCCCCGCCTGTGGGCAGTGATCGACGAGGCGGCGTTGCGTCGTCCAGTCGGTGGTCCCGAGGTCATGCAGGCCCAGATCGAGCGGCTGATCGAGGCCACCAAGATGCCGAGCGTCACGCTGCAGGTGATGCCGTTCGACCGAGGCGGCCACGCCGCGGAGGCTGGGGCCTTCACCATCCTTCGGTTCCCCGAGGCGGACCTACCGGATGTGGTCTACGTCGAGCAGCTGACCAGCGCCCTCTACCTGGACAAACGCGACGACGTGGATGCGTACATGGAGGCGATGGAGTTGCTCTGTGTGGAGAGCGAACCTCCGGGCAGCACCGTCGAGATCCTCAGCAGGATTCTCCAGGAGACTTAAATGCACCAGACACATGACAACGGCATGGCTGCCACCGCGCTCTCGGGCGCCAAGTGGCAGAAGAGTCGATACAGCAACTCGACAGGCAACTGCGTCGAGGTCGCCGGGCTCCCGGACGGGAACGTGGCAGTGCGCAACTCCCGGCACCCGGGTGGGCCGGCACTGATCTACACGCGAAGCGAGTTCAAGGCCCTTCTTCTGGGCGCCAAGGACGGGGAATTCGACAACCTGCTCCAGTAGCCTCCGTCCGCCGCATCGACGGGACCCTCGCCGGCACGATCCGGTGGGGGTCCCGCCGTTTCGTGGGCAGCGCTCATTCTCGTCCATGCTCGTAGACCAGGCGGAGCCTGTCGCCGGGCAGCACCGCCAGATGCACGCGGACCGGGGTGTCGGCCTGGTCGTAACCGATCCTGGCGAGCTCGGTGACCGGAGTACCGGGAGGCACTCTCAGCGCACGCTCCTCCTCCGGGTTCGGCATCCGGGCGCGGACCTCGTCGTCGTACCGCTTCAGCTTGTGCCCCAGCTCCGCCAGAACCTCGTCCGGATCACCAGGGATGTCAACAGCCCCCAGCAGCCGCGAATTCTCCACCAGCGCGTACGGGTAGTAGGTGGCGTCGAACGCATATGGCTGGTCGTCGACCAACCTCGTTCGTTTGCGCGCGATCACACCCTGGCCCTCGTCGAGTCTCAGCATGCGCGCGATGTCGGCCGGCGGCTCGGTCGAGGACACGTTCAGATCCCCTCTGGGTTCGCGGCCCAGCTCTCGCAGGTCCGCCTCCCAGACCTGGTAGATTTCGCTGCTTCCCATCAGCTTGGTTTCGAGTCGCCTGCCGTAGTAGGGCAGAGTGTTGTCCTGCCGCACGAAGTAGCCCTTTCCCTGGTGGCTGCTCACCAGTCCCTCGTTGATGAGAAGGTCCAGCGCCTTGCGGACCGTGTTGCGGCTCGCCTTGTAACTCCCGATGAGCATGCGCTCGGACGGGAGCTCGTTGCCGGGCTGCAACTGGCCGGTCTCGATCTTGCGACGTAGGTCGTCAGCGACCCGCCGATAGAGGGACCCCTCATTGCGAGCCACATCTACCTCCTTCTGGACATGTGGCGATAGCTCCGCCTTGGACATGTGCCGAAGGTACCAGTGATTCGGCTTGACAGCACCAGTTGGGCGTGTAACGCTCCACATACGCCTTATTGGTATGAGGGGACTAACAGATACAGGAGCGGCCTGATGGGGGCGTTGACCACGAAGGATTTGCGGGAAACCATGCGGGAGCGGCTGGTGGCGGCTGACCTGGAGTACGCCGAGCTGACGTGGCCCACGGTGCTGGCGCATCGCCCGTTAGCGGACGGAGCGCGCTGCTCGTGCGGGAGACGGCAGTGCCCGGAACCGGGTGCGCATCCGATTTCGCCGGACTGGCGAGATGAGGCCACCGCCGATCCCGAGGCGGTTGCGGCCCGGCGGCAGCGCCGGCCGGACGCGGGCATCCTGTTGGCCACCGGCCTCGGGGTGGACGTGCTAGACGCGCCCGCGATGGCGGGCGCGTCCGTTCTCGACGACCTGGAGCGCAAGACGGGCAGGCCCATGGCTCCCGTGGCGGTGCGCGAGGACAGGTATCTGTTCTTCGTCGACAGCCGGAGGGTCGAGGCCGGCGAGGCCGGCGGCGTGGCGCCTTCGGTGTCGCGTGGCCGTATGCGTGTCCGGCGCGACCCCTTCACCGTGCTGTGGCACGCGGCCGGTTCGTACGTCCTCCTGCCGCCCTCGCTGACCCCCGACGGCGGGCGGGTGTTCTGGTTGCGGCGACCGGCCGAGGAGCCGCGGCCCGACCCGTTGGTCCTGGTCGACGCGCTCGTGGCCGCCAGCACCCGGTTGGGCGGAGCGGGCGAGGCGGGGAGGTAGTCGGAGTGGCGCACCGCGAGGGGATCAACGTGTTTGATCCGGAAACGCCGAATACGGCCCGGATGTACGACTACTTCCTCGGGGGAAAGGACAACTACGCCTCCGACCGGCAGGCGGCCACCGAGGTCCTCAAGGCCTTCCCGGAGGCGCGACAGCTCGCCCGGGCCAACCGCCGGTTCCTGGCCCGCGCGGTGCGGTACTGCGCCGAGTCCGGCGTCGACCAGTTCCTCGACGTCGGCACCGGCATACCGACCTCCCCGAACGTGCCCGACGTGGCCCGTGAGGTCCACCCGGGCGCCCGGGTGGTCGGGGTGGACAACGACCCGGTGGTGTTGGCCCACGACCGGGCTCTGGTGGAGACCCACGAAGGCATCCGCATTCTGCCCGGCGACCTGCGCCGGCCGAAGGCGTTTTTGACCGACCCGGAGCTGCACGAGGTCCTGGACGCCTCCCGCCCGATCGCGGTGCTGCTGGTCGCGGTGCTGCACTTCGTCACCGACGCCGAGGACCCGGCCGGCATCCTGGCGGCCTTCGACGAGGTGATGGCCCCAGGCAGCTTCCTGGTCATCTCCGCGGCCACCTCCACCGGCACCGACCCCGAGGCGCTGGCCCGCATCGAGCAGGTCTACGCCAGGGCCAGCTCCCCGGCCGTGTTCCGCCCGGCCGAGGGGATCCGCACCTGGTTCGACGGCTTCGACCTGCACGAGCCCGGCCTGGTCGACGTCTCTCACTGGCCCTCGCCGGCCGGCGTCCGCCCCAGCGTACGCGTCCTCGCGGGCGTCGCCCGCAAACCCGAGGCCGAGGAAGGGCTGTCCTTATTCGCGCACAAGTTATCCCCCTGACGACGGCTTCCGAGACGCCCAGCGCGGCAGTGGTCCAGGCCCGAGTCTTTCGGCCGAACATAGTTCCGCCCTATGTCGCCGCGTTCTGATTGGTTTGGTGTACGTAGTTTTCCGCAAAAATGGGGGGTCACTTTTCTGTGGCGTCGCGGTTAGCATGGTGAGGTCCCATCAACCCTGGTGGTCCGGCAGCGAGGCCACTCCGCCCCGCAAAGGAGCTGGCCGGTGGCTGAGGGCAGCGACTTCGAGGCACTCGAACGCAGGCTCGACGACCTCGGCGCACGGGAGCGCCGAGTGCTCCCTGCCCTCTTCCAGGAGCTGCCCCTTCCGGTGTTCCTGCTCGACTGCGGCGGCGCGATTCGCCACGCCAACAGGGGAGCGGTGGAGCTGCTGGCGACAGCTCCCGGCCACGTCACCGGGAAGTCCCTCCCGCTTCTGGTCGACCTTTCCCACCGGGCCGCGCTTCGGTCCCGCCTGTCCGCCCTGCTTCGGGACGGCGGGGCGCTGTCCTTCGATACCCGCTTCGGCCGGCAGGGTGGGTTTACCGACGTCCGGCTGCACCTGGTGCGCCTTGATCAACCGGGCGGGGCCCAGCCCCTGGTCGCCGCGGTGGCGACGCCCTTCGTCGCACCCGGGTTCGGCGGGCCGGCCCCGCGCGATGGGCCGCACCTCGACGGAGCCACGGTGATGGGGCCCAAAGACGGGTCGGGCGGGAAGGATGCCGAGGGGCAGAGCGGCAGGAGGGACGAGGACGAACAGGTCCTGGTCGCGGCGGCTCGCCGGATCGACCTGCTGGCCAGGACGGCCAGACTGCTGCTGCACGAGGACTCGTTGAACGAGCCGGTCGCGCTGGCCCGGGCGGCCGGTCTCCTGCAGGGCGCGTTCGCCGACTGGGCGGTGATCGATCTCGTCCGGGAGAACGAGGTTCAGCGGGCGGTGGTGGTGGGGCCCGAGGACGCCGACGGCAGGTCCGGCAGCCGGCTCTTGGGCGAGCTGGACCCGACGGCCTCGGAGATCCCCTGCGACGTGATCGAGACTGGGACGTCGGTGCTGTACCCGCTGGTCGAAGGCGAGACGGCGGGTGAGTCCGGGGGGCAGGGGGGCGGGAATGACGAGGCGTTCGGCGTCACCGAGGACGGGCTGCCGGTGCTCGTCGCCCTCCACGCAGGGTCGGTGCTGTGCGTACCGCTGCGTGACGACACCGACGTACTCGGAGTCCTCACCCTGGTGCGCCGGGTCGGGCGCCCCCGCTTCGGCCCAGCAGACCTTGGGCTCGCCGAGGAGCTCGGTGAGCATCTCGGCCTTGCGATCCGTACCGAGCGCAACTACCAGCGCCGTTCGGAGGTTGCGCAGGCCCTGCAGGCCAGCCTGCTGCCCCGGTCGTTGCCGACGATACCCGGGCTGGAGCTCGCGGCCGCCTACCGGACCGCCACCGAGGGCATCGAGGTCGGCGGTGATTTCTACGATGTGTTCGACAGCCCCGGCGGCTGCGGTCTCGTCCTCGGCGACGTCTGCGGCAAGGGGGAGGACGCCGCCGCGATAACCGCGATGGTCCGGCACGGCGTGCGCCTGCTCGGGCTATGGAACGACCGGCCCACCGAGGTGCTGCGGCAGGTCAACCACGCGATGGTGGTACAGCAGGAGATCGGCCGGTTCGCCACAGTTGTCGCGGCCCATCTGCGGTGGGGGAACGGCAGGCTGCTGGTCCGGCTGGCGAGCGCCGGGCATCCGTGGCCGCTGGTGCTGCGCGCGGCGGGCGGCGTCCACCTGGTGTCGGGCGGCGGACTCCCGTTGGGCGTCTTCGACGACGCAGAGCCGAACGGGCAGGAGCTCGAGCTGTTCCCCGGAGACACCCTGCTGCTCTACTCGGACGGGGTGACCGAGGCGCGCGGCCCAGGTGGGCAGCTGTACGGCGAGCAGGGGCTCGCGGACGTCGTAGCCCGGGGGGCGGGCCTGTCCGCGAGCGCGCTCGTCAAGGCCGTCGAGGACGACCTCGACGGTTTCACCGGCGGCCGGATGCGCGACGACATGGCGTTGCTCGCCGTCGGCGTGGACGCCGGCTAGCGCGCCGGTAACTGTTGATTGGCCCATTCACCCGGACCTAACGGGTGAATGGGCCAATCAACGAACGAAAGACGGGTCAGTCGTTGCGGATCGGGCTCGACGTCGACCGCCACTGCACCGTCGGCCGCATCGACGCGAGGTCGACGCGGTCCTTGTGCCGCTCGACGATCTCGAACATCGACTCGATCAACGTGTCGGACAGCAGGTGCGGCTCCAGCCCCAGCTCGGGCAGGCCGGTATGCACCACGTTGTAGTAATGCGAGTCGGCCTCCACCCGTGGGTTCTCCAGGTACTCGATCTCCACCGGCTTGGAGTAAGCGTCGGCCACCGTCTTGGCCAGCTCCGCCACCGAGAAGCTCTCCGTCATCTGGTTGAAGACGCGGAACTCGCCGGGCTCGGGCGGATTCTCCGCGGCGAGACGGATGCACTCCGCGGTGTCCCGGATGTCGATGAACCCGCGGGTCTGGCCGCCGGACCCGTACACGGTGAGCGGGTGACCGAGCACCGCCTGGATGACGAAGCGGTTGAGCACGGTGCCGAACACGTGGTCGTAGTCGAGCCTGGTCAGCAGCCGGTCATCGAGTGCCGTCTGCGGCGTCTGCTGGCCGTACACCACGCCCTGGTTGAGGTCGGTGGACCGGATGCCCCAGATGCGGCACGCGAACTCGATGTTGTGGCTGTCGTGCACCTTCGACAGGTGGTAGAACGAGCCCGGCTTCTTCGGGTACAGCATGCGGTCCGTGCGACCCTTGTGGGTGATCTCGATCCAGCCCTCTTCGATGTCGATGTTCGGCGTGCCGTACTCGCCCATCGTGCCCAGCTTGACCAGGTGGATGTCCCGGTCGATCTCGGCGATGGCGTAGAGCACGTTGAGCGTGCCGACCACGTTGTTCTGCTGGGTGTACACCGCGTGCTTACGGTCGATCATGGAGTACGGTGCCGCGCGCTGCTCGGCGAAGTGCACCACAGCGTCGGGCCGGAACTCCCGGATCATCTCGTAGGTGTACTCGGGATCCGTCAGGTCGCCGATGTAGGCGCGGACCGGGTTGCTGCCGACCTCCTGCCAGACGTCCAGCCGTACCTGCAGCGGCTCAATCGGCACGAGGCTTTGCACGCCAAGCTCGTGGTCGTACTGTCGGCGGACGAAGTTGTCCGCGACGGCGACGTCGTGGCCTGCGGCGGCGAGGTGTAGGGCCGTCGGCCACCCGAGGTAGCCGTCTCCCCCTAGGACGAGCGTTCTCACTGGACAACCTTCCGTACGTGTCGAAATCTCGTTCCGGGTCGAAGCCCGAATCTAGTGTTCGCTAACCTCAATCGGTAGCGGTAGTCCGAAGTTGGATTGTCTCGGGCCCAGATTCATCTGTTCTTAACCTCATAGTCTCGCAGGAGTCATAGTGGATCCGCGTGAAGGGGCATTCACCCGTGCGACCGGCCGAGAGGTCGAGGGGAACCACGCCCAGCCACGCTACCGGCGCTATCAGTTCGACCTCATCTCCCCGCACTGCGGGCGTTCGATACTCGAGGTAGGCGCGGGCGTCGGCGAGTTCTCCGCCCAGTTCACCGACCGGGAGCGGCTGGTTCTCACGGATGTGGATCCAATCGCGGTGGATGAGATGGGGAAGCGCTTCGCCGACCGATCCGAGATCGAAGCATGCCAACTCGATCTCGACGGGTCGCTGGAGCTGGACGGAGAGCCGGTGGAAAGCGTGGTCGCCATCAACGTCCTCGAGCACATCGAGGACGACGTGGCGGCGCTCAAGTCACTCGCACGTCTGGTGGTGCCGGGCGGGACCATCGTCCTGTGGGTACCGGCCTACCAGACCTTGTACGGCGACTTCGACCGCAAGGTCGGCCACGTCCGCCGATACACCCCGGCGACCATGCGAGGTGCCGTCGAGGCGGCCGGCCTGACGACCCGGGTGTGCCGTCCGGTCAACTTCCTCGGCGGGCTGGCCTGGTGGCTCGCCGTACGGATCGGCGGCACCGGCAGTCCAAGGCCCGGGATGGTGGCCGTGTACGACCGGCTCGTGGTACCGGTCACCCGCATCGTGGACCGGCTGCGTCCCCCGTTCGGGCAGACGGTGCTGTGCGTCGTGGAGGTGCCGGCGTGAGGTCGAGGCTCCGTGATGAGCCTCCAGATGAGCTGATGGAGCAGTCGGGGGCGGACACCCAGCCGCTTGCCGCGGTACGTCGGCCGGAGACGCCGAACGGCGAGGCGGCGCCCGTGGGTCGGCGGCGGGTCTCCCCGCTGTTCCGGGTGACCGGGCTCGCCTGGGTGGCCGGCAGGTTGGCGGATCGGCCCGGAATCTGGCGGTGGGCCAAGTTCGCCACCAGCTCGGGCGTTGCCACCGTCAGCAGCGCCGCCACGCTGACGATCCTGTACGGCCTGGATCTCACCGGCCCGCGGGTGGCCACCGTGATCGCGTACGCCGCCGGCGCGGTGCCGAACTACCTGTTGAGCCGATTGTGGACGTGGCGGGGTCGCAGCCACCCGAAGCCGCTGCGCCAGGTGATCCCATACCTGGCCATCATCCTCACCACCACTGCGATCGCCACGACCCTGACCGGCCTCACGCACGACCACGTACACCTGCTCACCACGGTGCGGTGGATCCAGGTGTTGCTCGTCGACGGGGTCTTCCTGGGCACATACGCCGCGATGTTCGTGGTGAAGTTCCTGTTCCTCGACCGGTTCGTGTTCAACGCCCGCCGCGTGGGCTGAGGACGAACAAGCCGCGGTCCATGCTGCTCACCGCCACGACCTTCCGTTGCCGGAAGTACGGGTAGTTGCTCCAGGTGCCGCCCTCGAAGCTCGGGTTGTCGTTCTCCGGGTAGACGTCGAAGTAGGCGACCTCGGAGAGCCCACGCCGGCCGATCTTCCGGGTGTCGTAGACCCGCAACCCCGAGGTGTAGTTCGAGGCGAACGCCACCCGACCCTCGGGGTAGATGTTGTGGTCGATCGACGTGGTGTCGTTCTCGAACGCCTCGATCAGGGTCGGGTTGTCGAGGTCGCGAACGTCCCAGACACGCGTTGTGGTACCTATCCCGTGGTTGACCTCATCCAGCTCGTCCCCGTGGAGGAAGTACCGCTGGCTGGGCGTCAGCCACCCCTGGTGGCTGTACCCGTCGTTGGGGTAGTCGGCCCTGGCGAGGGGTATCGGGTTCGACTTGTCGGTGACATCCACGATCGACAGGAAGTTTTCGTAGTCGTCCCCCTCGCCGGACACCGCGTTGGCGTTGAAGCAGATCTCCCGGTCGCGGTGCTCCTTGTCGGGGCCGCGGTAGGTCACGCACTGTGTGTCGTGGATGTACTCGTGCTCGGAGAAGCATCCGGCGAAGGTTGGGTCGGCCGGGTCGCGGACGTCGACCATGTGCAGCCCGCCGGCGCAGCTGTCGGACCCGTCGGCGTTGTGGGTGCCCACCGCGTAGAGGAACCCGGTGCGTGTGTTGACGTTGACGTTGTGTGAGGTGGCGAACCCGTCGTAGTGGGCGGTCTCGCCGAAGGTGACCGGCTCACCCTTTACGCCGCGGACCTCGGTGAGGTCGAAGACCTGAAGGCCGTGCCCCTGTTGCTCCGACACGACGAACATGTGGTTCGCGTAGACCTTGAGGTCCCGCCAGAACGGGGCCTCCGGGTCGAGCGCATGGGCCGGCAGCGTCCCCACCACGTCGGGACGCGTGGGGTGGCTGACGTCGACGATCACGGTCCCCTCGGTCGCGCCGACCAGCGCGTAATCCTTCCTCGTCAGGGGGTCTGTCCACCCCCACATGTCGTTGACGAAGGAGACGCCGAGGTCATCGAGTGAAAGGTGGCTCAGCATGTCGATGCGGTGGCACGGGTACGTGTCGGCCGCCATCCCGCGTACGCAGGGCGCAGAGGTCTTCGGTGCGCCGCTCTTGGGCGAGGGCTTCGAAGCAACCTCCTCGAACTCCTCCGCCTGCTGCGCCATGGATGGGGCCAACGGATCGTCGTGTGCCACCGACGGCGCGGCCCCCAGGCTGATCATGAGTGCGGCAAGAACAAATGGGATTGCCCATCGGACGCGCATGGCCGGCCTCCTCGCCTGGAACAGACGGAAATTAACCGATACGGGAGGAACTGTCCATAGCGAGGAGCGGCACCACGCGTCGCGGCGGTCGGTCTCAGGGGACGCGGCCGCTGTGCTCGGCGATGCCCTCACCCGGTAGGGCTCCGGCCCGCCGCGCCTGGCGAAGCCACAGACGGGTCCCGAGACCCACGGCGAGCCGGTACAGGAGCTTCGAACGCGGGATCCGGTGGCCGACCTCCGTGTGTGGGGCGTAGATCGCTCCGGGCTCTCCGGGCTCTCCGGGCTCCGTCTCCAGCCAGCCGGTGTGTATGCGCTGCTGCTGGCCGAAGTTCCGGGGGCCGAACCAGTGCGCGGTCAGGCCCGCGCGCCGGCCGCCGGGGGGTACGAGTCTCTCGGGCACGTCGAGGACGATCCCGCGCTCCGCGGTCCCGGCGACCCGAATCGGGGCCACCACCGGGAACCCTTCGGCGCCCATCCAGCCGAGCAGCACGTCCGGCAGCCGCCTCGCCCCGGCCGCAGCGCGGACGTGGTCGATCCTCGGTTCGGTACCGCGAGCCGGCCGGCGCTGCGGCGCCGGCGGCGTCAGCTCCGGCCCGTCCGCGGGCAGCGGGGCGCCATGCACCTCTGGCGTCCCGCGGCAGGTCAGGTCGGGCCATACGATCACCCGCTCGACAGCGATCTCGATACCGACCCGCCAGTGGTAGATCCGCAGCCACCAGCCCCAGAAGGGGCCGAACTCGCTCGTCGACCCGTAGAAGCGTTCCCAGTGCTCGCGGTTGGTTCGCAGCCAGGTTTGGTCCGAAGCCGGGGTGAGCGAGGCCTCGCCCTGCACGAGCACGTACTCGGGGCGGCCGCTGGACCCGTGCTCACGGGTGTGGAACGCGATCGCTACGCGCGGGTTTCGCCGTATCCGCTCCAGCTTCTTCCACGCCCCCACCGAGCTGTTCATCGTCAGTGCCGGCGTCCCGGTCCCGCATGCCGAAGTTCGTCACCGGGCTGACCACGGCGCCGCCCGCAGGGGTCGGGTAGGCCAGCACGACGGCCTGGTCGCCGCCGAGGATGTCGTCCACGGTGTCCGGCCAGCGGGTCGTCATCGGTACCGGCCTCCGCAAAGTTGGTGACACGTCAATATATGGCAGATCATACATATCCGTGACGCGTCACCGAACCTCTACGATTTCACCGTGGACCCACTCCTCGAGTTCGCCCTGTCGGTGAAGGCGATGCACCGGGAGCTCGAGCGGCTCATGAACGAAGCCACCCGACCCCTGGGGCTCACCGCCGCGCAGGCCGAGGCCGTCGTCGTCATCGGGCAGGCGGAACCGCTCTCGCTCAAGGAGCTCGGCGAGCTGCTGATCGCGGAGGCTGGTCACCCCAGCCGCCTCGTCGACCGTCTCGTGGACGCGGGTCTCGTGGAGCGGCACGCCGCGGGCGACGACCGCCGCCGCATCGAGCTCTCGCTCACCCCGCGCGGCCGCGTCCTGCAGGAACGCATACTCGCCGCACACGAAGGGATCCTGGAGCACGGCCGCGGGCGCGTAGGCGACCGCGACCTCGGCCCGGCGCTCGAGCTCCTCCGCCACCTGCTCGCCGGCAGCCCGTACGCCGAACTCATCAACCGGCGCCGCGAACTCCTCGAAGCCGGCCCACGCGCCGCGGAGACCGGGAACGCGACTCGCTCTACCGGGTGAGGACTTCCATCCGTTCGACGGCGGGCTCGGGCGCCCGGGCGAACTCACGGCGGCGCGACCGCTCCCGCAGCCAGGTGCTGAACACCACGCGGCCGAACTGCAGGCCGTACAGCAGGTTGCCGCCCTTCTTCGACTTGCCGGCGATCCGCTCGTGCATGGTCGTCGGCACCTCGACCACCCGGAACCCCTGGGCGAGCACGCCGATCAGCAGCTCGGAAGCCTGGTACTGCTGCTGCCGCAGCAGCACGGACCCGGTGACCTCCGGCTTCATGCCCCGGAACCCGTTGGAGGTGTCCGTGATCGGTGTCCGGGTGAGCACGCTGATCAGCCAGGCGAACACCCGCACGCCCGCGTGACGGACCCGGTCGGTGGTCTCCGCACGGCCCAGGCGTCGGGAGCCGGTGACGAAGTCGGCCTCGTCGGCGAGCAGCGGACGCAGCAGGATGGGCAGCTCGTCGGTGTCGTACTGCCCGTCGGCGTCGGTGGTGACGATGTAGTGCGCGCCACCCTCGCGGGCCAGTCGGTAGCCAAGCCGCAGCGCAGCACCCTGGCCGCGGTTGACCGGCGCGTCGCAGACGTAGACGCCCCGGTCGATCGCGACCTCGACTGTAGCGTCGCTCGCGCCGTCCACCACTACCAGGGTGTTGACGTCCAAGCCCTCGACCTGGGCAGGGATACGGTCCAGGACCGGCCCGATGGCGTCGGCCTCGTTGTAGGCGGCGATCACGATCGTGACCGGGGCAAACCGCACGTTCTCGTGCCGCCGGGTGAAGTCGCGGATCGCGTCGGCGTCGATCCGGTCGGACTCCAGCTCCCGGTTGGCTACTACCACCTTGCTGCCTCGCAGCAGCGCGGTCAGGCCGAGCGCGCCGGCCAGCGGGAACAGGATGAGCCCGGGCAGCTGGTAGCGCCAGGAGAACTCGAACGTCGCCGAGGCCCCGAGCAGGCAGAGCCCGGTCAGCAGCGGCAGCAGGCAGCTGCGGCGCACACCCGACCAGCGGGCGTGACCAACACCCGCCGGGCCGAGCAGCCCGGCGAGCGCGAGCAGGCCGAGCAGCGTCCCGGGCACGTAGCCGACCGCCTGGTAGTCCCGCAGGAAGCTGGCGAGGGCCGGCTGCACGTACGGTCCTTCGCCGCCGTAGCCGCGTATCGTCTCGACCGGGTCGTACGGCGGGTAGTACGGGTAACCGTGCTGGAAGCGCCACCGCTCCAGGGGCGGGTCGGTGGGCGACTGGGTGCGTACCGGCGCGAAGCCCTTGAGGAAGTCGCGAACCACCGCCCGGGTCAGCCGCAGCGGGTCGTTCATCGCGACGTGCAGCGCGAAGTCGCGCATCGCCTCCTGCTGGCTGACGCCCGCCGGGAACTGCACGCGGTGTATGGGCGAACTGAGGTCGTGCGCGTACCAGTCCGGGCCGGGCCGGCGCTCGGGCGGCTCGGTCGGGCACAGCGCGAGGATGTGCGGTGCGACGCGGTCGGCGGAGAGCTCCGCGCAGTCGGCGACCGGTGCCGCCCGGGCATACAGCAGCTGTGGCCGGCGGGGGCCGTCGAGCTCGAAGGCGTTCCCGCTCAGGCTGTTCCACGTGGCGTAGCCGAACAGCGGCACCAGGAAGCAGGCGACCAGCAGGCCCACCGCGAGCCAGCCCGCGGCGGGCTTGCGTCGCCGGGAACGCCAGGCGAGCAGGGCGGCGCAGAGCACCACCATCGCGCCGACCTCGGCGACGGGGCGGACGGTGGCCGCCAGGCCGAACAGCAGCCCCGCGGCGGCCAGGGCGCGGTAACCGGGCCGCGGACGCCACACCAGCAGCGCGAGCGCACCGAGCAGCAGCGCCTCGAACAGCGGCTCGGTCATGAGGTTGTGCTCGATGTGCAGCTGGTAGCCGTCGAGCAAGATGGGGGCGGCCGCCAGGGCGCCGAGCCAGGTCGGCCCGCCGCGGCGCAGCACCAGCGCGTACAGCAGGACCGCCATGCCCAGCCCGAGCAAATGCTGCACCACGACGACCAGGGAGAGCCCGCCCACCGGCAGCAGCCAGGAGAGCAGCATCACCGTGTAGCCGATCGGATGCAGCGGATCGCCCGGCTTGAGCTCCTCGAGCTTGGCCAGGTAGCTGAAGGAGTCGATGTACAGCAGGGCCGGCTGGTAGGCGACCTGGACGAGCACTCGCAGGGTCACGCCCAGGGCGAGCAGTACGAGCAGCGCCCGGTGTCGGCGGAGCAGCGGGCGCACCCCGTTGCGGAGCAGTCCGCCGTGGAACAGCCGGGAGCCCCGGCCAAACCTGGGGCCGACCCTGGGGCGACCCCCGGCAGGTCCGGCCGACTTCCAGTCCGTCGTGTGTGTCCGTGGGGTCGCCGTCATCCTCATCCCGCGCCCTGGAAGTACGCCCACACCGCGGCGAGCCCTTCGGGCAGGTCCACGCCCGGCCGGTAGCCCAGCGCACGAGCCTGCTCGGTGGACACGATGACCGCGGGCATCTCGCCCGGCTTGGCCGGGACGCGGGTCACCGGTATCGGGGCGCCAGTGGCGCGACGGGTCTCCTCGACGAGCTCGTTGACCGTCACCGACCGTCCGGAGCCGATGATGAGCGGCCCGGAGTGCCGACGCCCCCAGGCCACCAGCACCGCCTGCACCACGTCCTCGACGAACACGAAGTCACGGCGCTGCTCACCGTCCCCGTACACCTGCACACCCTCGCCGGCGAGGGCGGCCCGCATCAGGCGAGGCACGAAGCTGTCCTTCTCGCTCATGCCGGGCCCGTAGACGTTGGTCAGCCGCACGGCGGTCGCCGCAAGGTCGTACGACGACGCGTACGCCGAGAGCAGCATCTCGCAGGCCGCCTTGGTGGCACCGTACGGGGTGAGCGGGCGCAGGGGTACGTCCTCGGTGATCACCTCGGCCCCGACGTTCCCGGTGACCGCATTGGTGGAGGCGAGGATGAAGCGGCCCACGCCGCGCTCGCGGGCCAGCTCGAGCAGCCCGGCGGTGACGGCGACGTTCCCCTCGTAGGTGCCGAACGGATCCCGTATCGAGGCGAGCACCGAGGTAACGGCGGCCAGGTGGACGATGCCGGCCAACCCGGGGGTGACCGCCGCGTCGCGGATGGACGGGTCACAGAGGTCCCCGACCACGCTCTGCACGCTGGCATCCGGATACGGCCGCTGGTCCACGACGCTGACCTCGGCGCCGGCTCGGTGCAATCCCTGGACGACCGCGCGTCCAATGAACCCACAGCCCCCCGTCACGAGCACGCGCTGGCCGGAGAGTTGGCCGTGGGGATCCGTTTCTGCGACGACCTCATTCACGAAGCGCCACCTTACCGGCCAGCTTATCCGGCGCGCGTTGGGTCAGCGCATGTCACCTCATGTTCTTCCCGGCTGCGGGCGGCGTTCACCGGGCCCGAGCCGGGTGATCAGCGCTGGGCGTCGTCGACCGAGGAGAACACCGGGATCTTGGTGTCCAACCCGCACAGCCGCAACACCTTCAGCACGGTGCCCTCCCGGGCGACGAGGCGTAGCCAGCCGCCGTTCTCGGTGGCCTGCTTGTGGGCGTTGAAGAGCACGTTGATGCCGGTGGAATCCATGAACGTCACCCGCGTGGTGTCGACGACCACCCGCGGGCGCGCCTGCAGGGCATCGGAGATCGCGTCGCGCATCTGGGGCGCGGTGTACACGTCGATCTCCCCGCCCACCTCGATGACGGAGCAGTCGACACCCTCGTCGGTGACGATATGTGGATCCATGACGCCTCCCGGCCACGGCGGCCATGCGGAGATTCGGACATTAGCGCGTGTGGGCGCGGACGACCAGAGGCCACGCGTGAGCGGCGCAGGCGGGATTGACAGTGCGCAGGTAACTGTTTACTTTTTGTAAAGACGGATCGAGAATCACTTTCTAGAATCTGGGGATCCGTCCCTGGGCGGTCCCTGGGCCCCTCAATGGCGGGGGCATTGAGAGGCCCAGGGACGGCCTCACCGGGCTCGGGGTGCGGGCAAAGAAGGGCCCCCGACCCTCGGTCGAGGGCCGGGGCTATCTATGTGGACGGCGACGGCGGCGCGGAGGGCGCATGCGCCGTTGTCGCCGCGTACCCCGGCCAGGGTTGAGGCCGACGCGGCCAACCCTGGCCGGGGAAATAGTACGGGATGAAGGTGACGCGATCTCGGTCGGAGTCCCGGAAATGCCATGCTAAACCGCTACCCCTGCACGTCTGGCCCGGCCATCCTTTACAGTGAGCGCCAGCGACCAGCCTGCGGCGCCGGACGGTAGGGATGCGCATCGGGATCGACGTCGGCGGCACGAACACCGATGCCGTGCTGATGAGTGGGAACGAAATTCGCGCCACGGCCAAGACCGTGACGACCGGTGACGTCACGTCCGGCATCCTCGTCGCGCTCGACCGGCTCCAGGCCGGGAATCGATTCAGTCCACAGGCCATCGACGCGGTCATCGTCGGCACCACCCACTTCACCAACGCCCTCGCCGAGGGCAGGGACCTCGCGCCCATCGCTGTCGTACGGCTCGGTCTGCCGGCGACGGCGGCGTTGCCGCCTCTCGTCGGCTGGCCGGGCCGGCTGGTCCGCGCGATCGGGGGTCGACGCTTCGTCTGCCGGGGAGGCAACGAGTTCGACGGGCGTCCGATCGCCGCCATAGAGGAGGACGAATTGCGCCGGGTGGCCGCGGATATCGGCCGGGCGGGTGTGCGTTCGGTGGCCATTTCGTCGGTCTTCTCCCTCCCCTACGACGAGTGCGAACGGCGAGCGGCCGAGATCCTGACCCGCGAGATCCCGTCGATCCAGGTGAGCCTGTCCCATGAGATCGGCCGGCTCGGGCTGCTCGGCCGGGAGAATGCCACGGTCATCAACGCGTGCCTGCGTGACCTTGTGGATCGGGTCGCGGACGCGCTGGTGTCCGCGATGCACCGGGCGGGACTTTCCGCCCCGTTGTTCCTCACCCAGAACGACGGCACCGTCATGGACTTGGAGTACGCGCGCCGCTTCCCGGTCGCGACCTTCGCCTCCGGTCCGGCCAACAGCATGCGGGGCGCGGCGTTCCTGTCCGGGCACGACGACTGCCTCGTCGTCGACGTGGGCGGCACGACCACTGACGTCGGCGTGCTCGCGGGCGGATTCCCGAGGGCGGCTCCGGGCGAGGTGATGGTGGCCGGGGTACGGACCAACTTCCGCATGCCCCAGCTCGCCTCCGCGCCGGTCGGGGGAGGAAGCCTGGTACGGCAGGAGGATGGACGGGTGACCGTAGGCCCGCTCAGTGTCGGCCAGGAGATCACCCGCCGCGCGCTGGTATTCGGCGGAGATACGATCACCGCGTCCGACCTGGCGGCGGCCGCCGGGCTGGCGGACATCGGCGATTCGCGTCTCGCCGCCAGCCTCGACGCCGGGCTCGTGGGGCAAGGGCTCGACACCTTCGCCAACCGAGCGCTGCGTGCCACCCGGCGGCTGCGAACCTCGCCCGACCCGGTGCCGGTCGTTCTGGTGGGCGGCGGGTCGCCGCTGCTAACCGACCGGCTGGCCGAGGTCGGGCCGGTGTACCGGCCGGAGCACTACGAGGTGGCCAACGCCATCGGCGCCGCCACCACCTGGGTGGGCGGGGAGGTAGATCGGGTCTTCCCGGTGGGGCCAGGTGAGCGGGACCAGGTGTTGGAGCTGGCCCGCTCCGAGGCGCATGCCCGGGCGGTGGCCGCCGGCGCCAAGCCCGACACGGTGGAGATCGCCGAGGTGCACGAGTCTCCGCTGTCCTACCTGCCGGGCAACGCGACCCGGGTACGGGTCCGGGCGCTCGGTGGGCTCCCGGTGACCGGGAGCGACGTGACCGGGAGCGAGGCGTGCGAGCGGTCGGCGGAGGCCATGGACGGATCCGACGCGGGGTACGGCGATGGGTGAGGCGGTCGCCGCACCGATCACCCAGATCGGCGTGGACGACATCGAGCACCTGGTGCTCGGTGCCCAGCTCGTGAGCAGCGGGGGTGCGACGATTGGCACTGTGCCGAGCGCCTGGCTCAGGCGGACGCTGGCCGGCGCCGGTCCGGTCCGGCTGGTGCCCGTCTCCGATCTGTCGCCGGAGACGCTGTGTGTGCCGGTGGGCAACGTGGGCTCGCCGACGGTGCTCGAAGAGAAGTTGCCCGCCGGCGAGGAGTTCGTGCACGCGGTCCGCGGCATCGAGGACCGCCTCGGCACGCCCGCCGGCGCGGTCGCGGCCCTCGATGTGGCGTCGATCAACGCGCTCACCCCGGTGATCGCCGCGGCCCAGCTCGGCCTGCCGCTCGTGGACGCCGACGGGATGGGCCGGATGTTTCCGCTCATCGAACTGACCGTGTGGGCCGCGGCCGGGTTGCCGGCGAGCCCGATCACCCTGGTGAACACCCATGGCGACGTGATCACCATCGACTGCGCGGACAACCAACGGATCGAGTCGCTCGCCCGGCCGGCGATCATCGCGTTGGGCGGGTGGTGTGCCGCCGCCCTGTACCCGATGAACGCCGCGACGCTCGCCCGGCACGGCATCCACGGCTCGTTCAGCCAGGCGCTGCGCCTGGGCCGTACCCTGGCCGAGGCCCAGGAGCGGGGTTCCCCTCGCGGCGCCGACCTCGCCCGGGAGCTCGGCGCCCGTCTCCTCTTCACCGGCGCGGTCGTCGAGGTGTCCCGGCCCACCGCCGCCGGTTTCGCCCGTGGAGTGGTGGTCATCGCCGACCGCACCGACCCGGACCGCATGCTGCGCCTCGAGGTGCAGAACGAGTGCCTGCTCGCGCTGGTCGACGGCCGCGTGGCCGCCGCGGTGCCCGACGTGATCTGCCCGATCGAGCAGGGCAGCTGCCTTCCGGTCGGCGTCGAGCAGCTCTACTACGGGCAGGTGCTGGACGTGCTGTGCTTCGCCGCGGACCCGGCGTGGCACACCCCCGAGGGGCTTGCCTTAGCCGGACCGGCCGCGTTCGGGTACCCCCTACCGAACGAAGCACCTCCGGGAGACCAGCGATGACCCGATCGAACCCGTCCGCCGTACCGCGCAGAGCGGCTCCGGTCACCGTCGCCGAGCTGCTGCACCTCGACGTGCTGACCGAGCCCGAGCTGGTCGCCGGCGAGGCGGGCGCGAGCGCACGGGTGAGCTCGGTCAGGCATGCGGAGCGGCTCGCCGACGCGGTAGACGTCCGGGCCGGCACCGCACTCGTCCTCGGCGGCGAAGCGGTCAGCGGGGGCTGGGCGGTCGAGATGGCGCTGCGGCGGGCCTGGGAGCGGGCCGCGGCGTGCGTGATCACCCCGGCGGGTTGGCGGGTCGTCGAGTCCACCCGACGCCTGGCCGACCGGCTCAACGTGCCGCTGCTGATGGCGCAGTACGGCGACGCCGCGGCCTGCGCGGTCGCGCTGACCACGCTGGTCATGCAGCCGGCCGCCACCCGCACCCAGATCATCGCGACGGTGGCCCGGAACCTGGCCGCGTCCCCGCGCAACCCACGGGCGCTCGTCGGGGTGCTCAACAGGCACCTGCCCAGCACCGACGCGGCGCTGCTCGCCCCCGACCGTACGGTGCTGTCGGGGCGCGGCGTGATCGTCGACCGGATCGCCGAGCTTCCGCTCATCCACGGGAGGCACCAAACCGCGGCCGGGCCGGTGGTCGTACAGCCGGTGCACGGGCCCGACCAGCGCGTCGTGCTGTACATCGTCGCCGCGCTGCCCCGCCGGGCCGGGGCGTGGCTCGACACGGTCACCGACGCGCTCGCCATCGCCGCCGCCCCGGTGGGGTCATGGGTGGCCATCGAGCGGCTCACCGCCGAGCGGGACGCCCGGTTGCGCAGCGCGCTGCTCGCCGAGCTACTGGCCCGAGCCGACACCCTCGGGGAGCAGACCGCCGAGCAGGTCGCCAAGCTCGGGTGGCGCCTCGACGGATGGCACATCGGCATCCACCTCGTGCTCGTCAGCCCCGCGGAACAGCAGACGCTGCTGGCCCGTACGCCGACGCTCACCTCGGATCTGGCCGACGCCGGCATCCGTGGGCCGGTGGTGGAACGTGCGGACGGCTGGTCGGCGTGGGTCGACTACGACGAGGAGCCGAGCCCGCGGACCGTCGATCGGATCGTGGGCCAGCTCCGGAAGGTGCTGGCCAAGCGGCCCGCGGATCTGCTGCTCGCCGCCGGCGTGGGCCAGCTCGGCGTCGGTATTTCGGGGCTCCGCTCGTCGCTTTCCACCGCCCGCGAGGCGGCCACCCTCGCCGTCACCGCCGGACCGGGCACTGTCGAGCACTCCGGCGACCTCGGCCTGCGGCGCCTGCTGGCCGCCCCCCTCGGCTCGGACGGTTTTTGTGCCCTGGCCGGACGCCTGCTGGACCCACTGGTCGGCGGCGAGGACGATGCGCTGCTCGACACCCTGACCGCGTACCTCGACTCCGGCTGCTCGAGCTCGGAGGCGGCAAGCCGGCTGCGCGTCCACCGCAATACCGTTGCGCGCCGGGTCGAACGGGCCGTCGATCTGCTCGGGATCTCCCTCGACACGCCGGAGGAGCGGCTCGCCCTGCATCTCGCCTGCCACGCGGTGCGCGGCGGCCCCCAGGCGCCTCTTCCTGGCTCCTAGGTCGCGACCCCGCAAAACCCTTGGTCGTGATCTTGCAGAAATTCAAATCCGCCGGGATTTGAATTTCTGCAAGATCACGACTGGGTGAGGGTGGCGCGGTGCGGCATGCACCACCCGAGCGGCGCCGCTGCTGTGCACCCTCGGTAAGGCAGATCACTAAGGGCTTTCCGCGACCTCGCCCAGTCCGGTTGAGCGTCCGGTGAGCATCTGATCACTCCCTGGTGGTGCACCGCGATCGTTTGCAGTCGCATGCGTGTGCAATGTGCACCAGCTTCGGTTGTTGCCCAGCTCCTAGGCTTCCCACCAGCTATCTTCCCGACGGAGCGGGGGGTGAGATGGCGGCAGGACCCGCCACGCGGCTGGCCGTGGACATCGGCGGCACCTTCACCGACCTGGTTTCCCTGCGCGAAGGACGGATCGGGTTGGAGAAGACGCTGAGTACCCCCGGCCGCTTCGAGGACGGGGTGATGACCGCGCTGGGCGCCGCCAACCTCTCCGGGTTCGGGTTCCTGGCGCACGGCACGACGGTGATCATCAATGCGCTGACCGAGCGCACCGGCGCCTCGACCGCGCTCATCACCACCCGTGGCTGCCGCGACGTGCTGGAGATCGGCCGGGCCAACCGTCCCGACCTGTACAACATGCGCTACGCCAAGCCTGTCCCGTTCGTACCTCGCCGGCTGCGGTTCGAGGTCACCGAGCGGATGAACTACAAGGGGCAGGTGCTCACCCCTCTCGACGAGGACGAGCTGCGCCGTGTCGTCGACGAGGTCAGGGCCGCCGACGCCGAAGCGGTAGCCGTGTGCTTCCTGCACTCCTACGCCAACCCGGCGCACGAGCGGCGTGCCGCCGAGATCGTCAGGGAATCGTGGCCGGAGGTCCCGGTCAGCGCCTCCTACGAGCTGACGGCGGAGTGGCGGGAGTTCCAGCGCACGTCGACAACTGTTCTCGACGCGTACGTCAAGCCGGTTGCCCGCTCCTACCTGTCCCGGCTGGCCGGCCGGCTCAGCGAGGCCGGCGTGCCGGAGCGTGGCCGGTACGCCATGCAGTCCAACGGCGGCGTGTCCGGGTTCTCCGTTGCCTCCCGCGCCCCGCTGAACCTCGTCGAGTCGGGCCCGGTCGGCGGCGTGATCGGGGCGGCCGAGCTGGGCCGGCGCATCGGTGAGGGCAACATCGTGACCCTCGACATCGGCGGCACTACCGCGAAGTCCTCGCTGGTCGAGAACGCCGCGTTGACGATCACCAGCGACTACCACGTCGAGCGGACCGACCGGTACGCCGGCTACCCGATCAAGCTCCCGATCGTCGACATCGTGGAGATCGGCGCCGGGGGCGGCTCGATCGCCTGGTTCGACGAGGGCGGAGCGCTGAAGGTAGGGCCGCGCTCCGCCGGGGCCGAGCCCGGTCCGGCCTGCTACGGGCAGGGCGGCGCCGAGCCGACGGTGACCGACGCCAACCTCGTCGCCGGGCGGCTGGACGCCGACTACTTCCTCGGCGGCCGGCTGACCCTGGACGTGGACGCGGCGCGGCGCGCGCTGCGCCCGATCGCCGAGCGGCTGAACGTCAGCGTCGCGGACGCCGCGCTCGGCGTCATCCGCATCGCCAACGGCAACATGGCCCAGCTGCTGCGCCGCATCTCCGTCCGGCGCGGGCGCGACCTGCGCGACTTCGCGATCGTCGCCTTCGGCGGCGGAGGCGCGATGCACGCCACAGCGCTGGCCCGCGAGCTCGGCGCCCGCCGGGTGATCGTGCCGGTCGCGCCTGGCCACTTCTCGGCCTGGGGGATGCTCGCCGCCGACCTGCGGCACGACCTGGTGCAGACCCACCTGGCCAACGCCGACACGGTGGACATGGCCGAGCTGAACCGGGTGTGGGGGAGCATGGCCGACCAGCTCACCGCCACGTTCGCGGACGAGGGCATCGCCGCGAGCGAGCTGACCTTCGTCCGCGCCGCGGACATGCGCTACGCCGGCCAGGAGCACACGGTCAACAACGTCCGGATTCCCGGCGGCGCGCTGACCGAGGACGACCGCCGCGCCATCCTGGACGAGTTCGCCGAGGAACACGAGCGGCTGTACGCCTTCCGGCTGGAGGGCACGCCGGCGGAGATCGTCAACTGCCGGCTCACCGCCTACGGGGCGGTCGAAAAGCCCCCGGTCCCGCCGATCGAGGCAGGCGGCCCCGAGGCGGCCCGCAAGGGACGGCGTGAGGTGGACTTCGACGAGCTGGGCAGGCGCGAAGCCTCCGTTTACGAGCGGGAGCGGCTCGGTGCCGGGGCGACGGTGCCGGGGCCCGCGGTGGTGGAGGAGCCGGCGGCCACCACGCTCGTCTTCCCCGACCAGACAGCGGTCGTCGACGACGTCGGCAACCTCATCGTCGAGATGGAGGTGGCCAGGTGACCGCGGTAGGCGTGAACGACCGTCCGACCGTCGACCCGTTCACTGTCGAGGTGATCAAGGACGCTCTCGTCGCGATCAGCGACGAGATGTTCATCGCCTTCGGCCGTACCGCCATGTCGACGGTCATCTATGAGGTCCTGGACTACGCCTGTGGCCTGATCGACACCGAGGGCCGCATCATCACCCAGGGCAACGGGGTCACCGGGTTCCTCGGCACCCTGACCTTCGCCGCCCGGCAGACCCTGGAGAAGTTCGGGCGTGCGAACCTGCGCGAAGGCGATGTCCTCATCGTCAACGACCCGTACTACGGCGGCGGCACCCACCTGTCCGACGTCAGTCTGGTGGTCCCGATCTTCTACGACGACGAACTGGTGGCGTTCGCCGCGTCCAAGGGCCACTGGACCGAGGTCGGCGGCAAGGACCCGGGCTCGTGGACCACCGACGCCGTCGAGGTCTTCCAGGAGGGGCTGCAGTTCCCCTGCGTGAAGCTCTTCGACGGCGGAGAGCCCAACCAGGCGGTCATCGACATGATCGAGGCCAACGTGCGGCTGCCGACCCTGACCCTGGGCGACATGTACGCGCAGGCCGGGGCGATGCGGCTGGGCCAGCGCCGGTTCGTGGAGATGTGCGACAAGTACGGCTGGCCGACCGTACACGCCGCCATCGAGGACGCCCTCGACTACGGCGAGCGGATGACCCGGCTGGAGCTGGCCAAGCTGCCGGACGGGGTGTACGAGGCCGAGGACTTCGTCGACGACGACGGGATCGGCAACGGGCCGTTCCCGATCAAGGTCGAGATCACCATCGAGGGTGACGAGATCACCTTCGACTTCACCGGGACACACCCGCAGGTGCCCGGCCCGGTGAACTGCACAACCACAAGCCTTCATTCCGGGGTACGGACGATCGTCAAGGCGATCACCAGTCCCGAGATCCCCGTGAATGAGGGGTGTTTCAGGCCGGTGAAGATCGTCTGCCCCCCTCGGACGATCTTCACGGCCGAACGCCCCGCACCCGTCTCGACGTACTGGGAAACCATGGACCAGGTCACCGACCTGGCCTGGAAGGCCCTGGCACCGGTGGTGCCCGACCGCCTGCCCGCCGGCCACTTCCTTTCGGTGTGTGGCGTGGTGGTCGCCGGCAACCATCCCGACACCGGTGAGCTGTTCCTCCTCGTCGAGCCGCAGGCCGGCGGCTGGGGAGCGGCCGTCGACCGGGACGGCGAGCAGGGCCTCATGTGCGTCGGAGACGGCGAGACGTACGTCATACCGATCGAGGTGGCCGAGGCCCGCTACGGCATCACGGTGCTCCAGTTCGGCTTCGACACCGAGGCGCCGTACGGGGCCGGGCAGTTCCGCGGCGGTCGCGGCTGTATCCGCGACTACCGGGCCGAGACCGACCTCACCATCACCGCGACGTTCGGCCGGCACAAGTTCCCGCCGTGGGGTATCGACGGCGGGAGCGGCGGCTCCCCGAACGAGCTGCGGATCCTCCGGGAGGACGGCACTGTCGAGGTCTACGGCAAGTGCGCCCGGGTTCCGCTGAAGAAGGGCGAGATCGCCCGGCTGGTGACCGGCAGCGGTGGCGGCTGGGGCGACCCGCTGCACCGTCCGGTCGAGAAGGTCCTGGACGACGTACGGGACGGCTATATCAGCATCGAGACCGCCGACCGCGACTATCGCGTCGTTGTCGACCCGAAGACATTGACCGTAATCGGCAGCTCCGGCAAGCGCCGAGAGCGATCGGGAGCGACAGGATGAGCACGCCGATTCCGTCCACGATCGACCCGTCCTGCCATAGCCGCAACGACGAGCTGCAGGAGCTCCACAGGGAGTACCCGGAGTGGGGTGTGTGGCGTAGCGGCACCGGCCGGTGGTGGGCGTTCCGCACCGGGTACAACCCGCTGACCATCAGCCAGCTCCGCGCTGGATGCAGGCTGATCGTGCAGGCCGAGAGCCTGAGCGAGCTGCGCGAACTGATGCGCACGGAGACATTGGCGGCCCAGCGAGCCGGCTGAGCCGGACTCCCTCTGCCCACGGGTAAGAGGTCAATTGTCTGTTTGTATGACGATCATCTAACCTGCCTGGGTGACGAGTCCGGAGAGCGCGCGCACGCGGCTGGCGGAGAATGACGCGTCCGTGAGGACAGCGTGAGCGATACGGACCGGCTGAGTGACCTGTCCATACGGGTCGAGCGGGTGGTCGCGCCCGTCCGTGAGCAGGTCCTGCGCCAGCTTCGTCAGGCGATCATCGAGATGCGCTTCAAGCCCGGGCACCACCTGGTGGAGCGGGAGCTGATCGAGCAGACGGGCGTTTCGCGTACCACGATCCGCGAGGTCCTGCGCCAGCTTGCCGCCGAGGGGCTGGTCGTGACCGTACCGAACAGGGGAACGGTAGTCGCGACGCCCACCTTCGAGCAGGCCGTCGAGCTGTACGAGGTACGGGCCGTGCTGGAGGGGATGGCGACCCGCCAGTTCGTGCAGCGCGCCTCGGCGGCTCAGATACGAGAACTGCGGTCTGCCTTCGAGGAGTTCGAGAGGGCGGCCGCGACGGAGGACAAAGTGTCCGGCCTGCTCGAGGCGAAGAAGCGCTTCTACGAGGTGCTCTTCGGCGGGGCCGGGAACAGCACCGTGCGGTCCATCGTGGAGGGACTCCAGGCCCGCGTCTCATTGCTGAGAGCCGCCTCGCTCTCCCAGCCCGGCCGGATCCCCGATTCGGTCGAGGAGATTCGCGCCATAGTGACAGCTGTGGAAGCCGGAGACCCGGAGGCCGCCGCGCGGGCGTGCGCGCATCACGTGGAGCAGGCCGGGCAGGTGGTGTTTCGGGCGATGGGTGAAGGTCGATGACGGAGGCGAACGTGTCACAGACGCCGGACCGGCGGGAACCGGCCCAGGGGTCGACGTACGAGGTAGTGGCGATCCGATACGGAACCCGGGAGACCTCGAAGGTCGACTCCTACCACCGCTACCCGGAGTACGGAGAGCCGGACGTAAAGGTGGACATGGATTACTTCTTCTGGGTGGTCCGCGGCCAGGGGCGCACCATCGTGATCGACACCGGCTTCGACCCCGAGGTCGGGGTGCGCCGGGGCCGGACCGTCACGATCGACCCCGCCGACGCGCTCGCCCGCGTCGGCGTCGACCCGGCTCAGGTCGACCAGGTGGTAGTGACGCACTTCCACTACGACCACATCGGGAACGTCGACCTGTTTCCGCGCTCCGAGATCGTCGTCGCCGACCGGGAGCTGGAGTTCTGGACCGGCCCATACGCGACCCGCCTGCTCGTCGCGTCGCCGACCGAGTCGAACGAGATACGCCGGGTGCAGGACGCGGCGCGGGACGGCCGCGTCCGGGTGGTGGGCGAACAGGCGGGCATCGCCCCGGGGATCGACGCGATCCGCGTCGGCGGGCACACGCCGGGACAGCTTGTCCTCACCGTCGCGACCGAGGCGGGACAGGCGGTGATCGCCTCGGACGCGCTGCATTACTACGAGGAGTACGAACTCGACCGGCCGTTCGCGATCCTGACCGACCTGGAGGAGATGTACCGCGCCTACGACACCCTGCGTGAGCTGGCGGAACCCTCCGGCCACGCCCTGGTCGCCGGCCACGACCCGGCGGTGATGACGCGCTTTCCGGGGCTCAGCGACGAGACCGCCGAGGTAGCCGTCCGCATCGCCTGACGCCTGACGCCTGACGCCTGACGCCTGACGTCTGACCTGGAGGTTGCCTCATGGAACCCGGTGGGCGGGCTCACGAGCTGCGCGAGGCCTTCGTCGAGATCCACGGGCACTGGGACGAGAGCTGGGAGGGGCTGCTCGAGCTGGATCCCGACTTCTTCCAGAGCTACCTGGACCTGGCGGCGGTCCCGCATCGGCAGGGCACGCTGGAGCCAAAGGTGCGGCAGCTCATCCTGATCGCCGTCGACGGCGCGGCCACCCACCTCTACGCGCCCGGGCTGCGGGAGCACATCTCCCGGGCGCTCGACCTCGGCGCGGCTCCCGAGGAGATCATGGAGGTGCTCCAGCTGACGGCCACCCTCGGGATCCATGCCTGCAACCTGGGCGTACCGATCCTCCTTGAGGAGGCGGCCGCCATGGCGGGGGCGGCGGCCGAGCCCGAGCCGTTCTCCGCCCGGCAGGAGGAGATCAAGAGCGAGTTCACCGAGAAGCGGGGCTACTGGAACCCGTTCTGGGACGACCTGCTACGGCTGGCCCCCGAGTTCTTCGCCGCCTACACCCGGTTCTCCTCGATCCCCTGGGGGAACGGCGTGCTGGAGCCCAAGGTCAAAGAGCTGATCTACACGGCCTTCGACGCGTCCGCCACCCACATGTTCGAGCCCGGGCTTCGGCAGCACATCCGGAACGCGCTCGGCTACGGCGCGACCACCAGCGAGATCATGGAGGTGCTGGAGTTGACGAGCCTGATCGGCATCCACTCGTGCGCGACAGGCGTACCGCTGCTGCGGGAGATCCTGCGCCGCCGCCGTGCCGGGGGCGCCCCGTGAGTACCCCCGGAGCGGCAGCCACGGGCGGCGGCGCTGTCGGCGCTGTCGGCATTGTCGGCGTGGGCAACATGGGCGGCCGGATAGCCGGCCGGATCCTGGAGCGAGGCGCCACGCTGTGGGCCTACGACGCCGACCCGCGGCGGGTGGGAGCCTCCGGCGCCCGGGCGGCGGGGTCGGTCGGTGAGCTCGTCGCCGAATCCGAAGTGGTCCTGCTTTCTCTGCCGGACAGCGGCGTCGTCGAGTCGGTAGTCCTCGCGGACGGGGGAGTGCTCGCGAGCTGCCGTCCCGGTCAGGTCGTCGCCGACCTGAGCACCTCCTCGCCGCAGTCCAGCGTCGCTATCCACGACGCGTTGCGGGAGAAGGGCGTCGAGTTCCTCGACGCGGGCATCTCCGGCGGGGCCGCCGCGGCGGAGCGCGGCACGTTGACGCTCATGGTCGGGGGCTCGAAGGACGCGCTCGACGGTGTCCGGTGGCTGCTCGACTGCTTCAGTGCCCAGGTCTTCCACATGGGGCCGAGCGGTAGCGGCCACACCGCGAAACTGCTCAACAACTTCCTCAACGGGGTCAGCCTCGCGGCGACCGCCGAGGTCATGGTCGCCGCGCGGAAGGCAGGCCTGGACCTCGAACAGTTCCTGGACGTGCTCAACCACAGCTCGGGTGTCAACTTCGCGACCCTGAACCGCTTCCCCAGCATCGTCAAGGGTGACTACCTGGAGGGCGGGCTGACCGGAAGGCTCATGGCCAAGGACATCCGACTGTATGTGGACCTGATGGGACGCCTCGGGGCTCCCACACTGAACGGCCCCGCGTGCCTCGCTACCTTTGAGGTGACCAACGCCCTTGGCTACGGCGACCAGATCAGCAACCGGGTCGTCGATGGCCTGGGTGACATGGCAGGTGGGGTACGTGTCCACGACCGACCGGCAAACGAGGAGGGGAACCACCCGACATGAAGATCCTTCGTGGCCGTGAGAACGGCGCGCCCTCGAACCCGCGCAGCGACACCTTCACCGGCACCGTCTGGATGGATCCCGTGGTCGCGCCCACCGACGGGGTCGCGGTGAACACCGTCTTCTTCCCGCCGGGCGCCCGTACGCATTGGCATCGGCACACCGAAGGGCAGCTTCTGCTGGTCACGCACGGCCGCGGATACGTTCAGTCCGACCCGGACGAGGGCTCCTGGGTCCTCCCCGGCGACGTCGTGTACGTGCCGGCGGGGGAGCAGCATTGGCACGGCGCGGGTCCGGAGAGCTACCTGGTACACGTCGCCGTCTCGTTGGGGACCACCGAATGGTCCACCGAGGTCACCGACGAGCACTACCGGAGCTTGCTGAACCCTTAACCGGACGTTAGCCGGCAGAAGACTCGGTATTGCACATACCGACACCCCGTCGTAAGCTCCGTGTGGCTCAGGTCACACGACGCATCGGATGACGCACGAAACTGCTGCCGTCGAACATCTGGGGTGCGGCGGCGGGGCCGCCACGCTTCCTTCCGTGGCTGCGCGTAACGGATAGGCGCAACGAGGCGCAGCAAATAGGCAGGCCACGAGGAGGGCAGGCGAGCACCGATGTTAACCCGACGACAGCTCATCCAGACCGGCGCGCTCGCCGGTACCGCCGCGTTCGCGTCCCCGGCGCTGCTGACCCCGGATCAGGCGCTGGCCGCGCCGCTTCCGGGTCGACCGCTCGATCCGACATCGATACCCAAGTACGTGACAATACTCGTCAGGTTTCGATCGGCGGAGTAATGTCACAGTTCATCGAGGGCGCGCGGAGAGCGCTGCTGCTCGGCACCGTCAACCCGGACGGCACGGCCAACCTGCTCGAGTGGGGGTCGCCGATCACCGAGAATCCGGCGGCGGGTGCCACCGAGATCTGGGAAATGACCAACTTCACCGACCACACCCACCCGATTCACGTTCACCTCGTGCAGTTCGAGGTGATCAACCGCCAGCCGATCGGCGGCTCGACCCGGCCGCCCGAGGACTGGGAAGCCGGACACAAGGACACGGTGCTCGTGTTTCCCATGGAGACCACTCGGGTCAAGGCACGTTTCGACCGCGCGGGCCTCTTCGTCTGGCACTGCCACATCATCGACCACGAAGACAACGAGATGATGCGCCCCTACCGAATCGGCTGAGGCGATCCGCGGCCCGGCCGGCCGGTGCCCGGGCTACAACTGGCTGTAGCTCCAACCGGTCGGCCGGCCGTCGGCGTACGGCATCACCGCGTGGAACTGCCGCGTCGAGCCGAACACCAGCGGCAGAAAGTGGGCGTCGCCTCCCCACAGCGGCAGCTTCCCGGCGAGAAGGTCTGCCACCTCCACCCACTCGAGGGTGCCCTCCGGGTTCGTCCGCCGCGGCGTACCCGACCAGGCCGGAACGCGGAAGACGAACCCGAACCAGTTCTCGCCCTCGCGGCCGAATCCCGGCCAGGAGATGGTGCCGGCCAGCTCCAGCCGCTCGCAGGTGATCCCGGCCTCTTCGCCGATCTCACGGCACATGCCGGCGCAGACGTCCTCGTCCGGCTCCAGCTTGCCGCCCAGCCCGTTGTACCGGCCGAAATGCAGGTCGTCCGGACGGGTATCGCGGTGGATCATCAACACCCGCGTTCCGTCGGCCGACAGGACATAGCCCAACGTGGCCAGGATCGCCTGCACGGTCGCACCTCCATGGCAGTCCGGATAACCACTCGGCAAGCTAGGGCCTCCCCAGAGAGGGCGGCGCGCTGTACGTTCGCGTTCGCCACCGGTTACCGCTCGGTAGGAGTGAGGCGAATGCGACGGCGGCGTCTCTGGGGTGTTCTGCTCAGCGCGGCAGTGGTAGCGGGTGGCGTCGGAGCCGTTCCCGCCCACGCCCAAGAGGGAGACCCGAGTCGCCGCCCGGCGGCCTCACCGGCGGCCTCACCGGCGGCCTCACCGGCGGCCTCACCGGCGGCCTCAGCGGCGGCCTCACCGGCGGCCTCAGCGGCGGCCGCAGCGGGCGCCGACTACTGCGGGAACCAGTGCCTCGACATCCTGCCCCCGGGGCAGAATGGCCATGCCTCGCTCGCCGAGCTGCTGTTGTTCCAGCTCACCGGGCAGACCCCGCGGCACGCCCGTGACCAGCTGGGCCCGTACGAGGACCTGGTCTACGGCTACCGGGACCTCACCGCGGAGTCGCTTGGCGAGTTCTTCAACGACGCGTCCTTCGGTGTGCCCGACGACCAGGTACGCCGAAGCTACCGGCCGCACCCCGACGTCACGATCGTGCGCGACGAGCGCCGCGGCATCCCGCACATCGAGGGTAGGACCCGGTACGGCGCGATGTTCGGCGCCGGCTACGCGGCCGCCGAGGACCGGCTGTTCCTCATGGACGTCCTCCGGCACGTCGGCCGCGGG
Source organism: Streptosporangiales bacterium (assembly GCA_009379995.1). GTDB lineage: Bacteria > Actinomycetota > Actinomycetes > Streptosporangiales > WHSR01 > WHSR01. The sequence continues at coordinate 112,453 of WHSR01000001.1, forward strand.
CAGCTCACCCCGTTCGCCGGGGGCGCGCCCGGCAACCGTGCCTTCGAGATCGACCAGTGGACGACGGCCCCGTACACCGAGGCCGACCTGCAGCGCCAGTTCGACCAGGGCGACGAGCTGTACGGCGAGGCGGGGCGCCGGGTGCAGCGCGACATCACTGCCTACGTGGAAGGGATCAACCGCTACATCCGCGAGCAGAAGATCGACCTGACCAAACGCCCTGGCGAGTACACAGCGATCGGCCGGCCGCAGGGTCCCGAGCCGTGGAACGTCCGCGACGTGATCGCGACGGCGGCGCTGGTCGGCGGCATCTTTGGCCGCGGCGGCGGCGCGGAGGTCGCCTCCGCGATCGCCCTGCTGCAGGCCCGGGCCCGTTTCGGCGCGGAGTCGGGCGACCGGATCTGGGCGGCGTTTCGCTCCGCCGACGACCCGGAGGCGCCGACCACCACGCGGACGCCGTTCCCGACGCAGCCGGCGCGTCCCGACGCGCCCGGACGGGCGCTGCCCGACGACGGCCGGGTGACCCCCCATCAGGTCGTCCGCGATCGGTCCGGGTCCGCCCGCACCGAGTCGGTCGCCCCCACGGATGCGACGACCCCTGACGTCCCCGACCGTCTGGAGCCGCTGCGTGGCGCCTTCCGCGAGGGTCTGTTCCCCGCCAACCCCTACGACCATCCGGGCGGCATGTCCAACGCGCTGGTGGTGTCCGGCGCGAACAGCGCGGACGGCAACCCGGTCGCCGTGTTCGGGCCGCAGACCGGCTACTTCGCGCCGCAGCTCCTCCTGCTGCAGGAGATCCAGGGACCCGGCATCAGCGCCCGCGGCGCGTCGTTCGCGGGCGTCAGCAGCTACGTGCTGCTCGGCCGGGGGCAGGACTACTCGTGGAGCGCCACATCCGCGGGCAACGACATCACCGACACCTTCGCCGCCGAGCTGTGCGAGCCGGACGGCTCCCGGCCCGACCTCGAGTCGATGCACTACCGGTACGCCGGCGAGTGCCGGCCCATCGAGGTGCTGCGCCGCCACAACAGCTGGCGGCCGTCGCTCGCGGACCCCACGCCGCCCGGCTCGTACGTGCTGGAGGCGCAGCGCACCGCCCTAGGCCTGGTCAGCGGCCGCGGCCGGGTCGACGACAAGCCGGTCGCCTTCACCCGGCTCCGCTCGACCTATCTGCACGAGGGCGACTCGGCCATCGGCTTCATGCTGTTCAACGACCCCGCCCAGGTCCGGTCGGCGAGCGACTTCCAGCGCGCCGCGCACAGCATCGGCTACACGTTCAACTGGTTCTACGTGGACGCCCGGGACACCGGCTACTTCAACTCCGGCAACGTGCCGGTACGCAGCCCGGACGGCGACCCGGACCTGCCGACCTGGGGGAGGCCGGAGTTCGCCTGGCGCGACTTCGACCCGGCGCGCAACCTCGCCGCCTACCAGCCGTTCGAGGAGCACCCGCAGGGGAAGAACGAGCCGTACTTCGCGAACTGGAACAACAAGCCGGCGCCGGGCTACCGAGCCGCCGACGACCAGTACGGCTTCGGGCCGGTGCACCGGTCGCAGCCGCTCGCCGACCGCATCGAGGCGGTGATCAGCGACGGCACCATGAACCGCGTCGAGCTCGTACAGGCCATGGCGGACGCGTCCACCGTCGACCTGCGCGGCGACCGGGTGCTGCCGCTGCTGCTGGAGGTCATCGACAGCGGCGGGCGGCCGGATGACCCGGCGCTCGCGCAGGCCACCGACCGGCTGCGGGCATGGGCGGACGCTGGCGCGCGCCGTGCTAAGCCGAGCCGGGACGCCTCCGGGTACGAACACGCGGAGGCGATCAAGCTGATGGATGCCTGGTGGCCGCTGCTGGTGCGCGACGTGTTCCGGCCGGCGCTCGGCGAGTCGCTGTACGGCAGCCTCACCGGGCTGCTGCCGATCGACAATCCGCCGGGCCCGGTCGGGTCGGCGTACCAGAGCGGCTGGTGGGGCTACGTACACAAGGATCTGCGGTCCCTGCTCGGCAAGCCGGTCGCCGGTGCCTATCCGCGGCAGTTCTGCGGCGACGGCGATCTGAGTGCCTGCCGCCAGCTGCTGCTCGACGACCTGCGGCGGGCGGCGCAGGCGCCCTGGGAGGAGGTGTACCAGGCGGACGGATGCCAGGACGGCGACCAGGTCTGCCACGACCAGATCGCCCACCAGGCGGTCGGAGGCATCACCCACCCGCGCATCGCCTGGACCAACCGCCCGACCTACCAGCAGGTCGTGCAGTTCCCACGCCGACGCTGACTAGCCTCCCCCCTTCTTTGCTCACGAGCAAAAGGAGGAGTGCTAGGTCCAGGTGTTGCCGCTGTCAGGCGAATCCAGCCATATGCCTTGGCTTTCGCGCGTGAGCGTGATGCCGAACCGTTCTCGGCCCGGCCGCCCCCAGGAGATCCACCGCAGGAATGCCTGCTCAACCTCGTTCCACAGCCGCCGGTCTCCGTACTGGCTGACCTCGAACTCGTCGGCGCCAGGGGTATAGTCGCATGCCGCCCACGACCCGTCGGCTTCGTCAACCTCGAACAGCAGCAACGAGAGACCCCCGTCATCGTCGGGCATGGCGTACGAACCGAGCCTGGGTACCTGGGCAATTACCGCCAGGTCGGCTCCCGGTCCAGCATCGGCGATGGTGCGCGGGTCCAGCTGCGTCGTGGTGCGCTCGGCCGCGTCGGCGTGATGCGGGTTCCACCTCGCCTCTTGCCGCTGCGAACGCAGCATCATGTACAAGGCTGGGCCGCCGACCCGGCCCACAGCTGTCCCGTCGGCAAGCACTTCGAAACGGACGCGGTAGCCGCGGGGAGAACCGGGCGACCATGGCAACACGATCACGCCGCCGGGCCGGGTCTGTTCTACCCAGGCGTACGGCACCCGGTTCACGGCACAGGTGACGTGCACTCGGTCGTATGGAGCCCCGTCCGCCCATCCTTCGCCGCCATCGCCGATGATCAACTCTGGCGTGTAGCCGGCGACCTTCAGATTCCTCGCCGCGCCCGCCGCGACCTCCTCGTCGACCTCGATCGAGGTGACGTTCCCCTCTCCGACACGCCAGGACAGCAGCGCCGCCGTCCAGCCGCTGCCGGTGCCGATCTCCAGTACCCGATCGTGGTCGCCTACATTCAGCAGTTCCAGGAACGCGACCACGACGCCGGGTGCGGAGATCGACGAGGAAATCATTCCCTTGCCGGTAGCCGGGTCGGTTGCACCGTCGTCTGCCTGCAGCACGATTGAGGCGTCGCTGTAGACGGCGTCCCACCAGCCGTTCGGGTCGGCGTTGCGGTCGATCGTCCGGCTGGTGCCGCCCTCGATGTCGGGGCACGCCCACCCCGTCGAGGGCACGAAGAGATGCCGCGGCACCTCATACAACGCCTGCCGCCATGGTTCGGCCGTTAGTACCCCACGTGCCATCAGGTCATCCATAAGGGCCTTCACCCGCGCTGTCACGTGCTCCACAGGGCTCCCCTCTCAAGCACGTCGGCCAGTGCCGCAGCTCGCGCAGCTTCTCCGGTTCGCCGAGATGCCCAACGTGACGATCCAGGTGCTCCCGCTGACCGAGGGTGCGGGGCCGGCGATGGGCAGGGACTTCATCATTCTTAAGTTCCGCGAGGAGCCGGACCTGGTGTACCTCGAACAGCTGACGACTAGCCTGTACCTGCGGGACAACCTCGACGAGGTCACCCACTACGGCATGATCTTCGAGCATCTGCGGGCGACGGCGCTGCCGGAGAGCAAGTCCCTGGCGCTGATCGCCGACCGCATGAAGGAGTGGGCCTGATGGCCAGCAGCGAGACGGTGGACGCGCCGGCAGTAAGGTGGCGCGTGAGCAGCCGAACCGCCGGCAACGGCGCGTGCGTGGAGGTCGCCGCCCTCGACCGCACGATCGCCGTACGGGACTCCAAGGACCGTACCGGCCCGGTGCTCGCGTTCACCGAGCGCGACTGGGCCTCGTTCATCGACGGCATCAAGGCGGGTCGCTTCGACCTGTGAGCGCCTGACGCTCGCGACCGGGGACGGCCCGTTGTGGGAACCTCGGCATCTCGAAGGCGGCGCTCGCTGGGTTCGGTGTGCATGCGCAATCGACCGGATGGACCCGAGGAGCCGGACGAGCCCGATCGCCCGGACCGGCCCTCGTTAGGACGTCCTGACGAGCGTTGGGACCCCGATGTCGGGGACGGCAAGCGGCTGTCCAGCTACGACCTCCCGGAGGAGATCGGGTCCGCGTGGGACGACCCTCCCGTCAAGGACAACCCGAGGCGCCCCGACCGGGAGGGAATCGGCTTGACCGATGATCGACAGGATCACGTGCTCGACGGCGAGCCGGCCAAGAGGGGTGGCGGTCATCGGTACGGTACCGGATTCCCCGGCAAGACCGAATTCCCCGCGGATTGGGACGACAACACGGTCGTGAGCAACGTCGTCGATGTGGCGAAGAACCCTGGCGACGTGCCGGTATATCAGAACTTCAACCAACGGTGGCGGGTGCATGGTGTGCGTGACGGGGTCGACATCACGGTGATCGTCCGTCCAGACGGAAAGATCTGGACGGCGTGGCCGGAGCCCGGCGGTCGCGGTGTGGTGGAGAACCCAGAGGAGTGAGGACGTGTGGATCTCAGCCAGTACGTAAAGACCATGAAGCGCCTGCCGGAGCGCTTCGTCGGCCGTATTCCCGAGCCGGATCTGGAAGGGCTGCGTTCTATGGCCCGAGGCGGCGAGTGGGATGAGCTGCTGGATTTGCTCGTCGCCGCGCTGGGAGGGACACAGGCGCCGGTGACCGCGGCAGAACGGGATGAGCTGGCCGTGCTATTGAACGAGGCCGGCATGCCGACGGTCAGGCTCGACGAGCTCAACGTGACCGGGTGAACGTCGTCTCGTCATCGCGCTCGCGGCTTCTTGGCCGAGGGCATGCTCCGGACCCGGGTGAGTGAACAGCCACAGTACGGGCAACGGCGAGTGCGTCGAGGTCGCCGCCCTCGACCGCACGATCGCCGTACGGGACTCCAAGGACCGTACCGGCCCGGTGCTCGCGTTCACCGAGCGTGACTGGGCCTCGTTCATCGACGGCATCAAGGCGGGCCGGTTCGACCTGTGAGCGCCTAGCGCTCGCGACCGGGGATGACCCGTCGCGGGGACCCCGCGTGCTCGGCGTCCTCACGTGACCTCGTCGGAGTCGTCGATGACGTGGCGGAGATAGAACTCCGGCTTGGTGAGGTAGCGCCTCCAGTGGTCGACGAGCTGGAGATCCGCCCATTTGGTGTGCCGGAAGCCATCGTCATCCAGTTCGATGATGTCGGCGTGCGGGGTGGAGGCGAGGATCGGTGAGTGGGTCGCGCAGATCACCTGTGCGCCGGTCTTGCCGAGGTGGTGGAACAGGCCGACGAGCTGCAGGCAGGATGCGAAAGACAACGCCGCCTCGGGTTCGTCCATCAGATACAGGCCTGGCTCGCTGAACACGGTACGCAGGACTGTCAGGAACCCCTCGCCGTGGCTCTTGGTCCGGAGATCGTCTTGCCAGTAGCCGGGGAGGATGTACTCGAACGAGCTGATGAACTCGATGAAGTCGAACGCGGTCTCGGCGCGGAGGAAGTAGCTGCGGGACTTGAGTTTTCGATTGGCGGCGTACCGCGCGCCCTGCGGGGTCAGCTCCAGTTCGAGGTGGCGGCCGAGGGGTGAGCGGTCCTCCAAGGGGACCTTCCGTTTCATGCTGCCCCGCCCGCCGCGCGGGTTGATGCCGTACGCCTCCGCGATCGCCTCGACCAGTGTCGACTTCCCGGAGCCGTTCTCACCGACCAGAAACGTCACCGGGTGGGTGAATTCGAGGCCGTTCTCGGCGATCGCGGCCACACAAGGAATCGTGTACGGCCACTCGGTGCGATCGATGGGCTCCTCTTCGGGCCATGGCTCGGGGATGGAGAGGCGACGGACGAACATGAGTTCATCTTCCTGCGAGCTTGTCAGCCAACCGGTGCACGGGGAGGACGAGTTCCGGGTAGTCTCCCTGCACCGACCTGCCCAGCATGCGGGCGATCACCAGCAGCTGCGCACGTATCCCATCGGGGGTGTCGAGGTCCTCAGCGAACTCCCCACGCACCTTCGCTGCCATGTCGGGAACGAGAGGACTATGGCAGTACAGGGTGGCGGCGTCATAGCCAGCCGGGGCCATCCCCCAGCTTTCCCAATCCAGCAGATGGCACTCGGGTCTGGTCAGATTGTTCCAGTGCAGGTCGGCGTGGGCAGCGGGAATCGCGGAGGAGCGGGAGTGAACGAGACGGAGTTCGTCACCCGGGTGGAGGAGCTGCCAGACCGCTTCGCTGGCCGTGTGCCCGAGCGGTATCTGCGCGGGCTGCGGGATCTGGTTGGGGGCGGGGAGTGGGATCTTGTGCTTGAGGAACTGCTCGCCAACCTGCGTGAGGACCAAGCTCCGATCACCGCCCAGGAGCGTGATGAGCTGGCCGCGCTTCTGACGTATGCCCACATACCGACGGTCAAGCTCGACGAGCTCAACGCGACCGGCTGACGGGCGGGTACGTCCTAGCCGCCACGCGTCCGGCCAGCACCAGGACGATGATCGCGACGGCGCCGAACGCTGCGTTGCTGACCAGGTCGATCGTCAGCGAGCCGCCGCCTTCGGGGCGGAGCGGAAACGCGGTCCATACGTAGGTCAAGGCGGCGCCGGCGGCCAGCGCGAAACGGTGCCGATGGTCCCAGCCCCGCTGACGGGACCAGCGGGACACCAGCAGCACGGCCACCGCCGCGACGAGGAACCACACTGCGACGCCTATCCACTCGTACCAGCCGGCCGTGACCAGGACCGCCGGACCCCAGTAGACGCTGGTCGCGGCCAGCGACGCGGCGCCGACCAGCCTCGCCGGCGGCGCTACCCCGCCGACGCTGGGCAGGCGCCGCGACCGGACCCCGAACGCGAGCACCACCAGGGCGAGGATCACGACGCCGATCCCGGCCAGTTGAGCGGGGGAGGCGACGAAACGCTCGACCGTGTAGTTGCCCCAGAACACCAGCACCGCGCCGAGTACGTACAGCACTCCGGTGATAGTCAGCCCGGTGCGGCCCAACCACGGCGTGGTCCGCCGATCGGGTACGAACGTCTCCACGATCGCTATCGGAACGCAGATGCTCCACACCGTATGCAGGGCGAGGATCGTCTGGGTGAGCTCGACGCTCATCCCCAGCGCCGGCAGATACGAGTCGCCGTGCAGGTAGTCGTGGCCCGCATAGGAGTCGTTCCACAGCAACTGGTCAACCGGCCCTTCCTCGATCAGCGCATACGCCGCCGCCAGCATCACGATCGTCGGCCAGCCCCCTCCGCTGCGGCGGGTCAGCTCACGGACCAACAACGCGCCGCAGCCGTACAGCGGCGCCAGCAGCGGGGCGAAGGCGAGCTCGCGGACCGTGAGGTTGCCGAGGAGAAACTCACCAACGAACGGTGCCAGCAGGAACAATCCGAGTGCGGGGCCCAGCCGCCGCAACGCAGCCATGAGCCGAAGGTAGGCGCGTCAACCGCCGCCACGAATCGTCCGAAGGTATCGACCCCGCTAACCAAGGTCGTCGCGTCGCGCGTCTAGCTCCCAGGCTGTGGGGTGGCCGGCGGCGGCCCCCGACCGCCGCCGGCCAGCGACTCATCCCGAGGTTCGTCCGCTTCGGGTGGGCAGCACACTCAGCGACTGGAACGCTGGCTGGCGACCTCCGGAGCCCAGCGTCTGGACTAGGGTTAGGTTGCCGTCCGGGGCGACGGTGAAGGTGTTGACGATGCTGTCGGTGTAGTCGCTGACGTACATCCGCCGCCCGTTCGGGGCGAAGCCGATGCCGATCGGGCTCGCCATGTCCACCCGGTCGACGGTCTCGGTGAGTCGCCCGTCGCGGCCGATGGTGAAACCCAGCACCTGCCCTGGAGGGGACGGGTCGCGGTCCTCCACGCCGACCGCTGTCACGTAGAGCCGGCGTCCGTCCGGGCTTATCGCTGCTCCTTCCGGGCCGTCGCCGGCGGCGACCGGCGAGTTGGGTACGGGGGTGAGGCTGCCGTCACGGCCGACGCGGAATCCGTACACGTCGTTGGAGACCTGGTGTACGACGTAGACGAAGCGGCCGTTCGGTGTGATCACGGTTTCCGCGCCGCTGATCCCGATGTCCGCCTTCGCCACCCGGCGCCCGGGTGTGCCGTCCGGCTCGATGGCGAAGCCGGTGATCACGCTCGGCCCGGTGTCGCTGGGCCGGCCATGGCTCACGTACAGGAAATGGCCATCGGGAGTCACCGCGATGCCCTTGGGTACGGCGGCACCGGAGTCCACCACCTCGCGCAGCGTGAGCGCGCCGTCGGGCCGGATCGTAAATATCGAAATCGTGCGGTTGCCGCCGTTGCCGACATAGGCCATGCGTCCGTTCAGCGCGACCTCGATCCCGACTGGGCTGGGGGTCTCGATCGCGCCGAACCGGGTGAGTACGCCGTTCGGCCCGATCCGGTACATGTCGACCCGGTCGGCGGTGGTGCCCGAGACATACGCGAAGCGCAGATCGGGCGTGAATGCCATGCCGCGTGCTCCGCCACCCGCCTCCACGGAGCTGACTCGGGTGAGGGTGCCCGTGTTGTTGATGGCGAAGTGGGTGACGTTTGGTGTGCCGCTGTTCGTCACGTACACGATGCGGCCGCCGGGCGGTGCGTCGTCCGTCGCGGCGCCCGGGAAGGACATGGCGAGTGTTGCGGCGGTGGTGAGGCCAACAATGGCTGCGGCCACCAGCCGGCTGCGACCGTTCATCGGGAGGCCCTTCCGCTTCGGGTGGGCAGCACGCTCACCGAGTCAAACTTCGGCTGTGGGCCTCCGGACGACAGCGTCTGGACAAGGGTCAGGTTGCCGTCCCGGCGGACAGCGAACGTGTTGACGATGTCGTCGAAGCTGTCGCTGACGTACAGGTGCCGCCCGTCCGGGGCGAACCCGATACCGATCGGGGCGGTCATGTCGATCCGGTCGATGCTTTCCGTGAGTCGCCCGTCGGGGCCGATCGTGAAGCCCAGCACCTCGCCCGGAATACTGACGTCGCTGTCCTCCGCACCGATCGCTGTCACGTAGAGCCGGCTTCCGTCCGGGCTTGTCGCGGCCCCCTGCGGCCCGTCGCCGGCGGCTACCGGCGAGCCGGGTACGGGGGTGAGGGCGCCGCTGCGGCCGATGCGGAACCCGTGCACGTCGTTCGACACGAGGTGCGCGACGTACAGAAACCGGCCGTTCGGTGTGATCGTGGGATCCGCGCCGCTGATCCCGATGTCCGCCTTCGCCACCCGGCGCCCGGGTGTGCCGTCCGGCCTGATGGCGAAGCCGGTGATCACGCTCGGCCCGGTGTCGCTGGGCCGGCCATGGCTCACGTACAGGAATCTGCCGTCGGGAGTCACCCCTACACCCCTGGGTGCGGCGGCCTCGGTATCCACCGCGCCGCGTGGCGTGAGCCCACCGTCGGGCCGGACCGCGAACACCGAGAGCGTGTCGTTACTGGGGCTGGAAACGTAGACAGTGCGTCCGTTCGGTGTGATCGCGATCGAGAATGGGTTTGGGGATTCCGTCGCTCCGAATCGGGTCAGCGCGCCGTCCGGGCCGATCCGATACATCTCGATCTGGTCACTCGAGAGGTACGCGAAGCGCAGGTCGGGGGTGAAGACCATGCCACGCGCTCCCTGGCCCGCGCCCATGGTGTCAACCGGGGCGAGGGTACCGCCGGCGTTGATGGCGAAGCGAGCGATGCTCGCGGCGGTGCCGCGGTCGACCGCACTGTTCGTTACGTACACCGTATGGCCGCCCAGCGACGCGCCGGCCAGCCCGGGGGTTGGTGCCGATAGGACGAGGGTTGCAGCGGTGGCGAGGCCGGCTGCGATCGTTGCTCGGCGGCGGCCGTTCACCGCGGGGTCCTTTCGCTTCGGGTGGGCAGCACGTTGACCGAGTGGAACGCCGGCTGGGGGCCTCCGGAAGGCAGGGTCTGGATGAGGGTCAGGTTGCCGTCGGGGGCGACGATGAAGGTGTTGACGATGCTGTCGGTGTAGTCGCTGACGTACATCCGTCGGCTGTCCGGGGTGAAGCCGATGCCGGTCGGGCTGGTCATGTCGACTCGGTCGATGTTTTCGGTGAGTCGCCCGTCGTTGCCGATCGTGAAGCCCAGCACCTGGCCCGGGAACGCTATGTCGCCGTTCTCAACCCCGAGCGCGGACACGTAGAGTCGGCGTCCGTCCGGGCTCACCGCAGCGCCTCCCGGGAAGTCGCCGCCATCGACCGGGGATCCGGGCACGGGCGTCAGGCTGCCGTCACCGCCGATGCGGAACCCGTGCATGTCGTTCGAGGCCTGGTTCACCACGTACACGAAGCGGCCGTTCGGGGTGATCACCGTACCGGAGCCGGAGATCCCGATCGTTGCCCGTGCTACCTCGCGTCCGACGGAGCCATCCGGGCCAAGGGCGAAGCCGGTGAGCACGCTCGGCTTGGTGTCGGTGGGCAGGCCGTGGCTGACGTACAGGAACCGGCCGTCGGGGGTGACCGCGATGACCTTGGCCGCCTCGGCCCCGGTGTCCACTGCGCCGCGCGCGGCGAGCCCGCCGTCGGACCGGACGGCGAACACCGAGACCATGCGCGTGTCGGCGTTGCTCACATAGATCGTGCGCCCGTTCGGCGCGATCGCGATCGCGCCGGGGCCGGGGGTTTCGACAGCTCCGAAGGGGTTGAGCGAGCCGTCCGGCCTGATCCGGTACATGTGGATCTGGTCGACGTCGGGGGCGGCGAGGTAGGCGTAGCGCAAATCGGGGGTGAAGACCATGCCGTGCGCGCCGCGGCCCCCCCGGGCGGTGTCGACCGGGTTGAGGGTGCCCGCGTTGTTGATGGCGAAACGGGCGACGTTCGGGTCGCCGCCGTCCCTCGCGCTGTTGGTCACGTACACGGTCCGCCCGCCGCGCGGTACGGCGTCCGGTGCGGTCGACGCGCGGTCCGCGGCGGCCATCGGGGTGACTGCCCCCGAGAGGGCGAGGGTTGCGGCGGTGGCGAGGCCGGCTGCGATCGTTGCTCGGCGGCGGCCGTTCACCGCTGGGTCCCTTCGGGCAGCACGTTGATCGACTGGAACGCTGGCCGACGGCCCTGGGACTTCACCGTCTGGAGCAGTCTGAGGTTGCCGTCCGGGGCGACGGTGAAGGTGTTGACGATGCTGTCGGTGTAGTCGCCGCCGCCCACCGGCGAGCCGGGCACGGGCGAGAGCCCGCCGTCGCGACCGATGCGGAACCCGTACACGTCGTTGGTGATCTCATGCACGACGTACACAAAGCGGCCGTTCGGGGTGATCACGGTTTCCGCGCCCCCGATGCCGATCTGGACCCGCGCCACATCGCGCCCGACCGAGCCGTCTGGCCGAAGAGCGAAGCCGATGATCACACCCGGCTCGGTGTCGGTGGGTAGCCCGTGGCCCACGTACAGGAACCGGCCGTCGGGCGTCAGCGCGACGTCGTGGGTCGCCTCGGCCCCGGTGTCCACCACCTGGCGCAGGGTGAGCCCGCCGTCGGGCCGGACCGTGAACACCGACACCATGCGAGTGCCGGCGTTCACGACATAGAGCGTGCGCCCGTTCGGTGCGATCGCGATCCCGAGCGGGCTCGGGGTCTCCACCGCGCCGAACCGGGTGAGCTCGCCGTTCGGCCCGATCCGGTACATGTCGACCCGGTTGGCCGTAGTGCTCGCCACGTATGCGAAGCGCAGGTCGGGCGTGAACGCCATGCCGCGCGCTCTAGCGCCCGCGTCTACGGTGTCCACCGGGTTGAGGGTGCCCGCGTTGTTGATGGTGAAGCGGGCGACGTTCGGCGTGCCACCGTCGTCCGCGCTGTTGGTCACGTACACGGTCCGGCCGCCGGGCGGTAAGGCGTCCGATGCGGTCGAAGCGCGTTCCGGATCGGCCGCAGCGGCGGCCGGCCCGAACATTGCGAGGGTTGCGGCGGCGGCGAGGCCGGCGGCTCCAACTGCTGCTCGGCGGCGGCTGTTCATCGCGGGGTCCTTTCGCTTCGGGTGGGCAGCACGTTGACCGACTGGAACCCCGGCTGGGGGCCTCCGGATTTGAGCGTCTGGATGAGCCTCAGGTTGCCGTCCGGGGCGACGGCGAAGGTGTTGACGATGCTGTCGGAGAAATCGCTGACGTACATGCGTCGCCCGTCCGGGGTGAACCCGATGCCGATCGGGCTTGCCATGTCGACCCGGTCGACGGTCTCGGTGAGGCGCCCGTCGTCGCCGATCGTGAAGCCCAGGACCTGGCCGGGGAATCCGACGTCGCCGTCTTCCACGCCGACGGCTGTCACGTAGAGTCGGCGCCCGTCCGGGCTTATCGCGGCGCCTTCCGCCGCGTCGCCGCCGTCGACCGGCGAACCGGGTACGGGAGTGAGGTCGCCGTCGCGGCCGATGCGGAATCCGTGCACGTCGTTCGACACTTGGTGTGCGACGTACACGAAGCGGCCGTCTGGTGTGATGACGGTTTCCGCGCCGGAGATTCCGATCTTCGCCTTCGCCACCTGGCGCCCCAGCAACCCGTCCGCCCGGAGGGTGAAGCCGGTGAGCGCGCTCGGCTCGGCGTCGGTGGGCAGGCCGTGGCTGACGTACAGGAACCGGCCGTCGGGGGTCACCGCGATGCCCTTGGTCGCCTCGGCCCCGGTATCCGCCGTGCCGCGCGGCGTGAGCGTGCCGTCGGACCGGACAGTAAATACCGAGATCGTGCGGAGACCGGCGTTGCCCACGTAGATCGTGCGCCCGTTCGGCGCGATCGCGATCATGAACGGGCTTGGGGTTTCCACGGCTCCGAAGGGGGTGAGCGCGCCGTCCGGCCCAATCCGGAACATCTGGACTTGATCGATGTCGCTGGCCGCGAGGTACGCGAAGCGCAGGTCGGGTGTGAAGGCCATGCCGCGCGCCCCGCGGCCCGCCTCCGTGGTGTCAACGAGGGTGAGGGGACCGCCGGCGTTGCTGGCGAAGCGAGCGACGTTCGCGTCGCCGCCCTCCCTTGCACTGTTCGTCACGTACACCGTGTGGCCGCCGGCCAGCCCGTCGGCCAGCCCGTGGGCCGGCCCGGTCAGGACGAGGGCTGCGATGGTGGCGAGGCCGGCGGCTCCGGCCGCTGCTCGGCGACGGCCGTTCACCGCTGGGTCCTTTCAGGCAGCACGTTGACCGAGTGGAATGCTGGCTCGGAGCCGCCGGATTTCACCGTCTGGATGAGCCTCAGGTTGCCGTCCGGGGCGACGGCGAAGGTGTTGACGATGCTGTCGGAGTGGTCGCTGACGTACAGGTGTCGTCCGTCCGGGGTGAACCCGATGCCGATCGGGCTCGTCATGTCGACTCGGTCGATGTTTTCGGCGAGTCGCCCGTCGGGGCCGATCGTGAAGCCCAGCACCTGGCCCGGGAACCCAACGTCGTCGTCCTCCACGCCGACCGCTGCCACGTAGAGCCGGCGTCCGTCCGGGCTTATCCCGGCGCCCTCCGGGAAGTCGCCGCCGTCGATGGGCGAGCCCGGCACGGGCGTGAGCGCGCCGTCGTCGCCGATGCGGAACCCGTACACGTCGTTGGAGACCTGGTTCACCACGTAGACGAAGCGGCCGTTCGGTGTGATCACGGTTTCCGCGCCGGAGATCCCGATCTTCGCCTTCGCCACCCGGCGCCCCACCGAGCCGTCCCGCTCGATGGCGAAGCCGGTGATCACGGTCCTCTCGGTGTCCTCTGTCCCGCCGTGGCTCACGTACAGGAACCGGCCGTCCGGGGTCACCGCCACCCCCTTGGGCGTGGCGGCCCCGGTGTCCACCGTGCCGCGCGGCGTGAGCCTGCCGCCCGGCCCGACCGCGAATACCGAGAGCGTGTCGTCGGAAGGGCTGGACACGTAGACCGTGCGCCCGTTCGGGGTGATCGCGATCGAGAAGCCGCCCGGGGTCTCCGCTCCGAACCGGGTGAGCGCGCCGTCCGGCCCGATCCGGTACATCTCGACCTGGTTGGCGGAGGAGCTCGAGAGGTACGCGAAGCGCAGGTCGGGTGTGAAAACCATGCCGCGGGCACCGGCGCCCGCGTCCACGGAGTCCGCCCGGGCCAGGGTTCCGGAGTTGTTGATGGTGAAGCGGGTGACGTTCGCGTCGCCGCCGACGTTTCCCCTGTTCGTCACGTACACCGTGCGGCCGCCGGGCGGTAAGGCGTCCGATGACGTCAATCCGCGTTCGGGACCGGCCACCGCGGTGGCGGGACCCGAAAGGACCAGGGTTGCGGCGGTGAGAAGACCGGCGACGGCTGCTCCGGCGACGCGGTAGCGACTCTGCGACACGACGGATCTCCCTGCTGGTGTCATCGGGACGGCGGCCCGGTCTGCCGCCGTCGGATTCACCCACGAAACATCAGCCGGGAAGATCGAATCCAGTTATTTTCCGGTCCAACCAGAATTCGACCCCGATATCCACCCGCGTAGGCTCGGAGCCGTGGGGTGCGGAAGCGAACAAGGGGATACGCCGTGGACGTGTTCGAGGCTTTGGTCGAGGCGGCCGAGACCGGCCGGCCCGCCGTGTTGGTCACGGTGATCGGGATGGAGAGCCCGGCCGGAGGGCACATTCCCTCCCGTCCCGGCGCCAAGCTTGCCGTCGTCGACGGGACGGTCGCCGCTGGCACCCTGGGCTGCGCCGAGTTCGACACCGCGGGCGTGGAGCTGGCGGCCTCGCTGCCGGAAGGCGAGACCGGGACGCTGCGTCGCCGAGCGGTGTTCCGGCACGGCGAGGAGCAGGTGCTGGAGCTGTTCGCAGAGCGGTACGACCCGCAGCCGGCGGTGGTCGTCGCCGGCTCCAACCCGGTCGGACGTGCCGTCGCCGACCTGGCCGAGCGCATCGGCCGCCGGGTGCGCCACCTCGCTGACGACGCCGCGGACGCCGATCCCCTGGCCGCGCTGCGCGCCCAACCGCCGGGCCCGCGGGACGCCGTCGTGCTGTCCGACCACGACGCCCCGTACGTGGACGAGGCGCTGCCGATGCTGCTGGCGGGCGAGGCGTACTTCGTCGGGATGCTGGGCAGCCGCCGGCACGCTGGCGAGGTGGTGGACGGGCTGCGGAAGTCCGGCGTACCTGCCGAGCAGCTCGCCCGGCTGCACTCGCCGTGCGGGCTGGACATCGGCAGCCGCGGCCCGGAGGAGATCGCGCTGTCCATCGTCGCCGAGATCGTGGCCACCGAACGCGGGCGGGCCGGCGGGCGGATGGGTCTGAACTGGGCCGCGTGAGGCCAAACCGGGGGAGTGACGCTCATGGGCGAATCCGAGGTGGTGGCCCGGCTGATCGGGGCCCGCAAGGAGTACGGCTCGGTGGTCGCCCTGGACGACGTCGATCTCGACGTGACCGCGGGACGGCTGCTGGCCCTGCTGGGTCCGAACGGCGCCGGCAAGACCACCGTGATCAACCTGCTCTGCGGGCTGCGGCGGCCCACCGCGGGGAGAGTCGAGGTGTTCGGCGGCAACCCGGTGGAACCGTCGGTGCGGCGCCACATCGGCATGACGGCACAGGAGACCGGGTTCCCCGAGACCCTGCGGGTTGGCGAGATCGTCGACTTCGTCCGCGCGCATTACCCCGGCCCGATGCCGGCCGGCGAGCTGCTGGAGCGTTTCGACCTGGCCGACCTGGGCAGGCGACAGGCCGGCGGGCTGTCCGGCGGGCAGCGCCGCCGGCTCGCCGTCGCCCTCGCCTTCGCCGGGCGGCCTCCGCTGGTGATCCTGGACGAGCCGACGACGGGGCTCGACGTGGAGGCGCGGCGGGGGCTGTGGCGGATCGTCGAGGACGTGGTGGCCGCCGGGACCACCGTCCTGCTCACCACCCACTACCTGGAGGAGGCGGAGGAGCTCGCCGACGAGGTGGTGGTGATCCACGAGGGGCGCATCCGCACCCGGGGATCGGTGGCGGAGATCGTCGCCGGGGTCGCGCTCACCCGGGTGAGCTTCCGGGTCGACGGCGACGCGGCCCTTCCCGATCTGCCCGGGGTCGTCGACGCCGAGCGGGACGGCAACGGGGCGGTGACGATGTACACCTCGGACTCGGACTCCGTGGTACGTGCCCTGGTACGCGCGGACGTGCCGTTCCACGACCTGTCGGTCACGGCCGTCAGCCTGGAGGAGGCGTTCGTCCGGCTCACCTCCCGGCCGGAGGAGGTGCGCCAGTGAGCCTGCTCGTCGTGCACCTGCGGACGAACGTGGTCGAGACGCTGCGGCAGCCGATCGCGTGGATCTTCTCGGTGTCGTTCCCGTTCGTGCTCTTCCTGTTCTTCGGCATGACCAACGCGCGCCAGGTCACGGAGCAGACCCGCGGCGCGGTCGGCGGCGAGGCCATCCTCACCCCGTTCCTGCTGTTCGGCGTGCTCAGCGTCGTCCTGTTCCAGTTCGGGGTCGGTCTGGCCGAGGAACGCCGGCTGCCGTGGGAACGCACGCTGCGGGTGCTGCCGGCGCCGGAGGTGGTGCGCTTCGCCGGTCGGGTCGGCACCGCGTTGTTCTTCTCGGTGCTGGCGATGGTTCCGGTGAGCATCCTCGCCGTGGCCACAACCGACGTGCGGCTCGAC
Organism: Streptosporangiales bacterium; assembly: GCA_009379995.1. GTDB lineage: Bacteria > Actinomycetota > Actinomycetes > Streptosporangiales > WHSR01 > WHSR01. Next base: position 129,045 of record WHSR01000001.1, read on the forward strand.
GCCGCCGCCTGGGCGCTGCTCGTGCTCGCCACACTGGCCGGCGCGATTCCGTTCGGCCTGGCCGGGATCGGGCTCGGCTACGCCACGTCACCCAAGGCGGCGCTGCCCATCGCGAACATCGGGTACCTGGTGCTGTCGTTCATGGGCGGGCTGTTCGTCCCGCTGGACTTCATGCCGAACTTCGTCCAGGAGATCGGCACGTACCTGCCGACCCGGCACTACCACCAGTTCGTCGGCGGGTTGGTGAGCGGGTACCCGCAGGGAGGTTGGCAGCTGCCCGGCCTGTACCTGGTCGGCTGGACGCTACTGTTCGGCGCTCTGGCCGCCTGGGCGTACCGGCACAACGAGGGTGTTCGATACCGGTAATCCGGCCAAGGAGGAGGCGGGAGGCTGGGTCAGGAGCCGTTGAGGCCCTTGGCCACCCGCGCATCGGCGTCCGCTTGCCCTTCTGGAAGAGGTCGGCCTTGGTGAACTGGCTGACGTCCTCGGTGGTCTCGAAGAATCCGAACGCGCCGCTGCCCTTGGCGTGGACCACCCGTTCCGGCACCCGCTCGCGGTTGAACTGCGCCATCTTCTGGATCAGGTAGTGATCCTGCAGCAGCAGCGGGCCGTTTGGGCCGACCGACTGGGAGAACTCGTCGCTCGGCGCCGGGATGCCGGAGTCGTTGGTGGTGATGGGCCGCGTGGACTCGGTCATGCGCCCCTCATCAGGGTCCTAGCGATCACCTAGAGGAGAAAATTCGATTAGCTCAAGGAAGCGACCCAATCAGGTAAATTGCCCCCGCCAGTTCCCCCGTGCCTCCCGGAAGGCCACGATGGCGACCACCGCCGCGGCGGCCGGGTCCAGCCACCACCAGCCGAGCAGTTGGGTGCCGAGCAGCGCGAGAAGCACCCCGGTGGCGAGGCAGCCGTCCAGGAAAGTCATCGACGCGTTCGCCAGCAGCGGCTGGTTGCCGAGCGAACGGCCGATGCGACGCTTGACGTACGCGAGACAGTACATGATCACGGCGGTCAGGGAAAGGAACACCACCGCGGGGAGGGAGTCCTCGGGCGTGGACGGGGTCAGCACCGACCGGGCCGCCTGTACGAGCAGGTACACACCCAGCGCGGCGAAGCAGGCCGCGATGGTCCGTTCCGCCCGCCGGGCCCTCCGCCGCGTCTCACTGGCCGCGGAGCCGCGCATGTACCACAGCACCGCGGAGGAGGCGATCACCTCGACGCAGGAGTCCAGCCCGAACCCGACCAGGGCCAACGAGCCGGCGGCGGCGCCCATGGCGATGACGACTACCGCCTCGACACAGTTCCACGCGACGGTGACGAGCTCCAGGTTCCGTCCCCGGCGGCGGAGCTTGGTGACCTCGACCGGATAGGTGGGGGAGAGAAACGCGTATCCGAACCTCGGGCGCGCGCGCTGGGCCAGCACGTCGATCACTCCTCTGCCTCGCCCGAGCGGGGATGGGAAGACCTCCGACTCGGATGTCCGATGTCGGAAGGTCTCGCCCGCTCTCCGACGAGGAGAGGTCGGGAGCCCAGGGACCGGAGGCGCGGCGCCCCAGCGTGTCGATCCGCTGGCCAGCGGGGCTACTCCCCTTCGGGGTTCAGTGTATCGGTCAGGGCGTCGAGGAGTCGCTGGGCGTCCACCGGGTCGATGGTTTCGGCGAAGCGGGTCAGGACGAGACCCCGGTTCGGTGTCTTCCCGAGCACCTCCAGCATGAGCGCGACCAGGTAGTCCTCGCGGCTTCGGGCGGGCGCGTACCGGTGCGCGCGCCCCTCCGCGACCCGGGTGAGTAGCCCTTGCGGGCCAGCCGGTCGGCCACGGTCTGCACCGTGGTATAGGCGAGCGGCCGGTCGATCTCGAGGTTCACCCGATCCCGCAGCTCCCGGACGAGTAACGGTCGTCCCGCGTCCCAGAGTGCGCCGAGCACCGCCTGCTCGAGTGAGCCCCTGCCTGCCACGTCGATCCTGCCTTTACCTCGGTGGCGCCCCCGTCGGGCCCCGGCGGCGTCGCGGACCCTGCGGATCCCGGCCGCACACGGTCGTACGTATCAGGCCAACATGATGGGCCTCTCCGGGCGTGTCCGCCTAGGGACACGCCCGGAGAGGACCCGGGGCGACCACACCCGGACGCGCGGTCAGCGAGCAGAGTGAGCCCGGGGGGCGCGGCCTCATGTCTGGACCTGGGTGTCGCGGCCAGCACGGAGACCGACGCCCGCTTGCGCGGTCGCGAGCACGATGAGCACCCACAGCGGTACGCTCCACCCGCCGGTCACGTCGTTCAGCGCACCGAACAGCACCGGCCCGACCGTTGCGAACAGGTAGGCGACCGATTGCCCCATACCGGACAGCGCGGCGGCCGACCGCGCGTCCGCGGCGCGCAGGCTGAAAAATGACAGCGCGAGCAGGAAGGCTGTGCCGGAGCCCATGCCGGTGATCACGACCCATAGCACCGCGAGGTCCGGCGCCAGCAGCAGGCCGAGGAATCCCACGACGAGAGCGACCGAGGCCGCCACCGCGACCATCCGCTGGTCGGCCAGCCGATGCAGCACGACCGGCACTGTCAGGCTCATCACCACGCCGAGCATCTGGTAGACGGACAGCAGCCAACCGGCCGCGGCCTCACCCGCGCCGAAGCTGTGCAGGACCGTCGGGTACCACGAGATCATGGTGTAGAAGATCCACGAACCCATCCCCATGAACGCCGCTACCTGCCAGGCCAGCGGCGATCGCCACGGGGTGACCGCAGTAGTAGTGGTAGTCGTGGTCGTTCCTTGCGCGGATAGATCGTCTGCTCCCGCGGCCGTGGTGGCACGCCGGGACAACTGCGGTGCCCATACCGCCACCGCGATGAGCACGAGACCCGCCCAGAAGCCAAGCGCGGTGCGCCACCCGCCGGGCAGTGTCCCGGCAAGCGGTACCGCGACCCCGGAGGCGATTGCCCCGACGACGTTCATGGTGGCCGAGTAGACACCTGTCATCTGACCGATCTGACCCGGAAAATCGCGCTTGATCACGCCTGGCAGCAGCACATTGCCGACCGCGATCCCGCTGGCAAGGAGCACGGTGCCGATCCACAGCAGCGCGGTTACCGGTATCGAGCGCAGCAGGATACCGATGACCAGCACGATCAATCCCAGCCACAACAGCTGGTCGACGCCGGTTCGCTTGACCATCCGGGATACCTGCGGCGAAACGACGGCGAAGGTCAACAACGGCAGTGCGCCGACGAGGAAACCGGCCGCACCCGCGGAGAGCTCGAGGTCCGCTCTGATCGGTCCGAGCAAGGGCCCGACCGACGTCAACGCCGTCCGCAGGTTCGCGGCGACCACGACGATGCCCGCGATCAGCAGCACTCGTCGTGCCGTGGACAGCGACGTTCGTTCCTGCTCGGAGGTCGAACTCACGTCTTACCCGGCCTCTCTCCTCCGGTCCTCCCGGCGTCGTGCGGTCATAGCACTCGGCAAGCTAATCAGACGCAGTCTCAGACCTCTACCAAGCTTGAGGTCCCGTGGCTCGCGACATGCGCGGTACCCGTGACCGCACGGCCCGTTAGACCGCGCCGAGAGCCGCCGGGGAGGGCGTCGTGTGCCTGCCGAGCCGCTCGATGGCCTGCGGAAGGTAGTCGGCCGGGTACCGCCATCGGATGGCCTTGGGCACGACCAGGGCGAGGCGGCGGAACGCCCGCAGCCTCCTGGTGGTTACGTTCTCCGCGGCCGCCGGCTTGCCGTACAGCTCGTGCGCCCAGACCGGCAGCGCCGAGTACGCGAGGTGGGAGAGTCGCCGGTAGACGGTGTCGCGGGCGGGAGCCAGCACGGCGGGCAGCGGCGGGCGCATCAGGAACTCGTAGGTGTCCAGCGCCTCGGGTATCGCCTGAAGGTGCGGGCGGACCTCGGCGAAGTAGGCCGCAAGCTCGGCGACTGAACCCGGCGCCTCGTCGGGGGAAAGGCCGATGATGGCGGCGTTGCGTCGCTGCTCGCGCACGTAGCGGTCGGCGTGCGCATCGGTGAGGGAGAAGCCGGCCCGGCGCACCACGCCGAGGAACGAGTCGACGAGCGTGCAGTGCACCCAGAGCAGGGCGTCCGGTTCGTCGAGGCGGTAGGTGCGATCCAGGTCCGGATCGTAGGCGCGCATCGACGCGTGCAGCCTGCGGACCCCGGCCGCCATCCGCTCCGCCTCGGCCAGCGTCGCGTACGTCGTGGCACCGACGAAGTTGGCGGTGCGCACCAACCGGCCGGTGGCGTCCCGCTTGAAGTCGGAGTTCTGCGCCACACCACGCATCGCCTTCGGGTGCAGCGCCTGGAAGTACAGGGCCCTGATGCCAGCGATCCACATCGTGGGATCGGCGTGCAGGTGCCAGGTCACCGACGAGGGTCCGTACAGACCCGGATCACCGCTCATCTGCCCACCTCACCGAATCGTGTTCGGTTTGGTCCAGCCTACGATGTACGGCGGTGAGGAAGCCGCTGCGGGACTCGCCCCGGATGGGCCGGCCGTAGGGGGCGGCGAGGGCCGCCAGCTCGTGGGTCCGGACCTGCCAGCCGTTGCGGACCAGCCAGTCGGGCGCCTCCTCGCCGAGACCGCCCTTCCACAGCGAGGCGTACCGCTCCATGGCCGGCGTCGCGCGGGCCCGGCTGAGCAGCGAGCCCGCGACGTCGCCGCGCTCGAAGGCGAGCTGGCTGTCCGGCGCGGACAGCTCGCCGACAGCGGTGAGCAGGCGGGCGGCCTCGTCGGCGGAGAGGTAGATGAGCAGCCCTTCGGCGAGCCACGCCGTCGGCGCGGCCGGCTGGAAACCGGCCTCGACCAGTCCGGTGGCCCAGTCCTCGCGGAGGTCGGCCGGAACCACCATCCGCGCGCACCCCGGCACGGCTCCCCGCTCGGCCAGCACCCTCTCCTTGAAGGTCAGTACCTCGGGTAGGTCGAGCTCGAACAGGCGTACCCCGTCCGGCCAGGCCAACCGGAACGCGCGGGTGTCCAGGCCGGCGGCCAGCAGCACGACCTGGCGAACTCCGGCGCCTCCGGCGCCCCCGGCGCAGGCAGCGAGCAGGTAGTCGTCGAAGAACCGGGTGCGGATGACGGCGTGGAAGCCGAACGCCGCACCCAAGGAGCCGAGATCACCGCGTTCCTCGGCCTCCGAAAAGGCGCCGGGGGCGGCGGCGACGAACGCCTCGGCGTAGGGGTCGTCGAAGAGCCGGTCCGGACGGCGGCTTTCCTCCGCCCGTACGCGTGCCACGCCGATCGCCGTACGGCCCACACCGTCGGGAACCGTGTCTTCGCCGCGCTCACCGCGGCCGTCGGCGACGAGCCGGTCGGCGAGCTCCTCCAGCATGGCCAGCACCCGGTCCGCCGACCGTGGATCCGAGTTCTCCACGGCCCGGCCCACCGCGTCGTCGATCGGACGCAGCGCGCGCCGGGTGATCGCCGTCGAGGCGCGCTCGGTCAGCCGCACCAGGGTCCGGCGCCGGTCGGAGGGATCGGTCACCGTCTCGACATGCCCTCTGCCGCGCAACCGCGCCACCGACGCGGAGACGTGGCTTTGCGTGAAGCCCGTCCGTTCGGTGATCTCCTTGACCGAGCTTCCGGGATGGGTCAACACGTCGGCCAGCACGCCCAGCTCACCGGCCGCCATCTGCGGGTCACCCGGGTCCACGGCGGCGATCCGGGAGATCTCCGTCAGCCGCCGGCCCAGCCGGTACAGCGTTCCTACATTCACATCGCGAACGATACATCGCTAGCGATACTTTACTGCTGGCGGGGAAGGATGCCGCCGAGGGTGGGATCGGGGTCGGAGCTTTGCCCGTTGCCGTAGGCGTCCGACGGGGGCGGCTTGACGTTGGCGTTCGTGGTAGTGGCCGTCGTCAGCGGGGACAGGTCGAGACCGAGCGGCAGGGTGTCTTGGGCGAACAGGTTCAGCGGAGCCAGCAGCGGCTCGCACTCCGTCGGCGGCACGTCGAGGGAGTACAGCAGCGAGCAGATGAACATCGCCGGGTCCTGGCCCTGCTGCAGGACCGGCCGGGTGTCCAGGGTCTGTGACGTGGGGTTGTAGGCGTTCGAGCCGTTGCTGGCATAGACCGGCATGGTGTCGAGGACCTCGGTGAGGGCGTCCTGCTGCCTGACCAGCACCTTGGAGACCGTCGTGAGATCATCCACGTTCGCGGTGAGCTCGCCCCGGTTGGCGCGGACGAACTCGGTCACCTCCGCCAGCGCGAGGGACAGGTTCTTCAGCGCCGCGGCCAGCTCGTCACGCTCGGCGTCGAGCTGGGTCGACACCTCGGCCAGGTCCTCGTTGAACGCCCGCACCTGTTGATCGCTTTCGGCCAGCGCGGCCGTGAACGTCTGCAGGTTCCGTACCGTGTCGAACAGGTCCTCCCGGCCGCCGCTCAGGGTCCGGGCGGCCTCGGCCAGGTTCTCGGTGGTCTCGTTGATGTTCTCGCCCTGGCCGTCCAGGTTGTCCGCGCCGACGGTGAGCAGCCGCGACAGCGAACCCTCACGGTTCGCCCCGCGGGGGCCCAGCGCGACGTTGAGCTCGTTGAGGCTGGCGAAGATCTCGTCGATCTCCACAGGTACCGCGGTACGGGAGGTCGGTATGGTCGCGCCGTCCTCCAGGGCGGGGCCGCCGTGGTAGACCGGGGTGAGCTGGACGTAGCGGTCCGAGGCCAGCGAGGGGGCGAGGACCACTGCCTTGACGTCCGCCGGTAACGTCCGCTCGGCCTGGTAGCTCATCTCCACCCGCACCTGTCCTCCGGCCGGCGTGATCTCGGTGACCTTGCCGACCGGCACGCCCAGCACGCGGACGTCCGACTCGGGGTAGAGGCCCACGGCGCGTTCGAAGTATGCGGTCAGACGCTTCGTCTGGAAGCTGGGCCATAGCACGGCGATTACGCCCGCGGACACCGCAACGGCGACCGCCAGGGCGCCTACGGCCAGGACGGTCGTCGGCGAGCGCCAGCGCAGGGCGTGTGACATAGGTCACCGTTTTTACCCCGGTTAACAACCGGAGACAAGCGGGTCGCGGAATTCGGCGCGGGCGCCGCACGCCACGAAGCGCCGCACGTCACGGAAGGGGGAAGGGCGGCCTGCCGGTGCCGGCGACCCGGCACCCGCCCCACGGGTCCTGCTCCACCAGCGTGCCGGCCGCCTCGTGCCCGTCCGGGGTACGGACCGTCACATCCCGCTGGTTGCCGGTGAACAGGGCGGTGACCTCGTCGTGTGGGAGGATCCGCCCCGCCCAGCGGTACGACCCGTCGATCGGTTCGAAGTGCCCGCTCAGGTTGATCCGTACCGGAATGGGACGGCCGTCGGCGACGACCCATGCGTCGCCCCGGTAGCCCTCGTCCGGGTGATCGGCGTCCATGTGTCGCTCCCGTTCCGGTCGGCGAGCACGTGGGCGAACCCGCTCCAGATCAACGCGGTCAGGTGCTCGGTGAGGTCCGACCGGCTCATCGACCTGTGCTCCAGCCACCAGTCGCCGGCCGCCTGGACAAGTCCCACCAGCCCGTGCCCCCACGGCTCGGCGCATCCGGTGTCCCGGCCCACCTCCCGGAGCGTGGTGTCGATGATTCCGCCCAGGTGGTTGGCGACCAGCGTCGCGTAGTCGGCGGCCAGGTCGTGCTCGACCGAGTGATCGACGAGGGGACGGCGGACGACGAACCGGTACAGCTCGGGCTCGGCCTCGATGCTGCTCAGGTAGGTGTCGATCACCGCAGCCACCCGGCCGCGGGTCTCCACCTGCTGCCGCATCTGCTGCGTCAGCCGCTCCAGAAGCTCCTCGGCCACCCGGCGCCCCACCGCGACGTACAGGTCGACCTTGTCGACGAAGTGTCGGTACAGGACGGGCTTGGTGACCCCGGCCTCGGCGGCGATGTCGTCCATGCCGACGTTCGGCCCGTGGCGGCGAATGGCGCACACCGCGGCCTCTACCATGGCGGCGCGCCGCGCCTCGCGGTGGCCGTGCCACCGTCCCTTGCGCGCGTCCGGGCCGTTCCGCTCCGGACGCCGGCGATCAGGGGTTGACATGAAGAGGTCCCGTGTTACGTTTAGTAACTGTTACCAACGGTAACCAGTAATTGGAGAATATGCCCCGAGGACGGCCCATGGCAACGGGCATGCGTCGCAACACCCAAGGCTATGCTCTCGCCGGACGCCGCGTGCTGCTCACCGGCGCCGCGGGCGCGTTCGGCTCGGCGACGGCTGCCGCGCTGCGCGAGCGTGGGGCCGCGGTCGCCGGCCTGGACATCGCGGCCGCCGGGCCGGACGCCGGGTTCGACGGCGACGGCGACGCCCGCCATGGCGTGTTCCCCTGCGACATCACCGACGACGCGCAGGTGTCCGCCCGGGTTCCCGAGGCGGTGGACCGGCTCGGCGGGCTGGACGCGCTGGTACACCTCGCCGGCGTCGGTGAACCGGTCGACGCGGGCGCGCGGCCGGGGTCCGAGGTGCACCGGACGCTCGAGGTCAACCTGCTGGGACCGTGGCGGGTGACCGCCGCCGCGCTGCCGGAACTGGTGCGCTCGCGCGGGCGACTGGTCTTCGTCGCGTCCGAGCTCGCCTACGCCGTGCTGCCGTTCGCGGCCGCGTACGCGGTGTCCAAGCGCGGGCTCACCGCCTACGCGGACGTGGTGCGGCTGGAGTACGGCACCCACGTCGCGGTCACCACCGTCTACCCCGGCTACGTCCGCACGCCCATCCACGACGCGAGCCTCGCCGCCGGGCTGTCTCTGGAAGGGCAGGTCCGGCGGGAGCGGGTGGACGATATCGTGGCGACTGTTCTGCGGGTCCTGGCGGCCCGCCGGCCCCCTCGGGACGTGGCGGCCACCCGGCTCGGCGGGATCGAGCTTTGGCTTGCCCGGCATCTGCCCGCCGCCGTCGAGCGGGTCATCCGCGCCCGGGTGGCTCGCGACCTGCGGCGCTACGTCGACGTGCCGCTGGCCCGCGGGCTGGTCCGGCGGTACGGCGAGCGGAACGGCGTCGGCGTCGCCCGCGGGGCGGACGCACCGCTTCTCACCGGACCCTCCGAGCCCGAAGGAGGTCAGCCTCATGGTCCGGACGCGTGAGGTGGACGACCGGGAGACCACTGCGACCCGGCTGCTCAAGGGATCGGTTGAGCGTTCCTACGAGCCGGCCGTCGACATCGACTGGGACGCGCCGCTGCTGGACGGCGTCTTCTACCACCCGCCACAGCGGACCTCCCTGTACGGCACCGAGCTGTGGGACCGGATGACCCACGAGCAGCGCGTCGAGCTGTCCAAGCACGAGGTGGCCAGTCTTGCCAGCCTGGGCGTCTGGTTCGAGACCATCCTGATGCAGATGTTGCTGCGGCACTCCTACGACCGCAGCGTCACCTCCCAGCATGTGCGGTACGCGCTCATCGAGATCGCCGACGAGTGTCGCCATTCGGTGATGTTCAGCCGGCTGATCGAGAGGCTCGGCTGCCCGCCGTACCGGATCGACGGCTACCACCATCAGCTCGGCCGGCTGATGAAGACGGTCGTGTCCGGACCGGCCATGTGGGCGGCGACGCTCATCGCCGAGGAGGTCCTCGACACCTTCCAGCGGGAGGCGATGGCCGACGACACCATCCAGCCGCTGGTCCGCATGGTGTCGCGGATCCACGTGGTGGAGGAGGCCCGGCACGTCCGCTACGCCCGGGACGAGCTGGTCCGGCAGATGAGCCGGGCCGGACGGGCGGACAAGGCGGTGGCCCGGCTGATCACGGCGCGTGCCGCCTACGCCATCGCCAGCCATCTGGTCCACCCCGACTGTTATGCCGCTGCCGGCCTGGACGTCCGGGAGGCCCGGCGGGCGGAACGGGCCAATCCCCTGCGACGGGAGACCCTGCGGTGGTCGGCGCGGCGGCTGGTGGACTTCTTCGACGAGGTCGGCCTCATGCGGGGGCCGGGCATGGTGCTGTGGCGCAGCTCGGGACTGGTCTGAGCGCCGCCGCCGCCCGCACCGTCCGTACCGAGGACGGGGTGGAGCTGTTCGCCGAGGAGTACGGGCCGCCGGATGCGCCGCTTTCGGTGGTCCTGCTGCACGGGTGGACCCTCGACCGCCGGGTCTGGCAGCTCCAGGTACGGGATCTGCCCGACCGCCTCGGCGCCCCGGTGCGCCTGGTGACGTACGACCACCGGGGCCACGGGCGGTCCGGCGCAACGCCGAGGGACCGGATGACCATCGCCCAACTCGGCGACGACCTCGGCGCGGTGCTGCGGACGGCGGCACCGGCCGGCCCGGTGGTGCTCGCCGGCCACTCCATCGGCGGTATGGCGATCATGGCGCTGGCCGAGCGGCATCCGGCGCTGTTCGCCGAGCTGGTCGCCGGGGTTGCCTTCGTGAACACCTCGTCCGGCGGCCTGGCCGACGTGAACCTCGGCCTGCCGCAGCCGCTGGCGCGCCTGGCGGGACGGGTGGAGAGCGCGGTCGGTCGGGCTCTGGTACAGGGGCCGTCCGGCGCGGGGAGCGGTCTGCCCGGCGTGCCCAGTGTGTCCGGCGGGTCCGGCGGAACGGGCGGGATCGGCGGGATCGGCGGGATCGGCCTTGGCGGCGCGCGGCACGTCAGGGTGCGCGGCGCACTCGCCCGGCGAGCGTCGCGGGTCCTCGTCTCCCGGCCGGGGTTTCGTTGGCTGCTGTTCGGCTCCCGTCCGCCGCGCACCGCCGTGAGCCTCGCCGTCGCGACGGTCGCGGCCACCACGCCGGAGACCATCGTCGGCTTCCGGTCCACCTTCGCCGATCACGACAGGCGCGATGCCCTCGCTGCCTGCCGCGGCCTGCCGGCCGTCGTGTTGGGCGGAACCACGGACCGGCTCTGCCCGGCCGAGCATGCCCGGGCGATCGCCGCCGAACTCGCGGGAGCGGAGCTGGTCCTCTGTCCCCGGGCCGGGCACATACTTCCGCTGGAACGTCCGGACGAGGTCACCGACAACCTCGCAACAGTGGTCAAGCGGGCGCTTGGATGATCTATCAGATCCGTACCATGTGAGATCAAGAATCGAGAACGGCACACGCGTCTCATGGGTGCGCACTAGTGTTTCAGCCGTGGCGTTTGTGGTGGCAACCAAACGGCGCGGGCCTCGTGTTGTGGTCAGGGTCGAGGGAGAGATCGACCTCCTAACGGCACCCAAGCTGCGTCAGACGCTCTCCCGGGCGATCCGGGAGCAGAGCCCGCACATCGTCGTCGATCTGACCGGTGTGCTTCTTTGCGGCTCCATGGGTCTCACCGTGCTCCGCACCGCGGGCCTTCGGGCGACCGCCAAGGGCGGGTCCCTCACGCTCGCCGGTCCCCGGCCCACCGTACGCAAAGTGCTCACCGTCAGCGGCTACGCCAAGATCTTCCCCGTCTACGACGACCTCGAGGCGGCGCTGAGCGACGACCGGCTCAACTGAGCCCCGGCTCGACGAAGCCGTCGATCTCGGCACCGAACTCGCCGCCCGCGTCCAGCAGCGCGTCGAAGAGGTACTGGCCGGAGGAGCGCTCGCAGTGCAGGAGGTACGAGCGGGTGCCGTCGCGGTCGTACCGGACGACGTCGACGGCGAGCCGGGCGACGGACGACCGGAAGGCCGCGCCGTTGGGGGTGACCGTCTCGCCGAGGTCGATCCCGCACACCTTGGCCAGCAGGTCGGGTGTCCGTTCTCCGGCGATCCGGATGAGCGCGCGACCGTGGGTCAGGTCGACCACCGTCACGAACTCCGGGTTGGGCAGCCGCGCGGCCAGCCGTTCCAGCCGCTCGACGAGGTCCGGCGCGGTGCCCGGGGAGCCGAGGGCGAGCCACTCTCCCGGTCCGGAGCCGACGACGAGTACGTCCTCGTCGTCGCCTTCCGCGTCCTCGAAGGAGGCGGACCGTTCGGCGCGTCCGAACGGTCCGCCGAGCGTGCCCGCCAGGGCGCCGTCCCACGGCGCCTTCACCTGAACCTTCGCCAGCGGGGTCAGGTCGGTGACGGTCAGGTCGGCGTCGCTGCGGCGCGCGCTGACCTCCCAGCCGGCAACGGCCGCCACCGGTGGGGCCGGCGCGATGGGGCTGCGTGCGATGGGGCCGCGTGCGTCGGCGCTGGCGGCGCGGCGAACATGGTCAGACACGCAGCCGGTCTCCGGTCGGGTCGAAGTGGGCGAGGTGGTCGGTAACCCGTGCCGGGATGTGCCGGCCGTCGGGTAGCCGCACGGTGACCTGGGTGCCGGGCGCGGCCAGGTGGGCGTCGACCTGTGCCAAGCAGATCGACCGGCCCAGGATCGGTGACATCCGGCTGGAGGTGACGCGGCCGACGATCCGCGGCCGGCGGTCGGCCCGCCGTGGCGGGTCGACGATCTGGCAGGCCTCCTCCGGCACCACCGAACCGTCGAGCGGCTGCAGACCCACCAGTCGGGGATACTCGCCGGCCTCCTGCTGCCAGGCCAGCTCCGGCTTGCCCACGAAGTCGTCCTTGTCGAGCTTGATGGCCCAGTCCAGCCCGGCGGAGAAGCCGCGGGTGAGGCCGTCGGTGTCCTGGCCGACGATGAGATGGCCCTTTTCCAGGCGAAGGATCCGCTGTGCCTCGACGCCGAACGGCGCGATGCCCAGGTCGTGGCCCCGCTCCATGAGCGTCTCCCAGACGTGCAGGCCGTAGGCGGCGGGGATGTGGAGCTCGTAGCTGAGCTCGCCGGTGAACCCGATGCGCCACAGCACGCAGTCGTCGACGCCGCAGACGCGGCCGGTGCGGACGTTCATGTACGGGAACGCCTCGCCCGCGAGGTCGACGCCCTCGGTGACCCGCTCGAGCAGCTCGCGGGAGCGTGGTCCGGCCACGTTCATGCTGGCGTAGGCGGTGGTGAGCGGGGTGACGTGCACCTGCCAGTCGGGGTGCTGGGTCTGTAGCCAGTTCTCCACCCACTCCCACACGGTCGCCGCGCCGGAGGACGTGGTGCTCATCAGGTAGTGGTCGGGGCCGAGGTGGCCGGTCACCCCGTCGTCGAGCACGACGCCGTCGTCGGCGCACATGACGCCGTACCGCACCCGGCCGACGTCGAGCTTGGACCACTTGTTGACGTAGAGCAGGTTGAGCAGCTTCGGCACGTCGGGGCCGCGCAGGTCCAGCTTGCCGATCGGGGTGACGTCGATGATCCCGACGTCACCCCGTACGGTGCGTGCCTCGGCGTGCGGGTCGCCGTAGTGGTCGGGCCGGATCCAGGCGCCGGCGACCAAGGGCGTCGCGCCGTGCGCCTCGTGCCAGGGCTGCATCGGGGAGTACCGCACCGGCTCGAAGACGCGCCCCGCGAGCGCGCCCAGGGTGACGGGCACGTACGGCGGTCGCCAGGTGGTGGTGCCGGTCTCCCCGATCGACCGTCCGGTGGCCTCGGCCACGATCGCCACCGCGTTGACGGCTTCCAGCTTGCCCTGGGTGGGTCCCATCGTGACTGTCGTGTAGCGCTTGACCAGCTCGACCGAGCGGTAACCCTCCTCGACCGCCTGGACGAGGTCGGTCGAGGACACGTCCTCGCAGAAGTCGACGATCCCGTGCGTGCGGCCGCGGAACAGCGCGGGGTGCGCATCGACGGGGAGCGTGGGGATCGGTACGGGCCCGTCGCCCGCCCCCGTGGCGCGGCGGGCGGCCTCGGCGCCGACGGCGTCCGCGTGGGCGAGGAGTTCGTCCAGGCTGCCGTCTCCGGCGATGCCCCCGGCCGCCAGCACGTCCTCCGGCAGTCGGGCCGGATCGGGGAAGTACCGCGCCGCTCGCGGGTCGTAGACGGGCCGGTCGCCGGCCATGGTGAGCAACGCGGCAGGGGCGGTCCAGCCGGTGGCGGTGACCAGCAGGTCGCAGTCGACCCTCCGACCGTCGGGCAGCTCGACGGACCGCAGCCGGCCCCGGCCGTGTGCCCGGACGATGTCGTCGCCGAGCCGGGCGTCCGCGATGTGGGCGACGGTCACGCCGGCGCGCTTGAGGTCCGCGACCGCGGCGTCGCCGTCCCCGTTGCCCGTCAGCACCACCGCCCGCTCGCCCGGCTTGACCGCGTACAGGTTGATCAGCCGGCGTACCGCGGTGGACAGCATGACGCCGGGGATGTCGTTGCCCGCGAACACGTACGGCCGCTCGATCAGCCCCGACGCGACGACGAGGGTTCCGGCCCGGACCTTGACCAGACGCTCGGCCACCCCCGGTACGGTGCGCTGCACGACGGCTATCCAGTTGCCTTCGTAGCGGCCGAGCACCGCCGAGTCGCACAGGACCTCGATGCCGGGCGCCGCCGCGACCCGCTCGGACAGCCCGCGCAGCGCGGCGAGGTCGGCCTCGTCGCCCCAGCACAGGTGTCCGCCGAGCTGGTGCTCCTCCTCGACGAGCAGCACGCTCGCCCCGGCATCGGCGGCGGCCAGCGCCGCCGCCATCCCGGCCGGCCCGCCGCCGGCCACCAGCACTTCCGGATGGGCGTAGCGCTTGTCGTAATAGTCGCCAGCGGCCTCCGGCGGGACCTCCCCGCCGTTGGCGAAACGCCGAAGCACCCTCTCGTACGTCGGCCACAGCCATCGCGGCCGAATGAACGTCTTGTAGTAGAAGCCGGCGGACAGGAACCGTCCGGCGAGCTGGTTGATCGCCTTCACGTCGAAGTTCAGCGACGGCCAGGTGTTCTGCGAGCGAACCCGCATGCCGGGGCGGGCGAGTCGGTGGGCGCCGCGCACGTTCGGCTCGTCGTCGACCTGCACTATGCAGCCGGGGTCGTGGAAGCTCGCGGTCAGCAACCCCCGGGGCCGGTGGTACTTCAGGCTGCGGGAGAAGACCCGCACCCCGGCGGCGGCCAGCGCCGAGGCGATCGTGTCACCCTGGTAGGCCGGGACCTCCCGGCCGTTCCAGGTGAACGTGAACGGCCTGGTCCGGTCGAGCACCTCGCCGGGCTGCGGGCCGAGTCGCATGCTCATCGCCCCGCCCCCTCGGTCGCCAGCGGCCGTACCTCGTTGCTGAGCGTGTGGCGCTCCACCGAGATGTAGCGGCGGCAGCCCATGCGGTGGTACCAGCTCTCGGCTACCCAACCGCACGGGTTGGCCCGGCCGTAGAGGTAACCGCGCCACTCCTCCGGACCGGCGGACGCCGGGTCCGGCCGCGGCCCCGCCTCGCCGACGTAGCCGAACTCGGCGACGTTCCGTGGGCCGCACCACGGGCACGGCAGGAGGATCATCGGATGTGCTCCCTAGTGACCAACCGCCGCCGCGCCCTTCTCGCCCAGCAGGCGGCCCTCGGCGAACCGCTCGACGCCGAACGGGGCGATGATGTCCGGCGTGCGCCCGGTCGCGACGCAGTCGGCCATCGCCTCGCCGGAGACCGGCCCGGCCTTGAATCCGTACGTGCCCCAGCCCACGTCGACGAGGAAGCCGTCGACCGGGGTGCGTCCCATGATCGGCGAGAAGTCGGGCGTCATGTCGCACAGCCCGGCCCACTGCCGGAGTAGGCGGACCTTCGCCAGCGAGGGCATGAGCTCCAGGACGTGACCGGCCAGCCCCTCGACGAACTCCAGCGACCCGCGCATCGAGTAGCCGGCGAACGGGTCGACGCTCGCCCCGAAGACAAGCTCGCCCCGGTCGGTCTGGCTCACGTACACGTGCAGAGACCCCGACACCACCACCGCGTCGAGGAACGGCCGCACCGGCTCGGTGACCGCGGCCTGCAGTGGGAACGTCTGTATCGGCAGCCGTACCCCTGCCATCTCCGCGACCAGGGTCGACCAGCCGGCCGTGCAGTTGATGACCGTCGAGGCGGCGATGTCGCCGCGGTCCGTGCGCACCCCCCGCACTCGCCGGCCGTTCGGTCCGCCGGCAACGTCGATGCCGGTGACCTCGGTGTTCTGGTGAATATGGACGCCGTACCCGGAGGCGCCCCGGGCGTATCCCCAGACCACCGCGTCGTGCCGGATGATGCCGCCCGGTGGGTGGTAGAGGGCGCCGAGGATCGGGTACCGGACGGCCGCGGAGACGTCGAGGTACGGGACCAGCTTCTTGATCTCGGCAGGCCCGACGACCTCGGAGTCGACGCCCTCGAGCTTGTTGACCTCGGCGCGCCACCGCATGGTGCGCAGCGAGCTGTCGTTGTGCGCCAAGGTCAGATGGCCGCGCTGGGAGAACATCACGTTGTAGTTGAGGTCGGCCGCGAGCCTCTCGTACAGCCGCACCGACCGGTCGTAGAACCGGACCCCCTCCGGGGTCAGGTAGTTCGACCGGAGGATCGCCGTGTTGCGGCCGGAACCGCCGCTTCCGACGTAGCCCTTGTCCAGGACGGCGACGTCGGTGATGCCGTGGTTGGCCGCGAGGTAGTAGGCGGTGGCCAGACCGTGCACGCCGCCCCCGATGATGACGACGTCGTAGCTGTTCTTCAGCTCGCGGTCACGCCACGCCGGCACGAGATGGTCACCGGCCAGGCCGTGCCGGAGAAGGGAGAAGGCGGAATACCTTGCCGGGTACCGCCGGGGGCGCGGTCTCGTGGGCACGGTCATCCTCCGCCTATAGAGCTGGGCCTAAAGCTGGCTGCTGTACTCCAGGTTGTGTCGCGCCAGGCGGGGGTCGGTCCCGAAGAAGGCGTGCTTGGACATGTCCTCGGAGTATCGACTCGCTGGGGGTTTGCGCCCGAGCGCCTCCGCCATGCTACGCACGTGATGCGGGGCGGCGCCGCAGCACAGGCCGAAGTAGCGAACGCCGGCGGCGCGGGCCCTCCGGGTGAAGTCGGCGATCTCGTACCGGTTGCAGGTGAACGGGTCGAGGGCGGTCGGGAAGGGGTTGTCGTCCGGCCAGTCGGGGTCGCGGAGCGACTGGAAGGTCGGCTGCTGTGGACTGGTGCGGTACGGGACGGGAAGGGCCGCCACCGGCACGTCGACCGCGCTGACGATCCGTTCCATCAGGGGCAGCATGGTTTCCGGGCCGCGGGAGCAGTTGAGGCCGACGACGTCGGCGCCGCCCGAGGTCAGCCTCCGGCAGGCGTCGGGCAGGGACCAGCCCTCGCGCGTCTCGGCCTCGCGGTTGACGACCAGCGTGATGACCGCCCGCAGCCCCGCCTCCCGGATGGCGTCGAGCGCCAGCAGCGCTTCCCCGCCGTAACGGAACGTCTCGCCGATGATGTAGTCGACGCCCGCCTCCGCCGCCCAGCTCACCTGTTCGGCGAACATGGCCCGCACCTGGGTACGGGCCTCGCGGTCGGAGGGATCGTAGACGTTGGTGTTGCAGACGTTGCCCGCGAACAGCGCGCCGCTGTCCCTGGCCACCCGCCGGGCAAGCTCCAGGGCCCGCCGGTTCAGCGGCTCGAGCAGCCCGTCCTTGCCGATCAGCCGGAGCTTCTCCCGGTGCGCGTAGTAGGTGAACGCCTCGACCACGTCCGAGCCGGCGTGGACGAACTGCTGGTGCAGGGCGGTCACCTCCTCCGGATGGTCCAGGATGACCTCCGGGACGAACCCTCCAGCCTGCAGGTAGCCGCGGCGCTCGAGCTCGAACAGGTAGCCTTCGGCGCAGATCACCGGTCCGGAGGCCAGCCGTTCGCGAAGTCCTGTGCGTCTTTCGCCGTTCGCCTGCTGCCGGTGAGAAGGGGTCATCGTGGTCAGCTCCAGGGAAATGGCGAGTTGCTGGTGGGGTGCAGCTCACCTTGCTCGTAACGGGCGAAGCGGAACGGTGCCAGCAGCTCCTGGGGCTCACCCAGGAGTTCCTTGGCCACGAGCGCGCCCACGCCGATCATCTTGTAGCCGTGGTTGGCGTCGGCGATCACGAACGCGTTCTGCCGAAAGGTGTCGAAGACGGGGAAGCTGTCGGGGGTGAAGCAGCCGATGCCGCCCGAGGGCTCCCGGGAGAACAGGTGGCCCGCGCCCTCGAACCGGCTGTGGCAGTGGGCGAGCCCCGCGGTCCATAGCCGGGCGAACTCCTCGCCGGTGACGTACGACGACTTCTCCGGGCCGTACGGGTCGACGGTCACCTTCTCCGCCGGCTGCTCGATCCGGCGCGGCATGCTGCCCCCCCGCACGCCACCGAAGTTCTCGTCCGGCTTGTAGTAGATCCCCCACGGCCGGTCGGTGACGAGGGCGCCCGCGTCGTCGTAGAGCGGAGCGTCGGTGTCCAGGTGGATGACCGGCGGCGGGTTGCCGGAGGCGTCGGCCAGGAGGCCCGGATCGACCTTCAGCGTGCCCTCCTGGACCAGCCAGTAGGTCCACATCGGCTGGTTGGGGTGCGGCTGCCCGTCCGCACCTCGGACGGTGATCGTCTCCGGCAGGTCCAGCATCTTCCACAGGTCGCGGACCCATGGGCCGGCCGCGACGACCAGCCGTTCGGAGCGGATGACGCCGCGGTCGGTGGTCACCGCGGACACGGCGCCGTGGGTGCCGCCGTCGAGCTCGAGGCCGGTGACCCGGACGCCGGTGAGGATCCGTACGCCCTCGGCCTCGGCCTTGGCCGCCAGAGCGCGCACCGAGGCCAGGTTGTTGGCGTAGCCGCCGCGCTTCTCGTGCAGGACGCTGGTGATTCCCCTGGCCTGCCAGTCCGGGAAGAGGTCACGCATGTACGCCCGGCATGCCGCCTCGCCCTCCACGAACGTCGACGGGTAGCCGATCTCCCGCTGCTGTTCGTGGATCTGGGCCACACCGGCGTGCATGGCCTCGGGCGATATCTGCATGTACCCGACCGGGTGGTAGGAGAGGGCCTGCGCCTCGGACTCCCAGACCGAGACCGAATGGGCCATCAGCCGTCGCATCGCGGGCTGGAAGTAGTTGTTCCGGATGACGCCGCAGGCGATGCCGGTGGCGCCGGCGCCGGGGCCGGTCTTGTCGAGCACCACGACGTCGCCGCCGTCACCTCGTCGCCTGGTCCGTAGCTCCCGCGCCAGATGCCACGCCGTAGACAGGCCGTGGATTCCCGCGCCCACGATCACGTAGCGAGCCGCATCCGGGACCATCGAGAGGCGCCTCCCATGTTGCCCCAAGGGCAATGCTGTTTCCCTTTTCGGGTCACCGTAGCACGGCTCGGCAGATCCGGACAAACCTTCCTTCCCCCGGGTTGGGCGTGATCTTGCAGAAATTCAAATCCGCGCGGACTTGAATTTCTGCAAGATCACGAACAGGGAGGAGGTGCGAGGAGATCCTCGAGAAGGGGGCGTGACGAGTCCGACTGGGGCAGGGCCCGCACCGCGGCGGCGAGCCGAGCGCTGCGCTCTTCGGACAGCGGCGGGACCGACAGTCGTCGGTACTTGGCTTCCAGTTCGGTCGGGCCGAGCGGCTCGGTCGGGTCGCCCGGCGTGGTCGTCGCGGCTGCGGTCACCCGGCGGCCGTCGCGCAGGCGCAGGTGGACGGCGGCGCAGCGCTCGGCCGGAAAGCGTCGGTTGTACCCCTCGCCTTCGGTGAGCGTCATCGTCGCGCTCAGGCGTGCCGCGTCGGGGCTCCTCTCGCGCCGCAGGGCCACGTCCGCCGCGGCGACCTCACCACGGCATAGGGCGGTGGCCACCGCGAACGGGAGGCTGTACTGGGCCTCCTCCGTCGTCGTCGGGTTCCGGGCCCCGAGGCGTACGGCCTCGTGGAAGGCGACGACCTCGACGTGCTCTATGTGCTCGGCGGTCAGCCGATGGTGTTCGCGAAGGTCGAGAGCGGCGCGTACGGCCGGTTGTGCCCACCGGCAGACCGGCTGCGGCTTGAAGTACTGCTCCAGGATGCGCCAGCGGTCGCCCAGGTCCGACCACGTGTCGCAGGTCGAGGCGGGAGGCTCCGCCACGGTCGCCGCCGGTGCTCCGGTGAAGCCCGCCTCGGCGAGCAGCGCAGCGCTGACTCCGGCCATCGCCCCCCAGCCGGAGCCGTCCTTGACCATGGTCGGGTGATCGATGCAGCGCATCATCGGACTGCGTGGCCCGTGGTACTCGGCGATGCCCAGCGCGTGCTCGGTCTGCGCCTGGTTCAGGGTGAGCCGTCTCGCGCCGACCGCTGCACAGGCCAGCGCATTCCACGCGCCGGAGCTGTGGTAGGCGGGCGCGGTGGCATGCAGGGCGATCCCGGCGCGGATGCCGATCTCGTAGCCCAGCACCAGGGTTGCCAGGAACTCCGGCCCGCCGATCGAGGCCCGGCCGTCGACGAGGGCGAGCACGGCGGGAAGGACGGCCGCTCCGGCGTGTCCCTTGGCCAACGCGTGTCCGTCGTGAGCGTCGAGGCTGTCGATGGTCATGCCGCTGGCGAGCGCGGCACCTACCGGGCTCACCCGCCGACCATCGAAGAGGATGCGTGCGCCGGCGGTGCCCGCCGCGAAGTTCCCCGCCGCGTGGTCGCGGATGATCCGTGACAGCTGTGTGTTCGTACCCGCGGCCGCCACGCCTACGAGGTCGAGCAGGCACAGCTGTGCCTGCTCGACGACCCGCGGAGGCAGGTCGTGGAAGCGCAGCTCGCGGATGAACTCGGCGACCTTGTCCATGTAGCGTGAGGGCCCGCCGCGACGGAAGGGAGCTTCTACCCTGCAGCGACGTTGCCTTATCGGCAATATAGTTTCAACGCCGAGGATCTAGTGTCCTGCGCCTGAAGTTCGACGAGATAATGTACGGTCTCTGTCATGCCTGGACGTGGCCGCCCGAAAGAGCCGCTGGTGTTGTCGGGGGAGGAGCGGGAGACGCTGCTGCGCTGGTCGCGCCGGGCGAAGTC
>WHSR01000104.1 GCA_009379995.1 Streptosporangiales bacterium
GCCATCTCCAAATACCAGGCCCGCGGCCCTGGCATCGACCGCACCAGCTACAAAGCCACCGTGGGCATCGACATCCTGGCACCACCCGACACCTTGACAACCACCACCAACCCCCTAACTACACGGCCTTGCGGCTAGTCCCCCGGCCGGCAGCGTTGGTGCGCGCAGGCGATTATTTGCAGGCTCGCCTCGTCCTCTGCGCCGGGCGGCTGCAGTTCCCCGGGCGCCACCCCGGTCCAGGCGATCCACGGCCGCCCGTCCACGCCCATCGCGATGTCCAGGTGGCCGAAGTCCTGCTCGACCTCGGCCAGCGGGAGCGTGCTGCGTTCCCGGCAGACGATGTCGTCGCAGGCGACCAGCACGAGGGTGCGCGCGGCGATGTCGTAGGTCGCCACCAGCGGATTGCCGCGACCGTCCAGCGTCAGGCCCGGGTACGGCCGCCGCCAGCCCGGCTCGGTGAGCCGCGTCTCCGTCCCCCGTTCGCACTCGCGCGACGCGCAGGTGAGCAGCATGGCCGCGCCGGTGCGGAAGTGGCGGTAGGCCAGGACGGGCCGCCCCTGCCGGTCCAGGGCGAGATCGACGCCGACGAGGTCCCTGGCCCGCTCGACATCACGGTCCAGCACCGGGCCCAGGGGCCGCCGAACCTCCGGGTTTTGGCACGCGGCCGAGTCGCAGGACACGACGCTGATCGCTCCCGTTTCGGTGTCCAGATAGGCGACGACCGGACGGTCGAGGCGGTCGACGGCCACCGCCAGCGGACGGGCGTGACGGCCCGCGGACCGACCGCGCATCTCGGCCAGTGTGACGGTGCGGGGGTCGGCGCAGGCGACGTCGGCGCACCGGGTGAGGCGCAGGGTCGCCCGGCGCAGGTCATCGAGGCCGATGTGCGCGATCACCAGGCCTTCGGATGCCGTCGCCATGGCCACCGTGGCTCCCGAGGAGCTCGAGTCCGGGATAGATGGTGAGTGGGCCCTCGCCCTCCGGCTCGGCGGCGACCTCCTGCCGGTCGGCCACTACCAGCCGCAGCGGGTTGGCCCAAAGGTAGCCGCCGTAGAGGAGCCCCGGCAGCAGCAGCCCGCAGACGAGCAGGGGCGCCCACCCGAGCGCCGGGAGCGGCCGTACCCGTCGCTTCGATCCGCCGGCCTGGGCGGGCACGTGGGCCGCCACCCGGTCGAGGTCGGCGGCCGGCTGGTTTGCCTCGTACGAGGCACGGGCGCGCAGCCCAAGTACGGTCAGGGTCGCCGCCTGGAACGGCAGGATCGCGACGGCGAGCGTACCGCGCAACGTCTCCCAGGCCGCGGTGTGCCCGAGACCGTCCAGCGGTGAGAGCGCCCACCGCAGCGCGAGCTCCGCGAGGATCGGCACGCCCCACACCCCGACCAGCACGATGACGACCGTCTGCCCGGTGCGGCTCCTGCTGACCAGGTACGCCCGGCCCAGCGCGGCGAACGTACCTCGCCCCTCCAGTACGGCGAGCGGGAGGGCCAGCGAGAACCGCAGGACGGCCAGCAGGATGACGACCGCCACCGTGACACCCACCCAGATCCGGGAGGGCCACAGCATGGTCGCGAAGAAGGCGGCGCCGATGAATACGGTGACCAAAGCGCCGGTCGCCAGCAGCCCCACCAGCGTCGGCCAACGCCGTAGGGCGGCGCGTAGCGCGGCGCGCCATCCCACCGGGCTGTCCAGCAGCGCCCCGGCGGCCACGAAGACGTTGGCGGCGAAGGTGACGACGGTCGCCACGCCCGCCAACACGAGGATGACCGCCACGACTACCAGCAACGGCGTGGAGGGCATCCCACCGAGCTGTAGTTTCCCGTTGATGATCGCGACGTTGCGTGCGAGTGCCGACCCGATGGCCACCAGGCTCGCCACGGCCACCGGCAGGAATATCGCAAGGTTGGCCGACAGCAGCGGGCGCAGGTTCCCGGCCGCCGTGCGGTAGCCCAGCCACAGCACCCGCAGCGCCGCCGACCAGGGTGATTCGAACCGGTCCTCCCCGGCATCCACCATTTGGCCCCCTGGGTGCCGCCCCCCGCGTTCCCCGAACGGGCGTTATCCTCCCACGTCCCCGTCCCGTTCGGCGGTGTTCCAGAACGAGGTCAGGGCGTCGGCCGTCGCGTCGGGCGCGTCAACGGCCGGGGAGTGCCCGACGTCCGGCAGCACCACGTGCTCGGCGTCGAGCCGGGCGGCCATCTCCGCCTGGATCTCCGGAGCCCAGACGTCGTCGTCCTTGCCGCAGAGGACGAGCTTCGGCAGCGACACGTCGGCGAGCTCGACCACCCGGTCCGCCGCGCAGAGGATCTCCTCGACCATCCCGCGCAGGCCGGCGACCGAGTTCTTCAGCATCCGTTCCCGAAGAAACGCCGCGATCTGCGGCGGGACTCCGTTCGCGGCGGCCTCGGGCCCGAAGTGCATCTCCCACAGCTGCTCCAGCCCGAGCTCCGGCAGCACGGCGAGGAGCAGCCGGCCCTCCTCCTCCTTGGTGCCGGTGAGCGCGGACGGGCCGGAGCTCATCAGGGTGAAGGAGGCGACCCGGTGCCCGTCCAGCACCGTCTCCCGGGTGACCAGGCCGCCGAACGAGTGGCCGAGCAGATGCACCCCGGTGCGCCGGACGGCTCCGGCCAGGGTGTCGAGCACGGCGGCGACGTCGGCGCCGAGCGCGGCGCAGGAGTACGCCGCTCGATCCTCGGACCCCGGGGTCTCGTACTGGCCGCGCATGTCGATCGCGACGACCTGCCGGCCGGCCTCGGCGAGCGGCTGCAGGACGGAGAGGAAGTCCTCCTTGCTCCCGGTGATGCCGGGGACCAGCAACGCCGGGTCGCGATCAGCGTCGCCGGCGGAGGGGTACGCCTCGAGGGCGGCGAACGACCCGCGCGGGGTGTCGATGTCGGTGCGCCGGACGTTGGGCGGCAGCCGCAGGAACCGGGGCGTGCTCACATGTTCCCACCCTAGTCCAGCCCTTCGCGCCGAGATCTATGTTGTGGGGGGCCCAAAACGGGCAAACCGGGCCCCTGGCATAGATCTCGGCGGTGGTCAGCCGCGGACAGCGGCCCGGTAGGCGCCTGGCGTGACGCCGAAGCAACGCACGAACCAGCGGGTCAGGTGGGCCTGGTCGGCGAAGCCGACCTCGGCGGCGACGCCCGCCGGGCTGTGCCCCCGGGCGAGCAGCCTGCGGGCGGCGCGGAGCCGTAGCTGACGCTGGTAGTCGCTGGGCGCGAGTCCGTAGACCGCGCGAAAGGCCCGGTAGACCGCGTACCGGCTGCAGCCGGCCGCGACGGCCAGGTCGTCGGGGGCGAGGTCGGCGCATCCGGCGTCGTCCAGCGCCGCCCGGGTCCGTTCGGCGATTCCCCGCGCGGCGAGCCGGTTCAGCCGGGTCGGGGAGCGCCGCGGTCCGGTCGCGTGCCGCCGCACCAAGGCCCGGACCGTGGCCTCCAGCAACTCGTCACCGCCGAGCGCGTCGGCGCCGTCCGCCGGTCCGTCCGGATCTCCCACCAGCGCGCCGTGCAGAAGTCGCAGCCTCCGCGCGAGAACCTGGTCCGGCACGACCGGTTCGCCGAACAGCGGCAGCCCGGCAGGGCGTCCGTCGGCGTCGGCGAGGACGTCGGCGACCAGCGTCGGGCCGAGGTGGATCATCCG
This sequence comes from Streptosporangiales bacterium, assembly GCA_009379995.1. Classification (GTDB taxonomy): domain Bacteria; phylum Actinomycetota; class Actinomycetes; order Streptosporangiales; family WHSR01; genus WHSR01. The sequence goes on from WHSR01000104.1 coordinate 3,640, forward strand.
GTAGGTGAAGCCCAAGTCGTCGGCGGCTCGCCCGTCGTGGGGGTCGTCCGGGTTGAAGGCCATGACCATCCCGGCGGCGCTGGTATGGGAGCCGCCGCGGCAGGTGAACGCCTGCGCGCCGGTGTCGGTGACGCCGAAGGAGTACGTCTCGTGGCTGTGCCGATGGTAGGAGTGCCGCCGGAAGTGCGCGTGCATCGCCTCGACCGGCCGGTTCGGGGACCGCCAGTACCTGGTCCACTCGCCCGGGTGACTCATCCTCCCATTGTGCGTCGACCCGTTCGCCTCCGCCGCACCAGCGTTCAAGACCGGCCGGCGCCGCGACGTCGACGATGGCGCCATGCGCTTCGACACCAAGATCGCGGTGGTGGTGCGCGGGGATCTCGCGGTCTGGCAGCGGCTCAACGTGACGGCGTTCGTGGCCAGCGGGGTGGCCGGCGCCATCGACGAGGTGATCGGGCAGCCGTACGAGGACGGCTCGGGCAACCGGTACCTGCCGATGTTCCGCCAGCCCGTGCTCGTGTACGCGGCCGACGGGGCGGCCCTCCGCCGGGTGCGTCGCCGTGCGCTGGCCCGTGGCCTGCCCGTCGCGGTCTACACCGAGGAGCTGTTCAAGACCGGCAACGACGCGGACAACCGTGCGGCGGTCCGGGTAGTTCCCGCGGACGAGCTGGAGCTGGTCGGACTGGGTCTGTACGGGCCTCGCGGCGAGGTCGACAGGGTCGTCAAGGGCCTTTCCCTGCACGCCTGACCCCTCCGGCGGTCCTCGCCAACCGGTGCAGGGTGACGTCGGTGAGCCGACCGTCGCGGATCTCAGCGGTGAGGTACGTGCGGTACGGCTGGCGCCTCCGGTCGGTGGGGGAGCCGGGGTTGAGCAGCCGCAGCCCGTTCGCGGCCACGGTGTCCCACGGGATATGCGAGTGGCCGAAGACCAACACGTCGGCGTCGGGGAACCCGCGTGCGCAGCGGTCTTCGCGGCCCTTTGCCGGGCCGGTCTCGTGCACCACCGCGAGCCGCAGACCGTCGACCTCGGCGCGGCCGACCTCCGGGAGCCGGCTCCGTAGCTCAGGTCCGTCGTTGTTGCCGTACACCCCGACGAGCCAGCGGGACCGCGCCGCCAGGGCATCGAGGGTGGCCAGGTCGGTCCAGTCGCCCGCGTGGATCACCAGGTCGGCGGCGTCGACCTCCGACCACACCTGCGCCGGCAGGTCTCTCGCCCGCGCCGGGATGTGGGTGTCGGAGATCGCCAGCAGCCTCATCTGCGAGAGGGAGGGTGCGCTAGTTGCCGTCGATGGCCTGGCCGCGCGGGCGCCGCCGTCGGCGGTGGGGCCGCGCCGGATGGGTGCCGGTCGGCTCGGCCGTCTTCTCCGTCGGGTTGCCTTCGACCGGCTGGCCCGACCGGGTGCGCCGGCGTTGCCGGTTGCGCCGGGGCCTGGTGGGTCGGGCGGCCGGCTCGTGTCGGCGCGAGCGGGTCCGTCCGGTCTCGCCGATCTCGTCGAGGTGCTCGGCCTCCAGGCCCGGCCGCGCCCGCCGGGTCGACGGCAGGACGCTGCTGGCGTCGGCCGGGATGCCGAGGTCCTCCCGGAGGTGGTCGGAGGTGGAGTACGTCTCCAGCGGGTCCGGGAACGGCAGGCCCAGGCTCGCGTTGATGGTCTTCCACCGCGGCAGATCGGCCCAGTCGACGAACGTGACGGCGATACCGGCCCGGCCGGCCCTACCGGTGCGGCCGATGCGGTGGAGGTACGTCTTGTCGTCCTCGGGGCATTCGTAGTTGATCACATGGGTGACGTCCTCGACGTCCACGCCGCGGCCGGCCACGTCGGTGGCCACCAGCACGTCGACCTTGCCGCCGCGGAAGGCGCGCATCGCCCGCTCCCGCTGCGCCTGGCCGAGATCACCGTGCACGGACCCGACGGCGAAACCCCGTTGGGTCAGGTCGTCGGTGAGCCGCGCGGCGGTGCGCTTGGTGCCGCAGAAGACCATGGTCAGCCCGCGACCCTCGGCCTGCAGCACCCGGGCCAGCATCTCGGGCTTGTCCATCCGGTGGGCGCGATACACGTGCTGGGCTGTCGTCGGCACCGTGCTGAACTCCTCGCCCAGCTCGGCCCGGACGTGGGTGGGGCGCCGCAGGTAGCGGCGGGCCAGCGAGACTACCTCGCCGGGCATCGTGGCGGAGAACAGCATGGTCTGCCGTTCCTCCGGGACCTGGGCCAGGATGCGCTCGACGTCGGGCAGGAACCCCAGGTCGAGCATGCGGTCCGCCTCGTCCAACACGAGCACGTGGACCCGGGAAAGGTCGAGGTGCCGCTGCTGGCGCAGGTCGAGCAGCCGTCCCGGGGTGCCCACCACCACGTCCACGCCGCGGCGCAGGCCGTCGATCTGGGGCTCGTACGCTCGCCCGCCGTATACCGTGGTCACCCGGACGCCCAGCCGGGCGCCCGCCGTACAGAGGTCCTCGCTCACCTGTAGGGCAAGCTCGCGGGTCGGCGTCACCACCAGGCCGCGGGGTCGCTTCGGCTCGGCGAGCAGGTCGATGCGCTGCAGCAGCGGGATGCCGAAGGCGTACGTCTTGCCGGTGCCGGTGCGGGCCTGGCCGATGATGTCGTGGCCGTCCAACCCCAGGGGTATGGCCATCGACTGGATGGGAAACGGTTCGACCACGCCGACCGCCGACAGCGGGTCAGCGATATCGGTCGCGACCCCGAGGTCGCGAAGTGTGCCGGTGGATGTTGATGTAGGTGTAGAAGTGTCTCTCAGCGGTCTCGTCCTCTTCTGTGTCTTCTGTGTCACGTCTGTCATCAGCGCTGGAAGTCCTGCGGGGCACGCATTCACTCCCGGGGCCAGCGGTTCCTCGTACGTTTCGTACGCCCCGGCCCGCGCGGGGGGCGGCCACGTCGCGGTGGAGCCCAGCGGAGGATCGGCACGTAAGACGACCGCCCCATGTCGGCGGGACGGTCACGTGCGATGGTCATCATTGTTGACAACAGTGTAGCGTGTCGAACCCTTCCCTCCCCGGAAGGCGTACCTGTCGTGACAAACGGCCCATCGGTCGGGCCGGATGGCTCCTTTAGGCTTCCCGCATGGACGACGCGCTGCGGACCGATCAAACGACCTACAACGAGGCAGTTGTCGACCTGCTCGGCGCGCTCGCGTACGCCGAGCTGATCGCCTTCGAGCGGCTGGCCGAGGACGCGAAGCTCGCGCCCACGCTGGCGGACAAGGCCGCGCTCGCCGAGATGGCGGCCGCGGAGTTCGGACACTTCCAGCTGCTGGAACGTCGGCTCAACGAGATGGGGGCGGACAGCGAGGCGGCCATGCGGCCGTTCGTGGGTCCGTTCGACGCGTTCCACGCCCAGACCCATCCCAGCGATTGGCTGGAGGGGCTGGTCAAGGCCTACGTCGGGGACGGCATCGCCGCCGACTTCTACCGGGAGGTCGCGGCCTACGTCGACGAGGAAACCCGGAAGCTCGTGCTGGAGGTGCTGGCCGACACCGGGCATGCCCGGTTTGCCGTTGAGCGGGTGCGCGGCGCGATCGAGGACGACCCGAGGATCGCCGGCAGACTCGCGCTGTGGGCGCGGAGGCTGGTCGGCGAGGCGCTCAGCCAGGCGCAGCGGGCCGCCGCCGAACGGGACGCGTTGTCCTCACTGCTGGTCGGCGGGGTCGACCGGCCGGGCACCGACCTGGCGGAGATCGGCCGGATGTTCGCCAGGCTAACCGAGCAGCACACCAAGCGCATGGCGACGCTCGGCCTGTCCGCCTGATCCGGCTCCCGGCCTGCGGAGGTCGCGTGGCTCCGGCTACGAAGCGCGGCCGGGCCGCATCGAGGAGACGAGGAGGACGAGCAGCGCGGCGATCGCCACCGAGACGACGAACTTCAGGATCGCGCCGAGACCTATCCATCCGGCCACGAGCCCGCCGGCGAGGGCGCCCGCGACGCCGAGCAGCAACGTGAGCCACCAGGGCATCGGGTTCTTTCCGGGTACGACGAAGCGGCCGATGGCGCCGATGACGAACCCGACGATGAGAAACCAGATGATGTCCAGCATGGCGACCCCGCCTCTTCCTCGTGCGACGATCTCTGCCTTGTAGGACGTCTATGCCCGGCGGATCGTGCCGCGACACGCCAATGCCCGCGACACGACCAAAGAGGAGGGGGGGCTACATGCTTCCGAAGCCGATGCGTCGCTCGGTTCCCTCGGTGAGCTCGATGTAAGTGATCTTGTGGACGAAGACCATGATCTGGCGTCCGTTGCTGTCGTCCAGCGTCAGGATGCCGTTCGGATCCAGCAGGGCCTGGTCCAATGCCGCCCGCAGTTCGTCGAGGCTCTGCGTGCTGTCCACGACGACCTCACGCGGCGCCGACTGCATGCCGATCTTGAGTTCCACCGCACTCCCTGTGAAAGAGCTGGATGACCAGTCGGGTAACTAGTTGGTCCGGGGGAAGCCGCTAATGCCGCGCCAGGCGAGCCTGGCGGTGAGCTGCTCGGCCTTCGCCTTGGGGATCGCCCGCCCGGACGACAGCCAGTAACGGGCGCTCACCTCGGCCATTCCTACCAGGCCCATGCCGAGCAGGTGCGCGTCCTCGCTCGAGGCCCCGGTGTCCTCCTGGATGACCTGGCTGATCATCTCGGCGCACTCCCGCAGCGTACGCTCCACCCGTGCCCGTACCGCCGGGACGTTGCGCAGGTCCGACTCGAAGACCAAGCGAAACGCCTCCCCCTCCCCGGAGACGAAGTCGAAGAACGCGCCGAACGTGGCGGCCACCCGCTGCTTGTTCTCCGTGGTGGACGCCAGGGCGGCGCGAACCTGCCGGACGAGTTCGTCGGCGTGCTCGTCCAGCAGCGCCAGGTACAGCTCGAGCTTGCCCGGGAAGTGCTGGTAGAGGACCGGCTTGCTGACACCGGCGCGCTCGGCGATCTCGTCCATCGCCGCGGCGTGGTAACCCTGCGCGACGAACACCTCCTGGGCGGCACCCAGGAGCTGCTTGCGCCGTGCCAGCCTGGGCAGCCTGGTGCCGCGCGGGCGGGCATCCGAGGTAGCAGTCACCGCACTCTCCGTTCCCGGGGCGCGCCTCCGGCACACGCCTTCGGCCACGCCGCTTCGGTGAGCAGCCGATGTTGTCGCGTCTCCGACATCCTACGATCGGGTAACGCGGCTCGGCGTCTCACCGATAGTCGTCCTCGTCGAATTCGACGAGCCGTTCCTGGTCCGCCGCATCCGCCGGGTCGACGTCCGGGGGCACCTGTCGCGGCCAGCTCGGCTCCTGCTCGCGGACGTCGTGGTGCTGCTCGGCGGCGTCCGCCTCCGACGTCTCGAAGCCCAGCCCGCCGCCGCGCTCGTCATCCGGGTCGGTCGGACGTGCGGCCAGGTCTTCGGTGCGGGCGTCCATCTCGGACACGGCATCCCTCCCTTTCACAGTCGCTCGGCGAGTTCGCGTAGCGGCGGTTCGATGGCTTCACCGTACGTCGGGAATGCGTGGACGAGGTCGGCGAGCACGCCCAAGGGCACCTCCGCGCGGACGGCGAGGGCGACCTCGCTCATCCACTCGTCAGCGTAGAGTCCGACGGCCGCACCGCCGACCAGAACTCCACGGGAACGGTCGGCGTACAGCTCCACCCTGCCGCGGTCGTCGTCCTCCACCGCCGCACGTGCCGTGCCCACCAGGTCGTACCCGGCCGCGACCAGGTCTATCCCGTTCTCCTGCGCCAGTTGCGGCGGCAGCCCGACCGCGTACGACGACGGGGTGGTGTAGATCACCCGCGGGATCGCCCGGTAGTCCGCCTCGCGCCGCCTCCCGAGCAGGTTGGAGACGACGATCCTGGCCTGGTAGGAGGCGGTGTGCGTGTACGGCGCGATGCCCGTCACGTCGCCGGCCGCCCACACCTGCTCCGTCACCTGGCACGTCTCGTCGACCGGAAGGCGACCGTCCTCCCTGGTCTCGACGTCGAGCTTCTCCAGGCCGAGATCGGCGACGACCGGCCGGCGGCCGGTCGCCACCAGGATCCGGTCGGCGTCGATGGTGCCGCCGTCGGACAGCTGTACGCGCAACCCCTCGTCGGTGCGCTCGGCCGACTCGGCGCGCACGCCGGCCCGGACGTCCGCGCCCGTCCGCCGCAGCGCCTCGGCGAGGAGTTCGCCGACGAACGGCGCCTCGGTGCCGATCAGCCGGTCCCCAGCCTCCAGCAGGGTGACCTGGGATCCGAAGGCCGCGTAGATCTGTGCCAGCTCGCTTCCCACCGGTCCGCCGCCCAGCACCACCAGGCGGCGCGGCAGGTCCGGGCAGACGAGCGCATCCTCGCTGGTCCAGCAGGGCACGGTGTCGATGCCGTCGACCGCGGGCAGTACCGCGTGGCTGCCCGTGGCCAGGACGAGGTCGCCGTACTCGTACTCGGTCCCGTCGACCTCGACGGCCCCTGGACGCGTGATGCGGCCCCGTCCCTTCACCACGATCACGCCAGCGGTAGCCAGCCGCGCCACGATCGGCGCGTCGTCGAGGTGTCCGGTCACCTCGTCACGCCGGGCGACCGCGTGTTCCCAGGTCTCGCCGCGGCGGGCGGAGTGCAGCAGCGACTTGGACGGCATACAGGCGAAATACGGGCATCCGCCGCCCACCAACCGTGCCTCGATCAGGGCTACCGAGCGGCCGGCCCGCGCCAGCTCGCTCGCGACGTAAACCCCGGCGTTCCCCCCTCCGAGGACCACGACATCAAAGTCGGGCATGTGTCCTCCTTCTTCATCGCATGCCCCTGTGACCCCTGGTCCCCGGCTGGCCCCTCCCATGCCAGAGACCGCCCCCCTTCGGGCTGGGTCCTGCGCCCCACCATGGTGGCCTATCGGCGAGCCCGACACGAGGAGACGATCGGATTTCCGGGCCCTCGTTCAGATCGCCGTCACATTTCCGCGCTCACCCGGGGTCGGGCAGACGTTGACGTTCCTCCAGGAGCGGGGCGAGCAGGTCACCGTGGCGCGCGACCCGTCGCAGGACCATGTCGCTGGTGAACCGCATCTGCTCCGACCGTCGGCAGGACTCCACCTCTTCCCAGGTCAGCGGGGCCGACACGGTGGGCGTGGGCTGGGCGCGCAAGGAATAGACGGCGACGGTGGTCTTGGCGGCGTTGTTCTGGCTCCAGTCGACCAGCACCTTGCCCGGACGCAACGCCTTCGCCATGCGGCTGACCACCAGCTTGGCGTGCCCGCGTTCGAGACGCTGGGCCACCTCCTTGGCGTAGGCGGAGGTCTGAGTGGACAGCGTCTTCCGCAGCGGCACATACACCTGCAGGCCCTTCTGTCCGCTGGTCTTGGCCCAGGCCCGAAGTCCGTCGGCGGAAAGCTCGTCCCGCAGCAGGCAGGCGACCCGGCAGCACTCGACTATCGTCGCCGGGGCACCGGGATCCAGGTCGAACACCATCAGGTCGGCCTCGCGGTGGTCTTCCCGGCGGGCCTCCCTGCCGCGACCCTCGCGACGCTCCCGATGCGCGGCCGCGGCCTTGGTCCCGCCGGCGTTGAGGTCCACCCGCCACATCGGGACGTGCAGTTCGAGCGCGGCCAGGTTGGCGCACCACACCAGCGTCGGCAGGTCCTCGACGAGGACGTACTCGATGGTCTCCCGCTGCATGGTGCTGCCCGGGCTGGGCAGCCGGGCCGTTCGCACCCAGGCCGGAGTGTGGGACGGCCGGTTCTTCTCGAAGAAGAACCCCCCGCTCACGCCGTCCGGGTAGCGCTTGAGGGTCACCGGGCGCCCGGCGAGGTGCGGGAGCAGCACCGCAGCGATGCGGGTGTAGTAGTCCAGGACCTCCCCCTTGGTGAAGCCGACCTCGGGGTAGAGCACCTTCTCCAGGTTGGAGAGGGTGAGCTGGCGCCCCTCGACCTGGACCCGCACCTTCGCGTCACTCACGGAAGACCTCACTCACGGAAGACCTCGTGCGGCGGGATTTCCGGGCGCAGCCCTCGCCACGACGGGGTGCGCAGGCGGTTGTCCTCGGTCCACACGGTATAGCCGACCTCCCCGACGATCCTGGGGGCCACCCAGTGCGCATCCTTGGCGTACTCGCGGGGCACCTCGTCGACGTACGGGCTGTGCGGGATCTCCAGCGGCCGCAGCATCTCGGCCAGCTCGTCCAGCATGCGGTCGGTGAAGCCGGTGCCGACGTGGCCGACGTAGGTGAGCCCGCGTTCGTCGTACACGCCGATCAGCAGCGAGCCGATGCCACCCGCGCGGCGGCCCTTCCCGGGCTTCCAGCCGGCGATGACCACGGCCTGGGTGAGGAAGTTCTTCACCTTGCGCCAGAAGTCGACCCGGCGGCCGGGTAGGTAGAGCGAATCCAGCCGCTTGGCGATGAGGCCCTCCAGGCCCTGCTCACGGGTCGCGTCGAGCAGTTGCTGGCCCCCCTCGCGGAAGCACGGTGAGGTCTGGATCGAGCCGGCGCCCAGCTCCAAATCGTCGAGCAACGCCCGCCGCTGCTCGTACGGCACCCGCAGGGTGCTGATCCCGTCCAGGTAGAGCAGGTCGAAGACGACGTAGGTGACCGGCACCTCCACCGTCAGCCCGCGCGCCGCGGGATCGGCGACGTGCATCCGCTTCTGCAGGGCCTCGAAGCTGGGGCGTCCGTGCCGGTCGAACGCCACCACCTCGCCGTCGAACACCGCGCGGTGCCCCTCCAGCAGCCCGGCGAGTCCCGCTACCTCGGGGTAGCGGGAGGTGATGTCGGAGCCACGCCTACCGGTGGCCCGGACCGTGGCGCCGCCGGGTCCGCCGGCGCCGTCGACGTACGTGATCGCCCGTACCCCGTCCCACTTGAGCTCCAGGCCCCACCGGTCGGCCTCGGGGCCGGTGGGAAGACCGCCGGTCACTGCCATCATCGGCTCGATCAACGCGGGCATCGGCTCGCTCACACCGTGGATGTTCCCCCATCGACGCCGATCTTCGCCGGCCAGTTCTGGTCTTTATGACCGGTATATATGGTTTGGGGAGAAATCGCCTCTAGCGTCTCGGCGAACATCGCGCGACCCTGGAAGGTGACGTAACCGCCGAGTAGCCGCTGAGTACGGGACCCGCTGGGTAGGGAGCAGAGTATGCGCAGCATCTGGAAGGGCGCGATCTCCTTCGGGCTGGTCACCATACCGGTGAAGCTGTACTCGGCCACGGAGCAGCGTGACGTCAGTTTCAACCAGGTGCACCGGGAGGATGCCGGACGGATCCGGTACCGCCGGATGTGCACGGTCTGCGGCAACGAGGTGCCCTACTCCGACATCGCCAAGGGCTACGAGCTGCCCAGCGGCGAGGTGGTGGTGCTGACCGACGAGGACTTCGCCGACCTGCCGCTGTCCACCAGCCGCGCGATCGAGGTCCTGGAGTTCGTGCCGCTGGAGCACGTCGACCCGATCTTCTTCGCCCGCAGCTACTACCTGGAGCCCGACACCACCGGCCTCAAGCCGTACGTGCTGTTGCGCGAGGCCCTGGAGGAGTCCGGGAAGATCGCGATCGTCAAGCTCGCGCTCCGCCAGCGGGAGTCGTTGGCTACGCTGCGGGTCCGGGACGGCGTGTTCGTCCTGGAGACCATGCTGTGGCCGGACGAGATCCGCGAGGCCGACTTCGAGTTCCTGCAGGAGGACGTGGACGTCCGGCCGCAGGAGCTGAAGATGGCCGGCTCCCTCATCGACTCGATGAGCGGGGAGTTCCAGCCGGACCAGTACCACGACGCCTACCGGGAGGCCCTCGAGCAGGTCATCGAGGCAAAGGTGGAGGGCCGCGAGGTAGTGCAGCCGGAGGGCGTCGCCGAGGAGGAGGGCGCGGTCGTCGACCTCATGGCCGCGCTTCGGGCGAGCGTCGAGGCGGCCAAGAAGGGCCGCGGCGAGGCGGTCGAGTCGCCCGAGTCGGACCAGACCGAGGGCGCCGGGGAGACCGGGGAAGGTCCGTCCGGCAAGCCGGCGGCCAAGCGGAAGACTCCGGCCCGCAAGGCTTCGACCCGCAAGACCTCGGCCCGCAAGACCGCCGCCGGAGAGGGGTCCGAGCGCAGTTCGTCGGAGAGGCGGAAGGCCCGCGAGTCGGCCTGAGCCCCGGCCCGAGTCCACCGCTGACGCGGGAATGTGGCCCTCGCCCACCGTAGTTGTGCATGCTGGAGACAACAGCAACGCCGAAACCCACCGTTCGGGAGGGGTCGTGTCGCTTCCAGCCCTGGTCGAGCCCGCTCCGGAGCTCACTGTCGACGAGGTACGCCGGTACTCCCGTCACCTGATCATCCCCGATGTCGGGATGGACGGACAGAAGCGGCTGAAGAACGCGAAGGTGTTGTGTGTCGGCGCGGGAGGTCTCGGCTCCCCGGCGCTCATGTACCTCGCCGCCGCAGGCGTCGGCACCCTCGGCGTCATCGACTTCGACGTGGTCGACGAGTCGAACCTGCAGCGCCAGGTGATACACGGGCAGAGTGACATCGGCAGGTCGAAGGCCGAGTCGGCCCGGGAAACGGTCAAGGAGATCAACCCGTACGTCGACTTCCGCATCCACGAGGAGCACCTCGACTCCACCAACGCGATGGAGATCTTCGCCGACTACGACCTCATCGTCGACGGCACCGACAACTTCCCGACCCGCTACCTCGTCAACGACGCCTGTGTGCTGCTCGGCAAGCCGTACGTGTGGGGATCGATCTTCCGCTTCGACGGCCAGGCGGCGGTGTTCTGGGCCGAGCACGGCCCGTGCTATCGGTGCCTGTACCCCGAGCCGCCTCCGCCCGGCATGGTGCCCTCCTGTGCGGAGGGCGGGGTGCTCGGCGTTCTCTGCGCGTCCGTCGGCTCCATCCAGGTCACCGAGGCCATCAAGATCCTCACCGGGATCGGCGACCCGCTCGTCGGGCGACTGATGATCTACGACGCCCTGGAGATGTCGTACCGCACGGTGAAGGTGCAGAAGGACCCGGAGTGCCCGATCTGCGGCAAGAACCCGACGGTCACCGAGCTGATCGACTACGAGGAGTTCTGCGGTGTGGCCTCGACCGACGCGCAGGAGGCGGCCCTCGGCTCCACGATCTCGGTGACCGACCTCAAGGAGATGATGGACCGCGGGGAGAACTTCTACCTCGTGGACGTGCGGGAGCCGCACGAGTACGAGATCGTGCGCATCCCCGGCGCGACGCTCATCCCCAAGGACGAGATCATCTCCGGCCGTGCGCTGGCGCAGCTGCCGCAGGACAAGCCGATCGTGCTGCACTGCAAGACCGGCGGGCGGTCGGCCGAGGCGCTGGCCGCACTCAAGTCGGCCGGCTTCTCCGACGCCAGCCACGTGCAGGGCGGCGTCACCGCCTGGGCGAAGCAGATCGACACCAGCCTGCCGACCTACTGAGCCACCCTCCCTTGGCCGTGATCTTGCAGAAATTCAAAATCACGGCTAAGGGGGCATGCACGACCGATGGGGGTCTTACTGACATCGGGTGTTACTTACGCCCTGCGTTACTAACGTCGGACGTAAGTAACGCCCGGTGTTAGTTTCCTTTCGTGACCTTGGCTCCTCGCCGACCCTCTGAGATCGCTCCTGCCGAACGAGACAGCGGACTGGCTCTCGGGCACCCGACCGAGTTCGCGGAGCGGGTGCTGGACGTGGTCGAGCGGATCCCGCCGGGCCGGGTGATGTCGTACGGCGACATCGCCGAGTACCTGGGCGAGGGCGGTCCGCGGCAGGTCGGCCGGGTGATGGCGCTGTGGGGCGGGGGAGTGCCGTGGTGGCGGGTGATTCGTACGAACGGGTCGCCCCCGCCCGGCCACGAGCGCCGGGCGTTCGCCCGCTACCGCGAGGAGCGCACGCCGCTGCGTCCCAACAGCGAGCGGGTCGACATGCGCCGCGCCCGCTGGGACGGTCGCTAGCCGCCGCCGAGATCTATGTTGCGGGCCCGCTTTGTCCGGTTTGCTGCCCCCACAACATAGATCTCGACGGAAGTCGGCGCGGGTGGGCGTGTACACCCTCTAACTGTCGTGATCTTTTGCTGGAATGCCGACCGTGGCAGAGCCCGCGTACCGCCTCGTCCGGCGCCCGGCGCTCGTCAGGGACGCCGCGGTCACCCTCGACGAGCAGCAGCGCAGGGTGGTCGCGCATCCGGGCGGGCCGCTGCTGGTGCTCGCGGGACCGGGCACCGGCAAGACGGCCACCATCGTGGAGTCCGTGGTCGACCGCATCGAGCGGCGCGGCGTCGATCCCGAGCGGGTTCTGGTGCTGACCTTCAGCCGAAAGGCCGCGGCGGAGCTGCGGGAGCGGATCACCGCGCGGCTGCGCCGTACCACTCGGGAGCCGCTGGCGCTGACCTTCCACAGCTACGCGTATGGGCTGCTGCGCCGGGAGGCGGTGCTCGCCGGGGACGGCGTCCGCCATCTGCCGCGGCTGCTGTCCGGCCCGGAACACCTGCTGGAGGTGCGGCGGCTGCTGCTCGGCGAGGCCGAGGACGGCGCCGGCGGCTGGCCGGAGCGGCTGCGGCCGGCGCTGCGTGCCCGGGGGTTCGCCGAGGAGCTGCGGGACTTCCTGCTCCGGGCGGCCGAGCGCGGACTCGACGGGCCGGCGCTGGCTCGCCTCGGCCGGCGGCACCGCCGGGACGACTGGGCGGCCGCCGGCGGCTTCGCGCAGCGGTACGCCGGCCGGTTCGCCGTGGATCCGGTGCCGGCCTACGACTACGGCGAGCTCATCCGGGCGGCCGCCGCGTTGCTCGAGCAGCGGGGGGTACGGCACCGCGAGCGCGCCGCGTACCAGGCGGTCTTCGTGGACGAGTACCAGGACACCGACCCGGCCCAGGAGATGCTGCTGCGCGCCCTCGCCGGCGACGGACGTGACCTGGTGGTCGTCGGCGACCCCGACCAGTCGATCTACGGGTTCCGCGGCGCCGACGTACGCGGGATCCTCGAGTTCCCGCGCCGGTTCCGCGCCGCCGGCGGCGACGAGGCGCCGGTCGTGGAGCTGCGGACGTGCCGGCGCAGCGGACCGGCCCTGCTGGAGGCGTCCCGCCGGGTCGCCGGGCGACTGCCCGCCGCTCCCGGCGGCAACCGGCACCGCGCGCTGGCCCCCGCCGATGGACTTTCGCCGGGGGAGGTCAGCGTGCTGGTGGCGGAGAGCACCAGCCAGGAGGCCGCGCTCGTCGCCGACGTCCTTCGGCGCGCCCGGCTGATCGACGGGGTGCCCTGGTCGCGGATGGCCGTGCTGGTGCGCTCGGCGGTCCGCCAGGTGCCGGCGCTGCGCCGTGCGCTGGTGGCGGCCGGGGTTCCCGTGGTCATGGCCGCCGACGAGGTGCCCCTCGTCGGGGAGCCGGGGGTCCGGCCGCTGCTCACCCTGCTGCGGTGCGCGCTGCGTCCGGAGGCGCTCGACGAGGCGGCGGCCGTCGAACTGCTGACCGGGCCGCTGGGCCGCACCGACGCGCTCGGGCTGCGCCGGCTTCGTCGTGCCCTGCGCGCCGTCGCCGGGGCCGGTGAATCAGGGGTGCGCCCGCCGTCGGGGGATCTCCTCGTGGGGGCGCTGCACGATCCCCGGGACCTGACGCTGGTGCGGCCGGAGATCCGGGAGCCCGCCGAGCGCGTCGCCGGTCTGCTGCGGGCCGCCCGCGACCGAGCCGCGGCGGGCGGCAGCGCCGAGGAGGTCCTGTGGGAGGTGTGGGGGCGGTCCGGGCTGGCCGAGCGCTGGCTGGCCGACAGCCTCGCGGGCGGGGAGCGGGGAGCCTCCGCCGACCGGGACCTCGACGCGGCCGTCGCGCTCTTCGAGGCGGCCGCCCGCTTCGTCGACCGGCTTCCCCGCGCCGGACCGGAGGTCTTCCTCGACGATCTCGCCGCCCAGGAGATCCCCGGCGACACCCTCGCCGAGCAGGCGCCTACCGGCGAGGCCGTACGGCTGCTCACCGCGCACCGGGCCAAGGGTCTGGAGTGGGACGTCGTGTGCGTCGCGGGAGTCCAGGAGGGCGTCTGGCCGGACCTGCGGCTGCGGGGCTCGCTGCTCGGCGCCGACGAGATGATCGAGCTGGCCTCGGGCGGCCAGATGGGTGCCGCGGAGATGTCCGCCAACCTGGCCGCCAAGCTTCTGGACGAGGAGCGGCGACTGTTCTACGTCGCCGTCACCCGCGCCCGGCGGCGGCTGGTGGTGGCGGCCGTAGGCGGGGACGAGGCCGACGAGCGGCCGTCGCGGTTCTGCGAGGAACTGGTGCCGGACTCGACGGGTGCCCGCTCGCTGCGCGGCGGCTTCCGTTGGCTGTCCCTGCCGGCGCTGGTCGCGGACCTACGCTCGGCCGTGACCGACCCGACCCAGCCCGAGGCGTTGCGCCGGGTCGCCGCGGCCCGGCTGGCCCGGCTGGCCCGGGCGGGAGTGCGTGGAGCGCACCCGCGGGAGTGGTACGGGCTTGTGCAGCCGTCCGACGACCGGCCGCTGGTGGCGGGGAACGGTCCGGTCCTCGTCTCGCCGTCGCAGGTCGAGGGGTTCCAGACGTGTGGGCTGCGCTGGCTGCTCGAATCCGCGGTGGGCGCGCGATCCCCCGACGCCGTCCAGCACCTCGGCTCGGTGATCCATGCGGTGGCGGCGCTCGCCTGCGACCCGGGTGGGGAGCCCGCGGACGGGGCGGAGCTGCGCCGCCGTCTCGACGAGGCGGTCGGCGCGCTGGACTTCGGGTGCGAGTGGTTCACCCGCCGGGAGCGGGAGCGAGCCGGGCAAATGCTCGACCGATTCCTCGACTGGCACCGGGACAACCCGCGTGATCTCGTCGCGGCGGAGGAGCCGTTCGACGTCCGCATCGGCCGGGTACGCATCGTCGGCCGGGTGGACCGGCTGGAGCGGGACGACGGCGGCCGTGCCGTCGTGGTGGACCTCAAGACCGGCGGGAGCCGACCGTCCGACGGCGAGATCGCCGAACATCCGCAGCTCGGCGTCTACCAGCTCGCGGTGCTGCTCGACGCCTTCAAGAGGCTCGGCTTCACCGAGCCGGGCGGGGCGGAGCTGGTGCAGGTCGGCAGGGCCGGGTTCACCCGGGCGGCCCGCGTACAGCGGCAACGGCCGCTCGCCGCGGATCCCGAGTCGTCGTGGGCCCGTGAGCTGGTGCTCGCCGCGGGCGAGGGGATGGCCGGATCGGGCTTCGTGGCCAGGGTCAACGAGGGCTGCCGTATTTGCCCGGTGCGCTCCTGCTGTCCGGCCCACGAAGAAGGCGGGCAGGTGGGGCCGTGAGTGACGCGGGCCGGCCTACCCCCGCCGAGCTGGCCCGCCTGCTCGGGCTGCGGGAGCCCACAGCCGAGCAGGCACGTGTCATCGCGGGGGACCTCGAACCGACGGTCGTCGTGGCGGGCGCGGGCTCCGGCAAGAGCGAGACCATGGCGGCCCGGGTGGTCTGGCTCGTCGCCTGCGGCCTGGTCCGTCCGGAGCGGGTGCTAGGTCTGACGTTCACCCGCAAGGCGGCGGCCGAACTGGCGATGCGGATCCGGCAGCGGCTCGACCAGCTGCGCCGCCTCCGGCTCGCCGAGCCGTCGGCGTCCGAGGCCGGTGCCCTGGGCGTGCTCGACCCGGACGTTCTCGACGGCGAGCCGACAGTTTCCACGTACCACGCGTACGCGGCCCGTTTGGTCACCGACCATGCGCTCCGGGAGGCCCTGGAGCCGTCGACCCGCCTGGTCACCCCGGCCGTGCAGTGGCAGATCGCCGCCCGGGTGGTGGCCGGCTACGACGGTCCGGTGGACGCCCTGGGATGGACGCCGGCCACGGTGACCGCCGCGGTCCTCGAGCTGGCCGGCGAGATCGCCGAACACCTGAGCTCGGCCGAGGACGTCCGCGCCCTCGGCGCGCGGCTGCGCGAGGACGCCGCCGACCTTCCGGGCCGCCTGCCCGCGGACGTGACGCGGTTGCTGCGCTGCCAGGAGGCCCGCGAGCAGCTGCTCCCGCTCGTCGAGCGCTATCGGGAGGAAAAGGCCAGGCGCGAGGTCATCGACCACGACGATCAGGTGGCGCTGGCCGCCCGCATCGCGTCCCGGCATCCCGAGGTCGGCACGATCGAGCGGTCCCGCTACGCGGCCGTGCTGCTGGACGAGTACCAGGACACCGGCCACTCCCAGCTCGTCCTGCTCCGATCGCTGTTCGGGAACGGGTACCCGGTCACCGCGGTCGGCGATCCCTGCCAGTCGATCTACGGATGGCGGGGGGCGAGCGCGGGAAACCTGCGCCGCTTTCCGGTGGACTTCCCGGTGGTCCTCCCGGCACGCCGGGGAGGGAGGGCGCCGGCGGGGCTGGCGCAGCTGGGGGTGAGCTTCCGAAACGGCGAGCGGATCCTCTCCGTTGCCTCCGTACTGTCCGAGGACCTGCGCGCCGAGGACGGGCAGGCGCCCAGGCTGCGGCCGGGGCAGGACCAGGACGGTCGCGGCCACGTGGTGTGCGGCCTGTTCGAGACCGCCCAGGAGGAGGCGGAATGGATCGCGTCACGTATCGACGCCCTGCTGCACCCGAGCCGGTACGGGTTGCCCGAGGAGCTCGCGCCGGACGGGCGGCCCTGGCCCTCCTCGACGGCGCCCGCCGAGGATCTGGTCTCGGTCCAGCCCGCCGACGTCGCCGTGCTGGCCCGCAAGCGCGCCCAGCTACCGGCGCTTCGGCGGGCCCTTGCCGACCGGGGCATCCCGGTCGAGGTCGTCGGCCTTGGCGGGTTGCTCGGGGTCCCCGAGGTGCAGGACGTGGTGGCGACGCTGCGGGCGCTGGACGACCCAGGGGCGGGTGACGCGCTGGCGCGCCTGCTGACCGGCCCGCGGTGGCGGATCGGCGCGGCCGATCTGGTGGCGCTCGGCCGACGAGCCCGTGAGCTGGCCCGACTCGACGATCGGGACACAACCCTTGCCCGTGATCTTACGGAGAAAGACGAAGCGGTCCGATTTGAATTTCTGCAAGATCACGGCCAGCTGGACGTGCGGGATCCGCTGCAGCGGCTACTCGACGACCTGGGCGCCGGCCGGCACGGCAGCCTGGTCGACGCCCTCGACGACCTGGGGCCGCCGGAGGCGTACTCGCCGGCCGGCTACGCCCGGCTGAGCGCGCTCGCCCGCGAACTGCGGGTGCTGCGCACCCGGGTCGGGCTGCCGCTGCCGGATCTGGTGACCGAGGTCGAGCGGGTCTTGGGGCTCGACATCGAGCTCGCCGCGCGGCCCGGGGCCGATCCGGTGGCCGCGCGCGCCGACCTCGACGCGTTCGTCGTAGCCGCCGCCCACTTCCACTCCAACGAGGAGGGCCCCACGCTCGGCGCGTTCCTCGCCTACCTGCGTGCCGCCGAGGACCACGAGTTCGGGCTCGAGGTCGGTCGGGTGAGCGAGACCAACAGCGTCAAGCTGATGACCGTGCACGCCGCGAAGGGCCTGCAGTGGCCGGTCGTGGTGGTGCCCGGGCTGGCTGCGGGCGAGCGCGCCCGGGTGTTCCCGGCCTCGCCCCGTACCTCGGCGAGGTGGACCGACAACCCGCGCAAGCTGCCGTTCCCGCTCCGGGGTGATCGGGACGACCTTCCCCGGCTGAACGGGCTCGACAAGCGAGCATGTGAGGACTTCGTTTCCGCGTGCCGGCGGCGGGACGAGCTGGAGGAGCGGCGGCTGGCGTACGTGGCCGCGACACGCGCGTCGTACCTGCTGCTGTGCTCGGGCTACTGGTGGGGCGAGACGCGGGCGCGGCTGGGGCCTTCGGTCTTCCTGGCGGAGGTTCGGCGGGCCTGCGAGGCCGGCGCCGGCGAGGTCGCCGCCTGGGCACCGGAGCCGGCCCCCGATGCCGAGAACCCCGGCCTGGCGGAGCCGGTGACCGCGCACTGGCCGAGCGCGCCCTCGGGTCCGCGTCATGTCGGCGTCGCCGAGGGCGCGCTGCTGGTGGAGCAGGCCTTGGCCGGGGCGGGCGAGAGGTGGCTGGCCGACCTCGGCGACGAGGCCGGCTCCGAGGACGAGGCGGCGGGCCGGGCCGCCGCCTGGGGCCGGGACGAGCGGCTGTTGCTGGCCGAGCGGGCCGCGGCCGCCGAGGGGGGAGCGCGGAGCGTGGAACTGCCTCGGCAGCTTTCGGTGTCGTCGATGGTCGCGCTTGCCCGGGATCCCTCGGGCGCGGAGCTGGCGCGGGAGATCAGGCGCCCGCTGCCCCGGCCGCCGGCGCCGCGCGCTCGCCGCGGCACCTCCTTTCACCGGTGGCTCGAGGCGAGGTACGGGCAGCAACGGCTCATCGACGACGACGATCTTCTGGGTGCCGCCGACGAGGGCGTCGGCTCCGACGCCGACCTCGCCGAGCTGCAGAGGCGCTTCCTGGCCAGTCCGTGGGCGGAGCGGACGCCGGTCGAGGTCGAGGTCCCGTTCGAGACGGTGGTCGGCGACCGGCTGGTGCGCGGCCGGATGGATGCCGTGTTCCTGGACGCGGACGGCGGCCACGACGTCGTCGACTGGAAGACCGGGCTGCGGCCCGACGGGCCGGGGGCGGAGGCGGCCGCCGTGCAGCTCGCGGCCTATCGGCTGGCCTGGGCCGAGCTCGCCGACGTCCCGGTGGAACGCGTGCGGGCGGCGTTCTACTACGTGCGGACGGGGGAGACGGTGCGCCCGGTGGACCTCCTCGACGCGGCGGGTCTTGCCGCGCTCGTCGAACGCGTACCCGAGGCCCGTTGATCGGTCGAATTCCGCGGTTCCTGTCTCCGATGGCTCTGTGGTGCCGAGGTAACCCGGTTAGGATTCAGGTCACCAGAGGGGATACGGCCGCGGTTCGATGGCGGATGGAGGAGTCTGCGGTGGTGGAAGAGGAAGGCGCCCTCAGCGCGCCGCCAGGGGTCGATACCACGCGGCCCAGCATCGCCCGGGCGTATGACGCCTACCTCGGCGGGAAGGACAACTTCCCGGTGGACCGGGAGGTCGTCA
>WHSR01000121.1 GCA_009379995.1 Streptosporangiales bacterium
CCCCACCGCTGCGGAGAATCTGGGTCCGCTGTGCCGGCGGCATCATGACCTCAAGCAGCAACCCGGCTGGAACGTGCGGCGTGATCCAGACGGCAGCTACACCTGGACCAGCCCCACCGGCCACACCTACACCACACCCCCACCCGACACCCACACCACCCCACCCGAGGAATATCACTGACTGCCGCGGGCCACGCTGGCTCCATATCTGAGGGATGCCTGGCTGGCCTGCCTACGGCTCCGGGGGCAGGTAGTGCGCCGCGCGGTCGACGTGGTGGTAGACATCGAGGCCGATCGGGCGGCGCATCTCCTCGGCGAGGTGGCCCAGCAGTCCCGCGGTACGGGCCAGCAGCGCGAAGCCCCGCAGCGCCTCTACCGGGAACCCGAGATCGGCCAGCGCTGCCCCGCAGACGCCCGCCCCGTTCAGCGGCAGGGTCCGCCCGAGGATCTCCGGGTGGACCCTTCCCACCGCCTCGAACAGGCGCAGGTGGGAGCCTCGCAGTCCCTCCTCCTCGGCGATGCGCAGGATCACCGGGGTACGCGGGTCTCCCCCTTTGTGCAGCGGGTGCCCGAGACCCGGAACGAGCCTGCCAGCCGTCCTCTGCGCGCGTACCGCCTCCCAGGCGAGGGCGTCCCATCCGGCCGCGTCCTCGGGGTCGTCCGGCACCACGTCCCGGTGGATCGCCAGGGCGTCGGCCAGGAAGCGAGCGCAGTCCTCGGTCACGCCGAGGAACCGCGACCCTCCGCCGAGCAGCCCCGCCGCGATCGCGCCCTGCACCGCCTCGGGCGCGCTCGCCAGGGTGAGGCGGGCGGCGATCGCCGTGGGGGTGAACCCGTGGTCGGCCAGGGCGACCAGGGTCGCCTCGAACACCCGCAGCTCACCGGCGGTTGGGCGGCGCAGCGCCACCAGCCAGAAGGCGAGCTCCCCCAATCCGACCCGTCCGAGCAGGTCGTCGGCCAGGTCGTGACCGAGCAGCCGGATGGACGTCTCGTCCGACGTCCCGATCGAGGTGGGGTACTCGGTCATGGGCTGGCCTCCTCTTCCTCTTCCCGTCGGGTGGCCTCCACGTCGTACTCGCCCGGCGGGTGCCCGGACGGCAACCGGTGCTTGGCCACCCGCGCGGTGGGGGTGCGCGGCAGATCGTCGATCGCCTGCCAGAAGCGGGGAACCTTGAAGCGGGCGAGTCTGCTCGCCGCCCACTCCCGCAGTTCGGCGAAGTCGAGGTCGTGGCCCGGCCTGGGCACCACGAACGCCTTCACCTCCTCCTCGGACAACTCCGAGGGCACACCGACGACGGCACATTCCAGCACTGCTGGATGGTCGAGGATGACCTCCTCTACCTCCAGCGGCGAGAGGTTCTCCCCCCGGCGACGCAGCACCTCCTTCTTCCGCGTGACGAAGGTATAGGTGCCGTCCCCGTTGACGGTGACGAGGTCGCCGCTGTGCACCCAGCCGTCGACTATCGTCTGGGCCGTCTCCTCCGGCATCCCCCAGTATCCGGGCGTCACCGCCGGGTTGCGGAGCAGCAGCTCGCCGGTCTCGCCGACACCCACCTCGCGGCCGTCCTCGGCGATCACCCGGGCCTCGTTCACGATGCCGAGCCGCGGATGCTGCCGTAGCGCACCGAGGGTGCCGAACGGCCGGGTGCCCCGCGGCCAGACGAGTCCGTACGTCGTCTCCGACATCGCGTAGCCGCAGACGATGCGGAGGCCGAAGCGGCGCTCGATCTCCTCCTGCCGTTCCCGCGGCGGGGACGGACCTGTGTAGCACAGCCGCAACGGGGTGTCGGCGTCGTCGGGTCGCTCCGGCTGCCGCATCAGGATCTCCACCATCGCCCCGATGGCGTTGAACTCCGTCGCGCCGTGCCGGCGGGCGGCGTCGAGGAACCCGCCCGCCGAAAACCGCGGCAGCAGTACCAGGCCGGCCCCGCACGCCAGCGAGCCCATCACCGAGTAGGCGGGCGCGTTGACGTGGAACAGCGGAAGCGAGGTCATGAGACGGTCGTCCCGCGTCAGCTCCAGCCAGTACGGAAAGCCCTCACCGGCCATCGTGTACGCACGATGCGTCTGCATCACGAGCTTGGACCGGCCCGTCGTCCCGGAGGTCGGGATCAGGACCGCCAGGTCGTCGTGGTTCACCAGCCCGGTGGGCAGCCGATCGTCCACTGGGACGTGCCAGGGCTCGCCGACGAGCGCCTGCACGTCCAGCACGCCGAGCTCGGGTACGTCCCGAACCTCCGCCTCGTCGACCGTCGGCTCGAGATCACCGTCGGTGACCAGCGCCCGCGGCCGGGTCTGCCGAACGAGCCCGGCAAGCTCGGCGGGGGTGTTCTGCGGATTCGTCGGCACGGTCACCGCGCCGAGCGTGCACAGGGCAAGCCAACAGAACAGGTACGGCGGCGTGGTCCGCGCCGTGACGACGACGAGGTCGCCGTGGCGCACGCCGGCGGCGTGCAGCGCGGCAGCTGCGTGCGCGACCCGCGCCGCCGCGTCGGCGAACGTCAGGCACGCGTCATCGGTCCGCAGCCAGACACCGTCCGCGTCGCGGCTCGCCGCCTCGGACAGCAGCTGCGGGATGGTGCGGTACGACCTCACGTGGCCGATTCGTAGATGTCTTCGACGATCTTGTCAATGAGCTTCGTCGCAACCGTGTCGGGAGTAGCGGCCATGGTTTGACGTTACGCGCGCCCGAGCCGGTCGGCGAGCATACGGATGTGGTCGACGAGCTCGGGCGGTTCGAGCACCCGGAAGTCGACGCCGATCAAGACGAGATGCACGGCGAGCGCATCCAGCGAGTCCGATCCCGTGGTGAGGACGCAGGTGTTCTCGTCGACCGCCTCGAGCAGTCCGACAGTGGGCGGTACCCGCTCCGCGACGACCTCCGCCGGCGCCTGCAGGCTCACCCGCGCGCGGTGCCGGTACGGGGCCACCGACACTGCCTCCGACACGTACGTCGCGGCATCGGGCGGGTCGCGCGGGACGAACCGCTGGCCCGTCGCCGTCGCGGCGGCGATACGGTCGACGCGGAACGTCCGCCAGTCCCCCCGGTCCACGTCCCACGCCATGAGATACCACCGGCGGCCGGTGTGCACCAGGTGGTACGGCTCTACGCTTCGCCTGCTCACCGTCCCGTCACGGTCGCGATAGCCGAACCGCAGCCGCTCGAAGCCGCGGCACGCACCGGCGACCACCGTCAGGACATCCGGGTCCACGGTCGGCCCGGAGCCGGACAGCGGCACCGTGGACGCCTGCAGCGCGGTCACCCGGTGGCGCAGCCGCGACGGGAGCACCTGCTCGAGCTTGGCCAGCGCACGGATCGATGTCTCCTCGATCCCGGTCACGGTCCCGCCGGCCGCCGTCCGCAGCCCGACAGCGACCGCCACCGCCTCGTCGTCGTCGAGCAGCAGCGGCGGCAGGGCCCCACCCGCCCCGAGTCGGTAGCCGCCAGCCACGCCGGGACTCGCCTGTACCGGGTAACCGAGGCTGCGCAGCCGGTCCACGTCGCGGCGAACCGTGCGCACCGTCACGCCCAGCCGCTCGGCGAGGCCAGCCCCTGTCCAGTCCCGCCGCACCTGCAGCAACGAGAGCAGCCTCAGCAACCGGGCCGACGTGTCCAGCATCATCCGAGTGTGCCACGCCGCCCTCTTGGCCGTGATCTTGCAGAAATTTGAGTCCTCCGGGTTGAATTTCTGCAAGATCACGGTCAAGGGGAGAGGTTGGGCGGATCGGGGATCGGCCGGTCGCAGGCGGTTGCCCGGCAGGCCTGCAGCCGGTCGAGCTGACGGTCGAGGAAGCGGCGGACCTTGGCGTAGTCCCGGTCGTCGTGGCGGGAGCGGCTCTCGTCGGGGTCGACCTTGTAGTCGTACAGCTCGCGCGCCCCGTTCCGGTAGCGGATGTAGAGGTAGCGCTGGGTACGGATCGCCTCGTAGGCGGCGCTGTCGACCTCCGCGCTCCTGGACGGTTTACCGCCGCGCGGGGCCGTGACGTCCTGGTTCAGGTCGCCGCGGGCGGCCGCCTTGCCCGCCGCGTCGCCGTCCGGGCCGCCTCGCTTGCCGGACCTCCGTTTGCCGTCCCGGCGCCCGAGGATGCTCCGAAGGGCACCGTGACCGGCCTCGTGGAGCACCGGCCGGTTGGTACGCCGGTCCGGGTAACGCGCGAAGGGCAGCAGAGAACGCCCGTCGACGGGGAGGCCGGGGTGCACCCCGGCGGCATCGGCGATGGTGGCCGCGAGATCCACGTTGCTCACCAGCTCCTCCGACGTCCGGCCGGCGGGAAGGCCGGGCCCGCGGATCAACAGCGGGACGTGCGACGACGCCTCGTACGGCAGGTACTTGCCGGTCGAGATGCGGTGCTCGCCGAAAAAGAACCCGTTGTCGGAGGTAAAGATCAGGTAGGTGTTGTCCAGCGTCCCGGTCCGCTTCAGCGCGCCAACGATCCTTTCGACAGCCTCGTCGACGGCGAGCAGGGAGTTCAGCCGCCCCCGGTAGCTGTCCCGGATCCGTGCGGTCGCCTTCTCGCCGGGCCGCGGATAGGCCCGCACGAACCGGGGTTTGTCGCCGATGCGGTCCTCACCGAACCTACGTGGCAGCGGCTCGTCGTCGAGACTCCCGTCGTGGCGCGGGGCGGGGCGGGGCGCCCGCTCGACCCCACGACGCGCTTTCCTCAGCACAGGACGGATCTCGGCGTGCGGGGCGAGAAAAGCGGTGCTCAGGAAGAACGGCCGATCCTCGCCCGACCTGCGCTCGATGAAGTCGACGGCCTTGTCCCGGTAGACGTCGGTCTGGTACGTCCTCGGATCCTCGACGCCCGGCCGCCCGTAGGTGCGCAGGCTGCCGTTCTCGTTCAGGGTGTAGCCCCACATGCGATAGGTGGAGGGATCGACCGACCCCCGCCATTCCGTCCACCCCCGCGGCACGTCGCGGGGGTCGTCCCTGCCGTACCCGTTGGGGTACTTGCCGATGTGTGAGGTGACGTAGCCGGCTTTCTGCAGCCACACCGGCAGGGTGTTCTCGTCCTTCAGCTTCGCGTATCCGCCCAGCGGCGGAGCGTTGTGCAAGACGCCGTTGTTGTGGGCATACTGACCGGTCAGGTACGTGGCCCGGGAGGGACAGCACAGCGGGAACGAGACGTAGGAATTACGGAAGATCACGCCGCCGTCGCCGAGGAGCCGGCGGGTATGCGACATCACCCGCATCGATTCCAGCCACTGGTCGTCCGTCATGATCATGACGATGTTGGGCTTCTTCGCCAGGCCGGGCTTCGTCTCCGGTCCTTCGTCCCGGATGGCGGCGAGCAGTCCTCCCGCTGCCGCCACCGCAAGTGCCACGCCGACGGTGAGCCACCGCGTCCTTAGAATCAACCGCCCCACGTGGCCAACTCTCTCTCATGCCGGTGAGCCTTCGCTGGCACTCCGATGCCCGTACCTTTGAGGACCGAATCTGTCCGCAATGGGCCGTAGCGTACGCGACATGAACATCGACTGGAACGCTCAGCTCATCGACCAGCTCAAGTGGCACTGGCGACAGCAGCTCCGGCCGCGCCTCGACGGTCTCACGGACGACGAGTACCTCTGGGAGCCCGTCCCAGGCTGCTGGAACGTGCGGCGACGCGGGGAGAGCACAGCGCCGATAGCTGCCGGGTCCGGGGACTTCACCATCGACTTTGCCGTCCCCGAGCCGGAACCTGCGCCGGTGACGACCATCGCCTGGCGGCTCGGGCACATCATCGTCGGGGTCTTCGGCATGCGGGTCGCCGCGCACTTCGGTGGTCCGAACATGGACTACCAGAACTTCGCCTACGCCGGCACGGCGGGCGAGGCGCTCGCCCAGCTCGACAAGGCGTACGACGCCTGGACGGACGGCGTGCGCGGCCTCGGCGCCGAAGGCCTCGCCCGCCCGTGCGGTCCCGCCGAGGGCCCGTACGCCGACTATCCGATGGCCGCCCTGGTGCTGCACATCAACCGGGAGGCCATCCACCACGGCGCCGAGATCGCCCTGCTTCGCGACCTGTACCTGCGCCGGGACGGCTAGGACGCCGACTTGGTGAGGCGGTAGTCGTCGGCGGCGGCGTGGACGGCGGCCAATCCCCGCGCGATCGCGGGGTGGCCGCCGCTGCCGCGCCGTACGCAGGTCAGCAGGCGGCGGGTGGGGCGGGGTTCGCCGGTGAGGGGTACGCGAACGGCGGAGTGCGGCGGGATCTCGAAGAGGCGCGGGGCCAGCGCCACGCCGAGGCCGCACGCCACAAGCGGGGCGATGGAATCGCACGCGTGGTGGGCGATCTTCGGGGTGAAGCCGGCGGCGGCACAGGCGACGAGGGTGACCTGGTAGGAGTCGCTGCGACCGGGGGCGGAGACGATCCAGGGCTCGTGCGCGGCCTCCGCGAGGGCGACGGCCTCCCGACGCGCGAAGGGGTGGTCCGGCGGGACCAGGAGCTCGAGCGGCTCTTCGAGGAGGGGTTGCTGGTCGAACTTCGCGTCGTCCAGCGGTGGGGACTCCGGCGTCGGCACCACGACGGCGATGTCGGCCTCGCCCGACAGCAGCAGATCGAAGCCCTCGGCGGACTCGACCTCGGCGATGTAGACGGTCAGCCTCGGGAAGTTCGTCTGCAGCCCCCGGGCGGCGCGGGAGAGCAGCCCGCCGACCGCGCTGGGGAAGCCACACATACGCAGCAGGCCCGCGCTGCCGTCCGCATGGGCGTCGAGATCGGCTTGGGCCTGTTCCCACCGCGCATGCAGCGCGTCGGCATGGGCGACCAGGGTGTGTGCCGCGGAGGTGAGCCGTACCCGCCGCCCGTTGGGCTCCAAGAGAGCGACGCCTAGCTCCCTGGACAGCTGGCGGATCTGGTGGGAGACCGCGGACGGCGTGAGGTGCAACGCCACGGCGGCGGCGGTGACCGTGCCGTACCGGTCCACCATGCGCAGCACCTGGAGCCGCCGCAGATCCACCGGCTCGATCATGTCAAGTCCTTACACGGTTATGTGCGAAAAGTTGAGCTGGACCTCAAGCATAGCCGGATCTAAGACTGGGTCATGGACAACTGCCAGCACTGCGGCTGGCCCCTCGAACAGCCGTATGAGATCGTCTCCCGCCACCTCACCTCCGAAGGGATCCTCGTCTACACCCGCTGCGCGTGCGGGACGCTGCAGGCCCGGCTGCTCGGGTGGCGGCACCCGGGCCGCGTGATCTCACCATGCCAAGCCGGGCCGGAGCGGTAGCCGAGCCCGTCGGCGTCCTCGGACCCTCGACGCTGGCGTTGACAAGCGTCGTGAGCATGCAGGCAGGGCAGGCCGTCGCCAAACAGTTCTTCGACGTCGCCGGCCCCTTGGGCATGGTCGCGCTGCGCTTCGGGTTCGGCGCCGCGGTCCTGCTCGCGGTGTGGCGTCCTCGCGTCGTGCTCCATAGCGACGTGCTGGGGCTCGTCCTCGCCGTCGGCACCGCGCTGGCCGGCACCACGACGCTGATCTTTCTCGCCGCCGCCCGCATCCCGCTCGGGATCGCCGTCACCCTGCAATTCCTCGGGCCGCTCGCGGTCGCCATCGTGGGATCGCAGCGGCGCCTGGACCTGGTTTGGGCGGCGCTGGCCGCGCTCGGCGTCATCCTCCTGGTCGATCGCAGCGCCGGCCCGATGCTCATCGAGGGAGTAATCCTCGCGCTGCTTTCCGCCGCCTGCTGGGCGGCCTACATCGTGGGCAACGCGGCCCTCGGCGCCCGAACCGGCGACGCCCGCAGCGGCGGAAGCGCCTTCGCGCTGTCAATCGCGTGGGCGGCGCTGCTGACCGTGCCGGCCGGGGTCGCCGACGCCGGGCCGGCCCTTGTTCGCCTCGACGTGCTGGCCGGCGGATTCCTGGTGGCCCACCTGTCCACCGTGGTCGCCAACACCCTGGAGCTCAAGGCCCTGCGGCGGATGCCTCCGCGGGCGTTCGGCGTGCTGATGAGCCTGGAGCCCGCCGTCGCCGCCCTCGCCGGCATGGCGTTCCTCGGCGAACACCTCGGCCCGTACCAATGGCTCGCCGTCGGCTGTGTGGTAATCGCGTCGACCGGCGCCATCAGAACGCATGGGTGAATCCCTGTCGGGAATCAACGCACCATGACCCGCAAGGACACGCTGCGTGAGTACCGCTCGAAGCGGAGCTTCGACCGCACCCCGGAGCCCTCCGGGAAGACGCGCGGCCGGGGCGGGCGGGCTCGGTTCGTCGTACACGAGCACGAGGCGACCTCGCTGCACTACGACTTTCGGCTGGAAGCCGCCGGGGTGCTCAAGTCGTGGGCGGTACCCAAGGGCCCGTCGACCGATCCCCGAGAGAAGCGGCTGGCCATGCGGACCGAGGACCACCCGGTCGCCTACGCCGACTTCGAGGGGGTCATTCCGGAGGGCGAGTACGGCGCCGGAGCGGTCATCGTCTGGGACGCGGGCGGCTACGACAACCTCACCGAGGATCGCGACGGCCGGCAGGTACCCGTCGACGATGCCGTGGAGCGCGGCCACGTGACGGTGCGGCTGCACGGCGAGAAGCTGTCCGGCGGCTACGCGCTCACCCGGATGCGTTCGGGCGAACGCGAACGGTGGCTGTTGGTGAAGACGGCGGACGACGACGCGGACGCCCGTCGCGACCCCGTCCGTACCCAGCGGAAGTCGGTACGGTCCGGCCGCACCGTCGACGAGGTCGCCGCCGAGGAGGCTTCGTCGAGGCGATGAACGGATCGAGACCATGACGGATCCGCTGGATGCCCTGCAGCCGGACGCGCGGCCGCTGCTGGTCCGAAGAGCCCAGCCGTCGTGGGTGGACCCGACGCTGGCCACGCTCACCGACGACCGGTTCTCCGACCCGGCATGGATCTTCGAGCCCAAGTTCGACGGGGAACGGTGCCTGGCCTTCCGCGACGGCTCCGGGGTGCGGCTGTTGTCCCGGAACCGCAAGCAGATCAACGACCGATATCCGGAGCTGGTCGAGGCCTTGGCCGCGCAGCGGGCCGACGACTTCGTCGTCGACGGCGAGATCGTCGCCTTCGAGGGAGGGGTCAGCAGCTTCGCCCGACTCCAGCCGCGGATGCAGGTCAGCGAGGCGGAGCAGGCTAGGGACAGCGGTGTGGCCGTGTACCTCTACGTCTTCGACGTGCTCCATGCCTGTGGCCACGACGTACGCAAGGTACCGCTGCGGGAGCGCAAGGCGGTGCTGAGGGAGCTGCTGTCCTTCCGCGACCCGCTGCGCTACACGACCCACCGCAACACCGACGGCGAGGACTACTGGGAAAAGGCGTGCCGCAGCGGCTGGGAGGGCGTCATCGCCAAGCACGCCGAAGCCCCGTACCGGGTCGGGCGGTCCCGGGGCTGGCTGAAGTTCAAGTGCGAGAACGCCCAGGAGTTCGTGATCGGCGGCTACACCGATCCCCGGGGCGGCCGCGCAGGTCTCGGCGCACTGCTGCTCGGCTTCTACTCCGGCGACGACCTGGTCTACGCGGGCAAGGTCGGCACCGGGTTCGACGAACAGATGCTGCAGATGCTGCGCGACGAGCTGGAAGGGCTCAAGCGCGGGCGTCCCGCCTTCGACCGGGGTGCGCTGCCCCGGTCGGGTGTGCATTGGGTGGAACCCCGCCTCGTCGGGCAGGTCGCGTTCACCGAGTGGACACAGGACGGGCAGCTTCGCCATCCCCGGTTCCAAGGGCTGCGCCGGGACAAGAAGGCCTCCGAGGTCGTCAAGGAGCAACCGTCATGAGTACCGAGCGGGTGAGGGTCGGCGGGATCGCTGTGGAGCTGTCCAAAACCGACAAGATCCTCTTCCCCGATGACAAGATCGCCAAGGGTGAGCTCGTCTCGTACTACCGCGACATCGCCGGCCGCATGCTGCCGTACCTGCGGGGACGGCCGCTGGCGATGCTTCGGCAACCCGACGGCATCACCGGGGAGCGCATCTTCCAGAAGAACGTGCCCGAGTACTTCCCCGACTGGATCACCCGCGTCCGGGTGGAGAAGGAGGACGGGGCGCTGCAGCAGGTGGTCTGCGATCGCGCGGCCACCCTGGTCTACCTGGCCAACCAAGCCTGCATCGAGCCCCACGTCTTCCTGAGCCGCACCGACCGGCTCGACCATCCCGACCACATGGTCTTCGATCTCGACCCGCCCGACGAGCGCCACTTCGACGCTGCCCGGTGGGGCGCGCTGCTGCTCCGCGAGTTCCTGGAGGACGAGCTCGGCCTCGTTCCGTTCGTCAAGACCAGCGGCGGCAAGGGCCTGCACGTGCACGTCCCCCTGGACCGCCGTACCGACTTCGACACGGTCCGGGGTATTGCCCGCGCGGTCGCGGAGCTGTTGGCCGACCGGCATCCGGACCGGCTGACCACCGAGCAGCGGAAGGACAAACGCGGCGAGCGGCTGTTCGTCGACTACCTCCGCAACGCCTACGCGCAGACCGTCGTGGCGCCGTACTCCGTCCGGGCCCGCCCGGCGGCACCGGTCGCCACCCCCCTGCACTGGGACGAGGTCGAAGACGACCGGCTCCGGCCCGATGCGTTCACCCTCCGGACGCTTCCGAAACGCCTGGAGCACACATCCGACCCGTGGGCCGGATAAGGAGCGGCGCCCGCGGACTCACCCGGCGACGCCGCGAGGCGGTCGGTTAGGGAGGAGATGTGCAAGGAACCGTGGAAGGGATCGCCGCGCGCCCCGCGTACGTCGGGTTCGACCTGGTGCCGCTGGCGGGCGGCTGGCGGCACGGCCGCAGCGGCGACGTTCGGGCCGACACCGACCCGTGGAGCGGCGAGATAGAACTGGCGGATTCCTCCGACGTGGAGGAGGCGTACGGGACCGCCGCTCGGGCTCAGCCGGATTGGGCGGCCAGGCCGCCGGCCGAGCGGGCCGCGGTGATGCGCGCCGCCGCGGACGTCCTCGAGCAACGCAAGGACGAGGTGGTGTGGTGGCTCGTCCGGGAGACGGGCGGCACGATCGCCAAGGCGGAGCTCGAGTGGAGCTTGGTGCTGTCGGTCCTGTGGGAGGCGGCGTCGATGCCGCACCACGTGGAGGGCTGGATCATGCCGTCCGACATCCCCGGCAAGGAAAGCCTCGTTTATCGCACGCCCGTCGGGGTCGTCGCGGTGATCAGCCCGTGGAACTTCCCGCTGCAGCTTTCGAACCGCTCGGTGGCGCCAGCGCTCGCGGTCGGCGACGCCGTCGTGCTGAAGCCCGCGGGCGACACTCCGGTGACCGGTGGGCTGCTGCTGGCGAAGATCTTCGAGGAGGCGGATCTCCCGCCCGGACTCCTCAACGTAGTGATCGGGTCGGGACGCGAGATCGGCGACGCCGTCGTCACCCATCCGGTGCCCCGAGTGCTGTCGTTCACCGGGTCCACCGAGGTCGGCGAGGGGATCGCCGGGAAGGCGGGTGTGAAGAAGCTGGCCCTGGAACTCGGCGGCAACGGCCCCCTGGTCGTGCTCGACGACGCCGATCTGGATCTGGCGGCGGAGAGCGCCGTCTTCGGCTCCTTCTTCCACCAGGGCCGGATATGCATGATCGCCAACCGGGTCATCGTCGACGCCTCAGTGCACGACGCGTTCGTCGAGCGTCTCGTGCGTCGGGTGGAGGCGCTGGCCGCCGGCGACCCCTCCGACCCGAACACCCAGATCGGCCCGGTGATCAACCATGGCCAGCTGGAAACGGTCCAGGACAAGCTTCGGCGCGCACGGGCCGAGGGCGCGCGGCAGCTCCTCGGGAGCGATCCCGGTGGGCCCACCGGCCCGCTGCTGCCGCCCCACGTGTTGCTCGGGGGGCAACGACGTGGCGACCGCGCGCGAGGAGGTGTTCGGCCCGGTGATCACGGTGGTCCGAGCCGACGACGAGGACCACGTGCTGGCGCTGGCCAACGACACCGAGTACGGGCTGTCCAGCGCGGTCTTCACTCGCGACGCCCAGCGCGGCGTGCGCTTCGCCCTGCGGGTGGAGGCGGGGATGACACACGTCAACGACTCGCCGGTGAACGACGACTCGAACACCGCGTTCGGCGGCGAGAAGGCGTCGGGCGTCGGCCGCTTCGGCGGACGCTGGGCGATCGAGGAGTTCACCACCGATCACTGGGTGAGCGTGCAACATACGCCCCGCCGCTACCCGATCTGAGCGACCGGCGATGGGAGCTTCGAACGTGTCCGCACATCGGCGGGTGGGTATGGTGAATCACCGTGCACCTGCCGTGTGCACAGTCGCCGTGCGTCCATCGTTGGAGTGCTGTCATGGCCCTGGCCCTTCGGAAGAAGCGGCATCGCAGCGGCACGACCGTCATTGCCGCCGAGGGAGGGGTCAGCCTTCACACCTCTCCGCAGCTACGGGATCTCATCGAGCATGTGCTCTACGAGCTCGGAGAGGCTCCGCACCTGATCATCGACTTCACGCATGTGGACTTCTGCGATTCGGCAGGACTTGGGGTGCTCGTAACGGCTTTCAAACGGGTGACGAACAACAACGGGACCTTCGCGCTGGTGTGCCCGTCCGGTCCGGTGCTGCGGCTGCTGCGCATCAGCGGTCTGGACACCGTGTTCCCGGTTCACTCCCGGTTGGACGAGGCCGTCGACGACAGCTTCGACGTAGGTATCTGACGTGACCTCTTGGAATGTGGAAACGGAACCTCGCTGCGTACGTGCTGCGTACGCAGCCCGCCACCGTCGCGGTTGAACAGGCCCGCGACTTCGTGGACAGCAGGCTCGGCGAGTGGGCCCTCTCCGACCTGGCGGAGCAGGTCGGCACGATCGCGGTGGAGCTGGTGGCCAACGCTGTACGGCATGCCGGTACCCCGCTGGAGCTTCGGCTGCATCGTGGCGACGGATACGTGCTCGTGGAGGTGGTCGACCACGATCTCCGCATGCCGCAGCTGATCTCGGTCGGACCGGAGGACGAACGCGGACGCGGCCTGCACATCGTCCAGGCCCTGTCGGTCCGTTGGGGTGCGACCCCCGCCCGGGAAGGCAAGGTCGTGTGGGCGGAGGTCGAGGCGGACTCTCACCCCTGACCCGGCTGGTAGTTCCCCTTCGGCTTGCCCGACTGCAGCGGCACGCCGTGCGGGGGTGCGCCCGCCGGGGGCGCCGCGGTCTGCTCGGAGACCGGCGGGCCGCCTGCCGGGTCCGGCGGCTGCTCCGGACGTGTCCGCTGGCTACCTTCCGAGGGCTCGGCGCCGGCGGCAAGCTGATCTATCCGGTGCTGCAGCGCCTCCAGGACGGGAAAGCGCGCGGCGTGCGCCTTCTCGTAGTTCATCAGCTGATGTACCTGGTCTGCCGACAGCGACCGGATGCGGTGACGCAGCGTCGCCACGGGGAGATGGTCGTAGTCGGGCAGCGGTAGCTCGGCTCGCTTCGGCGAGACCATATGCGTACTCCCCTTCCGTCTCGTCCTCACGGTGTGCCCGGTGACGCGGGAGGCGATTCCCGCCGGGGGGCGCGCTCGCGCTCCAGCATGTCCCGCAGCTGCTGCCTGCCGCGGTGCAGCCGGGACATGACTGTGCCAATCGGTCTTCCGGTGAACCGAGCGATCTCCTTGTAGGAGAAGCCCTCGACGTCGGCGAGATAGACGGCGGTCCGGTAGCTGTCCGGCAGCTCCCGCAGTGCCTGCCCCACCGGGGAGTGCGCAAGGTTCTCCAGAACCTGCGTCTCCGCGGACTTCAGGCCCGTCGACGTGTGCGACTCCGCCTGCGCGAGATGCCAGTCCGTCACCCGCTCGACGGCTGCCTGCTGCGGCCTCCGTTGCCGGTACCGGTAGACGCTCATGAACGTGTTGACGAGGATCCGGTAGAGCCACGCCCGCGCGTTGGTACCTGGCTCGTAACGATGGAAGGACGCGTACGCCTTGGTGTAGGCCTCCTGCACCAGATCCTCGGCGTCTCCCGAGTCCCGGGTCAGGGTCAGCGCCGTCCCGTACAGCTGCTCCCGGAAGGGCAGCGCCTCCTGTACGAAGTGCTCGTTCCGTTGCTCCCGAATATCGATGACCGTGCTCATCACCGCTCCCGTCGTCGCGGGGAAAAGGAAGCTTGTGTGCCCCCACGTCCTGACCGCACGAGGAAAGGCCCTTCGAACACCCCCACGACCATTACTGCGACACGTACCCGCCAAAGGCCGGCCCATGCGGGCGGCCGCGGCAGAACCCGAAACGGCGCTATCCGACGTCGGTTTGTGTGCTGACCTGCCGGTTTGTGACCCCGATCGGCGGGTAACCAAGGCGCTGTCAACCAACCCGCAAAGGAGCCAACGTGACCGCAGTGCGCCCCCAACAGGTACGCGGCGCTCTCGGCGCCCTGGACTACCCCGCGGACAAGGACCACATCGTCGCCCACGCCACCAACGTCGAGCCGACGAAGCGGTTGTCCACCTGCTGCGCACACTCCCCGTCGAGGTGTACGACCACACGGAGCAAGTCATCGCCGCCCTACCGTTCGACCGCGGAGTCACCGACGAACAGACCATGTCCGACAAGGCCTACCGGCGTCGCCACCACGCGACTCCTGGTCTTGCCGAGCACGAAAAGACCGGAAGAGGTAGGACTGTCCCACACGACCCCTTCCCGCTGAGTGACCGTAAGCGGAGGCAGGATGGCAGCGGAGCGACGCGAGGTCGGCGCGCAAGCCTTCGCCGAGATGGCACGACGGCTGCGGCCGCAGGATTCGGTGCGGCAGACCCTGGACGAGATCGTGGCGCTTGCCGTGGAGATGATCGACGGTTGTGACGAGGCGGGCGTCACGCTCGTCCTCCGCCGCGGCACCCGCCGATGGATCGAGACCACGGCCGGCACTGGCGAGCTCGTCGCCGAGGCCGACGCCCTCCAGTACGAGCTCGGCGAAGGGCCGTGCCTGGAGGCGGTCTCGGAGATGCACACCCTCACCGTCGAGGACATGGCGCACGAGACGCGCTGGCCCACCTATGCCCCGGCCGCCACGCGGCTCGGTGTCAGAAGCGCCTTGACGTTCCAGCTGTTCACCGACGACAACACCTTGGGCGCCCTGAACCTGTACTCCCGCCGTCCCCGCGCGTTTGACCGCCCGGCCCACGAGGTCGGCACGGTGCTCGCCGCGCAGGCCGCGGTCGCCGTATCCGGGGCGCGGACCGAGGAACAGCTCCGGGAAGCGATCAACACCCGGCAGATCATCGGGCAGGCCATCGGCATCCTCATGGAGCGCCGCCGCATCACCGCCGACCAGGCATTCGACCTGCTCCGGCGGACCTCCCAGGACCGCAACCTCAAGCTGCGCGACCTCGCCGAACGCGTGGCCGCGACCGGCGAGGCCCCGGAATCGGAGCGTTGACGGCCTCTGCGAAGCAGGCCCAGCCCCGGCGCATTCATGCCGCTAGCGATGCGGATTGTCGAGTTGGAAGAAGTTGCTCTGCCGGCCGTCCTTGGTGTGTTCCTGGAAAATGAAGTTCAGCTCGCGGGCGTCGAAGCTTTCGAACCACTCGTCCCAGGAAATGTGTTGCAGATCCTGTCCTCCGTAGCCGGGGAAATCGAGGCGCAGCACGCCCGGCCGACCGCCGTGTTCGGTCCCGGGAACGGTTGCCGGAACCGCGCCGCGCTCCTCCGCCCATCGCTTGATGACCCCGTGGCTGGTCGTGATCAGACTCTTGCCGGGGTGCTCCTCGTGCTCCTCGGGTGAGCGAACCTCCTGCTCGTAGCGGTGGTCCCCCTTCACGGGCCGGCCCATCACGATCACTCCTCTCCGAACGAACACGGCCGCCGGAAACGCCGACAGTCAGCGGCCGCCCGGTCCGCGATACCCGATGGGTACTGCCCCATGCACGCCGGCACGTTCGGATAGCTCGATCTAACGAGACAGATAGGTGAGGTCCGGTCGAGGAGGGTAAGCCGAGCCTCATGGCACACGACATCATCCAGATGCTGACCGAAGACCACCGTGAGGTTGAGCAGATCTTCGGTCAACTCGAAAAGACGCCCGAGTCCAATCACGAGGAGCGGCGCCGACTGATCGACCAGGCGATCATCGAACTGGTGCGTCACTCGGTGGCCGAGGAGGAGTACCTCTATCCGGCGGCGCGGCGGTACATCCCGGACGGCGACGAGATCGTCGATCACGAACTTTCCGAGCACCATCAGGCGGAACAGACGATGAAGAAGCTGGAGCGGAACGACCCCAGCGAGCCACAGTTCAACCAACTGCTCCTCGAGCTGATGCGGGAAATCCGGGAACACGTGCGAGACGAGGAAAACGAGCTGTTCCCGCGGCTTCGGACACACGCCGACCGCGACACGCTGGTGGCGCTCGGGGACAAGGCCGCGGGGGCCAAGGCCTCGGCGCCCACCCGCCCTCATCCGTCGGCACCGTCCGAGCACCCGGGCCTGCTCAAGATGCTTGCTCCCGGAGTGGGGCTCGTCGATCGAGCCCGCGACGCCGTCTCCGGGCGTGGCAGGTAGTGCCAGTGCTGCGTGACGGCGCACGCGGACTTGTCGCTGCCATGGCCATGACCGGTATTCGGAGGGTAACGACCAACCTCGGGCCGGTCGGAAGGGCCCCGCCGGAGGCGATCGTCGAGCGGCACGCTCCCCGGAGGTTGCGCACCCTTCCCCACGAACAGCGGGAAATGGTTACCGAGCTCGCCCACTGGTCGTACGGAGCGCTGGGCGGAGCGTTGTTCGGGAGGCTGCCGCCGCGACTGCGGGCACGGCCATGGGCCGGACCGGCGTACGGACTCACCATCTGGCTCGTCTTCGAACTCGGCCTGGCCCCGGTGTTGGGAGTGCAGTACGCCGAGGAGAACCGCCTGCTCGGACGCGTCGTGATCGCACTCGACCACGCCTTCTACGGGTTCGTGGTCGCCGGACGCCTCGCTCCCGTCCAGGAGGCTCTACCGGAGAAAGGCCGCTCTCACTCCTAGTGTCGTGACGTATGTTTTTCTTTAGTTTTTATTTCTTGTGCGCGATAATGGTGTATGCCGAATCGCGTACGGGTGCTGACGGTGTCGGATAGCGACCGGGTGGAGCTGGAGCGGCGGGCCAGGGATCGGGGGGCCCC
>WHSR01000078.1 GCA_009379995.1 Streptosporangiales bacterium
AGAACCTACCCCCGGGTGTCCAAACGAGGCAATCGACATAACTTCCCGATCAAAAAGCCAGAACATAAGGCCCGTCTCTACGACCCACAGCCGCTGCTGCGAACACTTGAGCCCGCACCGGCTTAACTAAGCGGCATTGGGTGCGACTCACCCTGTCCGAATACCCGAAATACGTCCATGGCGACATCGGTGCCATCGAGACGGTCGGTTAGAAAGCCGCTAACGGGGAGATAGAAATGGCATCCATCCGAAAGACCGCCATCGGCGTGGCCGCGGTGGTCGTCACCGCGGTCGGTGCGACGGGAATGGTCTCGGCCGGCGCGGACACCGCGCGGCCCGCGCCGGCCGCGCAGCAGAGCTCGACGAAGGGGAATGCCGCGTCACAGGCCGTCGCGGGGAATCCCTACACGCCGAAGGAGGTGTGTGGCTCCGGCTACTACGTCGTCAAGGACAAGGGCGGCATCGGCGGCAAGGCCAAGCGACCGGTCTTCTTCCCCAACAAAGCCACGGTCTGGGGTTACGTCTACCTGATGTACAACGATTCGACCGGAAAGAACTGCGTCGCCACCATCAAGACCGAGAAGGTCGGCAAGAAGACGTATATGTTTGCCGCGCTCCGCGTTAAAGGAAAGTCCTGGAAGGCGGATGACGGAACGTACAAATACTACGCCGGTCCGGTCAAGAAGAAGGCCGCGGGGAAGTGCGTCAAGTACCGGGGCTTCATCGACCTCGGCGGTGGCTTCTACGCGACCGGCGGCCGCGAGAAGTGGGGGAACTGCGGATAGGCCCTCGTAGCGGTACGCCAACGTGACCCGGTCCCCGACGTCGCCGTATGGGTGTCGGGGACCCGGCTGTGGTGTACCCCTGCTGCTCCTGGCCTCGCCAGGTGAGTGCGGGCGTTCTTGTGGTGCCCTGCGGGAACCTGCCCTAGGTTGGGTCCGGTCGATCCCTGCGAGGCGTAACGTGTCCATCGAACGGCTGGCTGCCTGAGCGGCTGGAAGGGAAGGATGCGAGGTGTCGGGGGCGAGGCTGCCGAATTTCGTCTTCTTGGGGCCGGACAAGACGGGGTCCACCTGGCTGCATGCCGCGCTGTCCCGTCATCCTCTCGTCTACCTGGCCCCCGGGAAGGATCTGCACTTTTTCGACCGTTACTTCGATCGCGGTGTGGAGTGGTATGCCGCGCAGTTTCGGGGGGCCGGGCCGCGGCACCGGATCGTGGGTGAAATCGGGACCCGGTATTTGTACGCGCGCCGGGCGGCGGAGCGCATCCACCGTACCGTTCCGGACGCCAGGCTGATGGTGTGTGTGCGGGACCCAGTCAAGCGGGCGTTCTCCTCCTTCCTTTACCTGCGGCGGCAGGGCAAGAACGTCGGGACCTTCGCCGAGGTCCTGGACACGACGCCGGTGATACTCGACCGTTGCCGCTACGCGACGCATCTGCAGCAGTACCTGAGCCGGTTCGGCCAGGACCGCATCTACCTCGGGGTCTTCGACGATCTCCAGAAGGATCCGCAGCGCTACCTGGACGGGGTGACGACATGGTTGTCCCTCGATCCGATCGGTTTGCCCCCGGAGATACTGAAGCCCCAGCTGCCGGCCAGCCAGGCCCGCTCCCGCCGTCTCGGCCGGTTCGTCAGCCGTACGGCGCGCAAGGCACGCAACCGGGGGCTGACCCTTGCCGTAACCCGGGTCAAAGACTCGGCGGTGGTACAGCGGACGCTGTATAGGCCGCTGGCCGAGGACCGCCCCCAGTTGACCGCGCAGGACGCCGAGCGGATACGAGCGGAGCTGGATCCGGAGATCCGGCGGCTGGAGGAGCTGTTCGGCGTGGACCTGCGGCAACGGTGGGGTTGGGCCTAGTCATCGGTGTCTTGCGTCAAGAATCTGGCAGTTGTTTGATCTTCGTTAGCGTGTGACCGTTGCGTCCGGTAGAGGTCTCGCAGCAGCGAAATCTCGGCGCCATGATGGATCAGTTCGCGATGAATGTGCAGGACTACTGCTGCCATGGACCAGTCACCAAGAGGGGTGTCTGGCCCGCCAGCGGGCTCAGCCAGGCCGTCGATACCAAGGGCGCGAACACCGGCGGTCCATGCCTGGTATGCCCCATCTAGTTGTTGAAGCGCCTCATTGGCCGTACCGGCGTAGGGGAACGATCTGAAGTCCACTGATGGACCACCGAATCGTGGGATGGCACGCATTCCGAGTACGACGACGATCACGTGTCCAAGGCGCCACGCGATCGTCGTAACGGTGGAGGATCGGGCGGAGGGATGGCGAAGTCGCTTACGAATTCAGGCTTGCCGGTAGCGTCGATCCCGTCGTCGGATCGGCGGCGTAGGCTCCACGCGTCGGGTGCTGGCTTCCAGAAATACTCCTCGTCGGTGAGTCCCTCGAGTCTGGGCCGCAGTTGCGTAGACCAGTGAGTTTCGAGCTGCGCGCACAGTTCGGCATTCCAGTCTATGTTCACGCCGGTAGTGTCGGCTGACGCCCCGATCTCGATCAACTGGATTTCGTAGCGTCCGCAGTTCCAGGCCAGCCGTAGGGAATTGAGGCGTAAGCGGCGCGTGGTGGGTCCTGGAACACCCGTTTGCGCCGCCGCGCACAGGACCGTCGGTCAGCGCGATAGTCCTGCGGGAGCAGCAGGCCACGGCGGCGCAACGCCCGCAGCACCGTCGATGTCGACACCTCGTAGCCGTCGGCGCGCATCGTCGCGGCGATCTTGCGGTGTCCCGGCCAGTCCGCGGCGTACTTCGCTGCGACGGTCGACTTGGTCGACCTTCGGTGCTGGCCACGGCCCCTTGCGCGCGTCCCTCGGCCCGGATCCACCGGTCACCGCAGACCCCGAGGCGGTTCCCGGGCCCACCTAGGCGCTTGAGTGAGGCGGTCGACGGCCGCGACGACGTCCGCCGAGGTCACCGTCGTCAGGCAGGGATGTCCCGGGACCGGGCACTCCCGCGCCCGGGAGTCGCGGCACGGCGCCTGCTGGTCACCGAGCAGGATCGTCGGCACCCGGTACGGCGCCCAGCGTCGGGCCGGCAGGGTCGGGGCGAACAGCGACACCACCGGGCACCCGACCGCTGCCGCCAGGTGCGCCGGCCCGGTGTTGCCGACCACGGCCGCCGCCGCGCCGGCCAGCACCGCGGCGAGTTCGGCGGGCGAGGTACGGCCGCCCAGGTCCACCGCGCATTGGCCGGCGACCTTCCCGGTCAGCGACCGTTCGCCGGCGCCGCCGGTGACGACGACCCGATGCCCGGCCGCGTGCAGGTCTCGCGCCGCCTGGACGAACCGATCGGCCGGCCACGCGCGCGCCGGGACGGACGTGCCCGGGTGCAGCACGACGTACCCGGGCTCCCCGGCCGGCGCCGGGACGTCCGGCAGCGGCGTGCGGACACGTAACCTACCGTCGTCGTCGGCCGGCAGGGAGTATCCGGCGGCCCGGGCGAGAGAAAGGCCGCGCTCCGCCTCGGGCAGCTCCTCGTCCACCCGGTGCCGTACGTCCAACAGCGAACCCGGGTAGTCCTCGCTGATCGCGGCGATCCAGGGAACGCCGGCCAGCCGCAGCAGCAGCGCGGTTGGCAGGGCCGACTGGTGGTAGGAGGTGAGGACGACTGCCGCATCCGGGGCGGCATCCGCCACCACCTTCGTCAGTCGCTCCACGTGCGCGCGATCCACGGGATCGGGATCGGCCTCGATCCACGGGGCTGCCCACTCGACGATCCGGGACACCCCGGGGAGCAGTTCACCGGCCGGATGCCCGACCGGCCCGGCCAGCAGCGTGACCTCCTCCGTGTGCGCCGCTACCGCGCGGATCGCCGGCCCG
This sequence comes from Streptosporangiales bacterium, assembly GCA_009379995.1. Classification (GTDB taxonomy): domain Bacteria; phylum Actinomycetota; class Actinomycetes; order Streptosporangiales; family WHSR01; genus WHSR01. The sequence goes on from WHSR01000078.1 coordinate 3,821, forward strand.
GCGAGGAGCACGTCCCCGAAGCTGTCCAGGCGGGCGACCAGTACGTGGCGGCGCCGACCGGGACCTCGGCCGGGACCTCGGCCCGCGGAACGGGAGCTCACCGAAGCCGGCGGGAGCGGCGGTCGGAACCCTCCAGCCAGTCATAGGCGAGACCGGTCGCGCCCACGTAGACGGCGTGGTGGAACAGGTCGGCGGCGCCGATGAGCCCGCGGCCGGTGCCCCAGCACACGCCATAGCCCCAGTGGGCGAGGGTGTTGAAGCGCTGGGTAGTGGTCTCGTCCTTGGGTTGTACGCCGAGGACGGTGCCGGCCGCCGTCGCCGGGGTGTCACTGGTGCCGCGTTCCCGGATCTTCGCCTCCACGGTGCTGGAGACCGTCATGGCGGCGGTGCCGGCCAGACCGGTAAGCGCGCCCTTGCCCGCGTTGGCGGCCAACGTGGCGAGAACACTGTTGATTCCCATGCGGACGAGGCTTCCCCTGCTCGCTCACTCCTCACCTCACGGCGGAGGATTTCTAGCCAACCGGGGAGCCCGTCCACGGCGGGCGAGTCCGGGTCATCGGGCAAGCCGCTCGAGCAGGGCCGCGGCTCCCCGCACGCCGGGCGACGAGGCGATGCTCTCGGCAAGGCGCCGGGCGGCAGTGGCGTAGGAACCGTCGGCGAGCACGGCGTCGACGGCGGCCGCGATGTCCATGGCGGCCGCCGATTCCCCGTCGAGGGCGTACCCGGCACCCAGTTCGGCGACCCGCCGCGCGAGGGCTGGCTGGTCCGCCGCCGGGTTGGGCAGGGCAACGATCGGTACGCCGTGGGCCAGCGAGGCGCTCACCGTGCCGTGGCCGGCGTGGGTGACGGTCAGCACCGCGTCCGGGAGCACCTCCGCGTGGGGCAGGTGCGGCAACAGAGTGGCGTTGCCCGGGACCGTGAGCCCTTCCACGTCCGACTCGCTGGTCGTGACCAGGACGCGGTGGCGGCCGTCGGCGAGCGCGCACAGCGTACGCCGGATGCGCGAGGTCTGATCCCACGCCGGCCCGGTGGAGAAGCTCGCCAGGACCAGCGGCCGCGGGTCGTCGGACGGCCAAGGGGAACGCCAGCGCGACGGCGGCATCCGCTCGAACAGCGGACCGACATAAGTGAACGACGGCGGAACCTTCTGCGCCAGCGGATCGAGCTCGTCGATGCTGGCGCACAGGGTGGGAAACGGCGCCCAGGCGTCCCAGAGCCGTTCGACCTCGGGTCGGCCCGCCTGGGCGCGCAACTCGTTCAGCGGGGCGAGCAGGAGCTGCTCCATCCCGTCGCCGGGCGCCGCGAGCGGGCCGGGAGCGCTGTGTACGAGCACCGCAACCGGCACGGACAGCTTCTCGAGCAGGGCGAGAGCGCCGAACATCAGGCAGTCCACGACCACCACGTCGTAGGAGTTGGCATCCAGGATGTCGGTCAGGTCGGCGAGCTGCTCCGGGCAGGCCCACACGGCATCGACGAGCGCCGCCATCCAGCCCTCGGGCGGCGGACGCTCGGGGTAGGCCGCGTCGGCACGTTCGAGCAGCCGGAAGTCGAAACCGAGTTCGTCGAACCGAACGCGTTGGCTGGCGTAGCCGGCGAAGGTGACCTCGTGGCCCCGTACGGTCAGCTCCTGCGCGAGCGCGATGGCCGGCGGCTGGTTGCCGGCGCCATTCCAGGTGAGAAACAACAACCGCGACATCTCAGCTGCCCTCCAGCAAGGACTTGATCATCAGGCTCATCGTCGCCTCGGCCTGCGCGCGCGGGCGGCCCATGTCCCGGCGCAGCAGCTTCCAGGTGTAGACGTCGCACGCGCAGACCAACGCGTCCAGAAGCCGCGCCCGCCGCTCGGCCGGCACCGAGGCGAGCTGAGGGCCGAGCTGCCGCTCGACGTGCCGCCGGTGCCGCGCCCGTCCGATCTCCACGATGGGCCCCACCGCCGGGTCCGACTCGTCGGCGAGGTTGCGCACAACCACATCCCCGAACTGCTCGTAGTGGTCGAACCACGCTGACACCGAGCCCTCCACGTCGCCCGGCTCGGGCCCGCGGAGATCGACGCTCATCGCGCGCAGCGTCTCCTCGAGCGCGAGGTCCAGCAGGTGCGCTCGGCTGCCGAACACGCGCAGAACCGTCTGCACGCTCACCCGTGCGCCGCGGGCGACGTCCTCCAGGCGGATGTCGGAACGCAGCCGCCCCTTCAGCAGCTCCGCCGCGGACTCCAGGATTCGGCGTCGGGTCGCCTCGGCCGCCTGTGCGCGTGCCCGCATGGTGTACTGCCGAGGCGATTCCATATTAATCAAGGTTAACACGAAAACGCATAGGCTGGCGGCCGGGAACGACGGGGCAGTGCCGCACTCCGCGGCGAGCTGACCCTGCCCCCACTCGACGCTCGGTGCCCGGGAGCCTTAGCGTCGTCGTGAGCTGGCGGACAACACAGGGAGGGACGTCTGTGCGGGCCGAACCCAGGATCCTTCCGCTCGGTGACCCGGAACCGGAGGTGCGGGAGATTCTCGCCAAGACCGGGTTGCGCGACGGAACACCGCTGAACATCTTCTCCACCCTGGCGCGGCACCCCCGGCTGCTGAAGCGGTTCAACGTGTTCGCGGGGCTCTTCCTCACCAAGGGGCTGCTGCCGGCTCGGGCCCGGGAGATCGTGATCCTGCGGGTGGCGTGGAACACCGGCAGCGTGTACGAGTTCGGCCAGCACACGATCATCGGCCGTGAGTCGGGTCTGACCGAGGACGAGATCACCCGCATCGCCGGACCCACCGACCGGGATGGCTGGGACCCGTCCGAACGGCTGCTCATCGCGGCGGCCGACGAGCTGTGCGCGTACGACCGGGTGAGCGAGCCCACCTGGGACCGCCTCGCCGGGCAGTGGAGCGAACAGCAGCTCATCGAGCTGGTGATGCTGGTCGGGTCGTACCGGATGGTCGCGGGCTTCCTGAACTCGGTAGGCGTGCAGGTCGACGATGGGGTACCGGCCTGGCCGGATGCCGTCGAGCCGCCCGCCGAGCCGCCCGCCGTACCGCGCGGCGAGATCGTGCGCGGCTACTTCGAGGCGTGCAACCGCGGCGACCCCGAGGGGATCGCACGTCACTTCCTGGACGACGCGGTCGTTTACGACACCAACCACGAGCCGATACGGGGGGCTGCCGCCATCGGCGCGTTCTGGGCCAAGGTACGGGCCGACTGGCACGGAGCCCGCTGGCACGTCGACACCCTCGTCGAGGGGCGGGACGACGCGGCCATCGAGTGGACGATGATCGGCACCCTGCGCGGGGGACCCGCCACCGTGCGGGGCTCGGAGCACTACCGTTTCCACGGCGACCGGATCGCGGAGATACGCCAGTACTGGACGCTGGACAGGACCAATCCCAGCACCGGCCTGGTCGGCTACCCGTACGACTCGGACCCTCGCTTCGCCGAGGAGGCCGGCGGCCGCTGAGGCGTCCGTATCGACAAGGATGCGACGGGATTCCTCGGGTAGGGGGATCCCATGAAGGCAGTGACATGGCAAGGCAGGGAAAACGTAAGGATCGACGAGGTTCCGGATCCGGCGATCAAGGAGCCCACCGACGCGATAGTGCGGATCACGTCGAGCGGGATCTGCGGATCTGATCTCCATCTGTACACCGTGCTCGGGATGTTCATGGAGGAAGGAGACATCCTGGGGCATGAGCCCATGGGGATCGTCGAGGAGGTCGGCTCGGAGGTGCCAAACCTCCGGCCGGGCGACCGTGTGGTGATGCCGTTCAACATCGTCTGCGGTAGCTGCTTCATGTGCCGGCGAGGCCTGTACGCCCAGTGCGAGACGACGCAGGTACGGGAGTACGGCAAGGGCGCTGCCCTGTTCGGCTACACCAAGCTGTACGGGCACGTTCCCGGCGGCCAGGCGGAGTACCTGCGGGTTCCGCAGGCGCACTTCGGGCCGATCAAGGTGCCCGAAGGGCCCCCGGACGAGCGCTTCCTCTACCTCTCCGACGTGCTGCCGACCGCATGGCAGGCGGTGGTGTACGCGGACGTCCCCAGGGGCGGATCGGTGGCCGTGCTCGGACTGGGGCCGATCGGACAGATGACCGCCCGCATCGCCAAGCACCAGGGAGCGGGCCGGGTCATCGGAGTCGACCTGGTGCCGGAACGGCTGGAGATGGCGCGTCGCCACGGCGTCGAGACGGTGAACCTGCTCGAGCACGAGGATGTCGTCAAGCACGTCCAGGAGATGACCGAGGGCCGCGGCCCGGACTCCGTCATCGATGCGGTCGGTATGGAGGCGCACGGCGCGCCGTTCGCCCGACTCGCGCAGCAGTCCATCGGGCGCCTGCCGGGGCCGCTCGCCGAGAAGCTCACCGAGCTCGCCGGCGTCGATCGGCTGTCCGCGCTCACGACGGCGATCGATATGGTGCGCCGAGGGGGCACGCTGTCGATCATCGGCGTGTACGGCGGTCAGGTCGATCCGTTGCCGATGATGGACATGTTCGACAAGGGAGTACAGCTACGGATGGGTCAGGCCCACGTCCGGCGGTGGGTGGACGACATCCTGCCCCTGGTCAGCAGGGACGACGACCCGCTCGGCACCGAGGATCTGGCCACCCACCGGCTGCCGCTGCACGAGGCGCCGCACGGCTACGACATCTTCCAGAAGAAGCAGGACGGCGCCATCAAGGTGATACTCAGGCCCTGACTCCCCTTGGGCGAGGCAGATTGAGCGCACCCCACGGTTTCCTCAGCCGGTGGCAGACCGTGGGCGGCCTCCGGTTGCACGCGCTCGTGTCGGCCGGCGGTGACGTCGGCGGTGACGTCGGCGGTGACCGGGTCGCGCCGGCCATGGTCCTGCTGCCCGGTTTGGTCACCGCCGGCCGCTCGATGTTGCCGCTGGCCAGGGCCATGATCCGCCGGGGCTGGCGTACCTGGGCCCTGGACCCGCCGGGCTTCGGCTACAGCGACAAGCCGCCCCGGGCGCTCGCCATGGCCGAACAGGCCGACATCCTCGCCGGTTGGCTGCGGGCGACGGAGCTCGCCCCGGCGCGCCTGCTGGGCAACTCCTTCGGATCTCAGGTGGCGGCGGCGATGGCGGCCGCCCACCCGGACGCCGTCCGGAGGCTGGCTCTGCTGTCCCCGACCATCGGTCCCGAGGTTCGCCGGCGGCTGTCCTGGATGCGGTTCCTACCGGCCCCGGCCGCCAGGCGGACAAGGGTGATCGGCAGGTACCGGGTCCGCGCGCTGGACCGGATGCACGACTGGCTCGGGGACGCGCCGCCGCTTCGCGTGCTCAACGTGGCGGAGTACGCGTCCGCGAGCCTCCCGCGGGCGGTGGGCACCGTTCGTTGCGCGGTGGTGGAGGAGCTGGAGGCGGTACTGCCCCGCGTCGCCGCGCCCATGCTGGTGATACGCGGCGACCGCGACCGCCTCTCCTCCGTCGACTGGGCACAGCACCTCGTGGCGCTCCTCCCGGACGGTCGGCTGGCCCGGCTGCCGGGCCTCGGGCATTCCGCCTTCTACCGTTCGCCGGAGGTCGTGGCGGAGGCCGCCGCGCCGTTCCTCGCCCGCGAGTAGTTCTAGGAACTCGAGCGGCGGATCAGGCGAGGGCCCGGACTGCTGCGGTCGCCAGCGCCGCGAGGAGGATGACAACGATCATTGGTGCTCGCGCGGCGATAGCGAGCGCAGCGACGACGAGACCGACGATGCGCGCGTCCATAGTGACCCCCGTTGGGTGGGCGCTCAGGGTCTGGTAGAGGACCAGCGAAGTGAGAACGGTGGGTGCGACCAGCGCGATGACCGCTACTGCGCGCCGCGGCGGGTGGCGTCGGCGCAGGGCGATGGGGCCGGTGGCTTTCAGCGCGATCGTTCCGACGAAGAGCGCCGCGATCGTGATCCAGACGGCGGTCATGAGTTTCGCAGTCCAACGAGAGCGGCCACCGAGGACGCGGTGATAGGTAGGCCCGGCGGCGCGAAGGGGAGCAAGGAAGCCGCGATGAACGCGGCGAGGGCGACGGCAACGAAGGCGTTGCGGTCGCGGCGCTGGCGCAGGCTTGCCACGAGGAGGGAAAGGTAGAACGCGGGAAAGACCGCGTCGAGCCCGAACTGGTCGGGATTGCCGATGAATCCGCTGCCGAGGGTGCCGATCACCGTGCCCGCGGTCCACGCTGACGCCTGGAGCAAGGTGGCTCCGACGAGCGGGCGTGGTTCGAATCGACCGTCGGGACGGCTGGCGATCACGAAGGACGCATCGACGATCGCCTGTGATTCGAGCGTGCGTCGTTGGGTCGACCCCTGCAGGGAGGGTGCGAGAGCGAAGCTCATGGGCAGCCAGCGGACGTTCATGAGCAGTCCGGCTCCCACCGCGGCCGCAGCCGCTCCGCCGCCCTGGAGCACACTCAACGCGGCGAACTGCGCACTCCCGGAGAAGATCAGGATCGACATGGCTATGGGGGCCACTGTCCCCATCACGGGTTTGGCCACCAGGCCGAAGGAGACGCCGAGCGCCAACGTGGGCGCTGCGACGGGAAACGCGGCGCGCATCCCATCCCAGAGGGTGTCGCCGGGATCCACGTTCGACATGTAGGCAATCTTACTGTTTCATGCTCTATTATGGTAAGTATGAGGAAGGCGCATCCGGAGTCGATCCAGCTGCTGGGCGGCACGCTTGCGCTCGACTTCGTCAACACCGTGAACTGGAGCGTGCGCGGCGAGCACGTGGCTCCGGAGGTCAGTGACGCGCTCACGAATCCCGAGCTGCTCGCCAGGTGGGGGCGGCGTCTCGGGCTGCTGGCCGTACCGCCGCGCCCAGCAGTTGATACCGAACAGCTGGCCCGTGCGCGCAGACTTCGGGATGCCGTCTATCGCGTGTTTGCCGCGGTCGCGCGGGGCGATCCGCCGGACAACGCAGACATGGACACGATCGCGTCCGACTACGCGGAAGCGGTCGCCCAAGGGCACCTTGCCCGCGGCGGCGTTGGCTGGCGTTGGGAGTGGCCACCGGCCGATCCACGACGACTCCGATTCGCCGTGGTCGTCGACGCGATAAACCTTCTCCAGGACGCTGATCGACTCGCCCGCGTAGCCCGCTGCCCGGGACGGCACTGCGGCTGGCTGTTCATCAACGCGAGTAGCCGCCGCAGGTGGTGCTCGATGGGCACATGTGGCAGCCGCGACAAGATGCGCCGCATGTACCGGCGCAAACATTTGCGCAGTTGACGGCGTTTGTCAGGCGGTGAATCCCAGCGCCAGTGCGCCGACGACCGGCGCCAGGTAGAGCAGTGGGAACGGGATGTGGGAGTACCAGCGTGCCCGGACCACGGTGATGACGGCCCCGGTGAAGTACAGCACCAGGCCGATGCCGGCCATGACGCCGATGACCGGTACGAACAGGCCGACCAGCAGACCCGCGGCTCCCGCGGCCTTGGCCGTACCGAGCCAGGGCCACCAGGAGCGGGGGACGCCGTAGTCGGCCAAGGGCTGCACGACCCACTTGGCGCGGAAGAACACCAAGGCGGCCGAGAAGCCCACCCAGGCGGAGGCCAGGACGGTGACGACGAGGTAGGCGGTGGACATCAGAAACGCTCCTTACCGGGGGTGTCTTGAGTTCCTCACTTCGGTGACACACCGCAGCGCGCGTTTGTGACAGGAGGCCGACGGCGAGATTCACCCGGTCGGCGATGTACGGGTCACGTCCAGCGCAGACCGTCGATGTGCGACGCCGCCAGGAAGCGGTCCGCGTCCGCGAACTCCAGCGGCTCCGGCGACGGGTACGGCGGGTGCAGTCGGGACAGCGCCGGCCCGAATCGAGCGATCGTGCCGAAGTCGGCGGGAAACCGGCGGGCGTCGACCCCGAGAAGCCGGCCACGCCGGCCGCTCTCCTCGACGGCGTGCAACCACCGGTCCGGCGGGGCCAGCCCGGCGGAGTGGACGCCGTGTGGAAAGAGGGTGATCAGCACCTCATTGATGCCGCTGCGGCCCTTGACGTAGTCCTGCAGCACCTCTACCGACGACTCGACGGGAAACAACGTCCACAGCGGGACGAGCCCGCGGGTGAGTACCCGGTGCGGGTCGAGCGCGATGAAGGATTCGGCCAGCACCCGGTCCGCGGGCAGGTCCCGCGCCTCCAACCACCGGCGGTAGAGGTCGGCGACCGGAGCGCTGAGTGCCTCCGGGGAATCGAGGACGAGCCGGCGTACCGGGTGCCCCGACCCCTCGGCCCATAGCCGGATGTCCGCCTCCATCGCCGGCTCGAAGCCCCATTCGGCCTCCGGGGACTCGCCGTCCGGCTCGGGCGCGTCGAAGCGGCGGCGCCGCGAGCCCTCGTCGTTGAGGAAGCGGGCTACGCGCGGGCTTCCCCGTACGTACTCGTACGGATCGAGGCCCCCGCGCGCGCCGGTCTGGAAGACGTGCCGTTCGGCGACCCGGGTGGTCGGCCACCTGGTGCGATCGTCGACGATCACAACCGGCGCGCCGGGCCTCAGCCGGGTGGTGAGGAACCGCTCGTACGCCGGGGGGAGCGTGAGGTACTTGCAGCGGAAGTAGCTCATCGCGGAGACCATGAGGCGGTCTTGGTTGCCGTCGTGCATGTGGTGCAGGCCGACACCCGGGTTGCGTTCCAGCAGCGGACGGGCCACCCGCCGGCGACGCGCGGTCGAAGCGGTTCCCGGGCGAGCGCACCGGACACAGAAACGTCTGCGGCAACCACGGCGCTCCGAGCGCGGCGCACAGATGTACGAGGGCCCCGTTGGACGAGCCCACGAAGACGGCCGGATAGCCGCGGTGCGGATAGTGGTCGACGAGCCACCCGGCGATGGCGTCGCTGTCGACGTCGCCGAGGCGGGACGGTGCCACCCCCTCGCTCGCTCCGGCGACCGCGTACGCGAACCGACGCAGGCGGAACGGCAGCCGCCCACCGGCCCGGATCGCGGCGGCGAGCAGCCAGCCCGGCCCGAGCGGGGCGAAATCGCGACCCTGGAGGGCGTCCGAGACGGCGCGGAGGAAGGCCGACGACGAGTCGAACGATGCGACCACCCGGTCAGGTGGCAAGCTCGTCATAACTGCCCTATTGCACTTGGCGAACCCACGCGATTCGGGCTCGCGTGGGCCATTCGGTGCCGCGCCCTACCGGCGCGTTGGCGGGATCGGTGGCCGATGGGGTGTGCTCCTCGCCGAATTCGGGAACGTTCGCCAGTTCGTCGGCGCGCATGTCCTCCGGGAGGTCCGCGAGGACTCGCGCCTTGGTCTCCTGGGCGGCACGCGCCCGATCCCGCGCGGCAGAGGGCGCCGTCGCGGAGAACGCGCGATCGGTCTCGTTGCTGTCTTCCATGGGCATCACGGGACGTTTACCCTGACGCGGTTGCCCGTAACCCGCACCCCAGGTGAGGACCCGTCCCGTGGGGGTACGACGCCCGCAGGAGGTGAATAACCGTGGCCGATGCACGTGAGCGGACGGTCCGGACGCTGTTGGAACGCGAGGGCCGGACCTACGCCGAGGAGGCAGGGATCAAACTCAAGGATTCCCCGCAGCCGCTCTATCAGGCCCTCGTACTCTCGCTCCTCCTCTCGGCGCGGATCTCGTCGAACATCGCCGTGGCGACGGCCAAGGAGCTTTTCGCGGCCGGGTACACCAGCCCAGAGGCGATGGCGAAGGCAACCTGGCAGGAACGCGTGGACGCACTCGGCCGCGGCGGCTACCGCCGCTACGACGAGAGCACCTCCAGGATGCTTGGTGACGGCGCCGAACTCGTCCGCGACCGTTGGCAGGGCGATCTGCGCCGCCTGCACAAGGAGGCCGACGGCGACCCGAAGGCCCTACGCAGGCTCGTCAAGGAGGTACGGGGCATCGGCGAGGTCGGAGCGAACATCTTCTTCCGAGAGGTGCAGGGCGTGTGGCCGGAGCTTCGGCCGTTCGTCGACGCCAAGGCCGCGTCCGGTGCCAAGCGGCTCGGCCTGCCCACGGGCACCGACGCCCTCGCCGAGCTGGTGAAGCCGGAGGACATGCCGCGGTTCACCTCGGCGCTCGTCCGGGTCGCGTTGAGCAAGAAGACCGCCGAGTCGGTACAGGCCGCGGCGGGCGGGGGCTCAGCCCCTACGGGGGGTGTCCACGTAGCGGCGGGCCCGGGAATTGCGCTGCGGCTCCTCGAGCAGGTGGAGGCCGTGGTCGACGGGAGGCGGCACCACCCGCCGCTCGCGCAGCACCCAGGGCAGCCCCGCCGCCGCGGCGGCGGCCGCCGCGGCGCTGGTCCGATCCTTGGGCAGCGAGCGCAGCACGTCGCGGGTACGGCGCAGCGCGCTCCGCGCCGGCCGGCGCAGCCAGGTGACCCACAGCGTGTTGCGGATGCCCAGGCGACGGCGCCCGCGGGAGTCCCGCACGGCGGACGCGGCATGATGCACGAGCACGTCCTCCGCCCAGCACATCCACCAACCTCCGGCCGCGAGGTCGATGGCCAGGAGCTCCTCCTCCCCGCCGAGCCACAGCCGCGGATGGAACCCTCCGACCTGCCGGAACGCGCGTGTCCGCAGCATGGAGGCGCCCGCGAGGATGCCGAGCAGCGCCGGGCCGGGCAGCCAGTCAGGTCCCGGCACGGGTGAATGTCGCAGTTCCGGAGTGACCGGGTCCTCGGTCAGCTCGGGGTCGACGAGGATGCGGCCGGTGATGCTGGCGAGGCCGGGATGGGCATCGAGCAGGTCGGCCGCCCGGGCGAGCGCGCCCGGCTCCCACCAGGTGTCGTCGTCGCAGAAGGCCACGTACGGGGTGCGGATCTGGCGCACCGCGAGGTTGCGGGCGATCGCTCCCCGGTTGTGGTCGCAGCGCAGCAGGGACACCTCCGGGTAACGCTCGGCGACCGCCGTCCCGGTGCCGTCCGTCGAAGCGTTGTCCACGACGACGATCGCCGGGCGCTCCGGCAGCGAGATCATCCGCGCCAGCGTGCGCAGCAGCTCCGGCCGGCGGTTGTGGGTGATGATCACGACGGTGAACCGCGGGTCGCTCCGGCCCGGCCCCAGGTCCATCCCCAGGTCCATCCCCGGGTTCGGCGCGGTCCCGGCGGCGGGACCGCTGAACGGCACCGCATCGCCGGACGACTCCTCCAGGTGCCGGATGTCGTTCTCCACATCGGTCGGCAGGACCCGCCGCTGGCGGAGTGCCGCCGGCAGCAGCGGCAGTGCGGCTCGCAGACCCCCACCGGCGGAGCGGGTGAGCGCGGTCCGCAGCGGCCGCCGCAGCCACGCGATGAGGACGGCGTTGCGCCGTTCGAGCGCCGTCCGTACCTCCGGGTCGAACCTGCTCGCCGACGGGTGATGATGCGCCGTGACGTCCGGCCCGTAGGCGAGCTCCCATCCGGCCGCCGCCAGGTCGTACGCCAGCAGGGTCTCCTCGGCCCCGAAGAACAGCAGCGGGCTGAACCCACCCACCGCGAGGAACGCGTCCCGGCGTACGACCGCGGAGCAGCCGAGGAAGCCGAGGACGCGTGGGCCGGCCGCCAGGCGCGCGTTGACGGGGTCGGGTCGCTCCTGCGGGCCGACCAGCGTACGGGCGGCGAGGAGCCCCACCCGGGGATGGGCGTCCAGGATGTCCGCCGCGCGTTCCAGGGCATCCGGAGCCCACCAGGAATCGTCGTCGCTGAACGCGACGTACCGGTCCGCGGCCCGGGCTACGCCGACGTTGCGCGCGGCCGCCCCGAGGTTGCCGTCCAGCGTCACGAGGTCCACCTCGGGGAAGTCGTGCCGGACCGCGGCGGAGGTGCCGTCCGTCGAGGCGTTGTCCACGACGACGACCGGCGGGCGTGGCCGTAGCTCGCTCAGCTTCCGCAGGGTACGGAGCAGCTCGTCGCGCCGGTCGCGGGTGGCGACCACCACTGACACCCGGTCGTACCCGCTGGACATATCAGCCCCGCCCAAGGAGACACCGCAGCAGGTCGCCGAGGAGTGGATCGCGCCCCGGGTCCGCGCTGGCGCTCCGCCGCCACGCGGCCGACCGGCCGGCGGGGGACAGACACCAGTCGAACCACCCACGCAGCCGCCGCTCGTGCTCGGACTCGTCCTCCGGCAGCGCGTCGGCGGTCACGATCGCGGGCCACGACCAGGCACGCGCCTGTGCGCTCACCTTCGCTCCGCCCGCGACCGGGTCGACCGCCAGGGCGGCCACCCCGTTGCTCAGGCCCAGCACCAGGCCGTGCAGCCGGGTGGTGACGACCGAGTCCAGGCGCCGGATCAGCGATGCGAGCTGGTCCTCGGTGCCGCAGCGTCTCCAGTCGCGGCGGTCCAGCCGGGTGTCCACCGGCACCCGGACGCAGTCCTGCCGCTTCAGCCACGCGGTCAGCCGGGCGGTCACCTCCCCGTGGCGGCGTCGCCGGCCGTACTCCGGCTGCTCGGGCGCCAGGATCACGCCGACCACCGGTACGGGGCGCGGGTCCGGGAGCGCGGACAGGTCGCGCCGCGGCTCCGCGCCGGCCCGGTCGCGCGGCAGGAGGACGTCGAATCCGGCCGCCGCCGCATCGTCGGGGTCGGTCACCGAGACGTCCACCGCGATCCTTCGGCACCGCGCGTAGCGCCGGTGCAGGGCCCGGAGCTGCTCGCCGTGTACGGGCCCGCAGACGAACACGACATGGGTGTAGTGCTCGGCGGGCGCGTCGTCCAGGCGCAGATGGCCGGGACGAAAGACCGGGCTCCACGCCGTCTCGCACGCCACCCCGGCGCGGGTGAGCGCCCCTTCGACGGCCTCCATGCTGAGAACGTCTCCGGCCGTCGCCTCGCCGTGTACGAAGCTCGGCCAGCCGGCGATCAGTACCCGCATAGGGGTGGTATTCCTTGCTATCGCCGGTGCATGCGCGGATTCTCGAGTTCGCGCTCCGGCGAGCGCACGCTATGGGTGCCCGATCGCGCCAGAGGTTAATGGCCTCCGCTGCGGGCAGATCTCCGGCTACGCATGCTTGTGTTGCTTCTGTCGCATTTCGGTCTCGCAGCGAGCGTTCCGTTTGTGGCCCGGCGGTTGGGCCGGGCGACGTTCGTGCTCGCCGCCGCCGCGCCCGCGGCGGCGCTCGTCTGGGCGGGGTTCCGGCTCGCGGAGGTGGTCTCCGGAGGCTCGGTGACCGCGTCCTTGGCTTGGGCGCCGCAGCTCGGCCTGTGGTTCGCGCTGCGTTTCGACGCGCTCGCGTCCGCCATGGTGGCGCTGGTCGCAGGCGTCGGCGTCGTCGTGCTCGTCTACTGCTCGCGGTATTTCGAGCGGGACGAACCGGGGCTCGGGCGGATGGCCGGGCTGCTGGTGGCCTTCGCCGGGGCGATGCTGGGCCTGGTGCTGGCCGACCATCTGCTGGCCCTCTACGTCTTCTGGGAGCTCACCACCGTCTGCTCCTTCCTCCTCATCGGCCATCGCCGCGACGAGGAGAGCCGGCACGCCGCGGTCCACGCCCTCCTGGTGACCACCGGACTCGGCCTCTTCATGCTCGTCGGCCTTGTCCTGCTCGGGCAGGCGGCGGACACGTACCGGATATCCGCGCTGCTCGCCGAGCCGCCGGAGGGTGGTCCGGTGTCGGTGGCGGTGGTGCTCATCCTCCTCGGCGCGTTCGCCAAGTCGGCGCAGGTGCCCTTCCACGGTTGGCTGCCTGCGGCCATGGTGGCCCCGACGCCGGTGAGCGCCTACCTGCACGCGGCCGCGATGGTCCAGGCCGGCGTCTACCTGGTGGCACGTCTCGCGCCGGCGTTCGCAGACGTGGCGGCCTGGCGTCCGCTGGTCCTCTCGGTCGGCCTCGTGACGATGCTGCAGGGCGGCTGGCGGGCGTTGCGCGAGGACGACCTGAAGCGGCTGCTGGCCCTCGGCACCGTGAGCCAGCTCGGCCTCCTCATGGTGTTGTTCGGCGCCGGCAGCCGGACGGCCGCTCTCGCCGGCGTCGCGGTGCTGCTCGCGCACGGGCTGTTCAAGGCCGCCCTGTTTCTGACGGCGGGCGTCGCGGACCGGCAGACCGGTACGACCAGGCTGGACGGGTCGACCGGACTGTGGCGCCGGATGCCTGGGCTGTTCGGCGCCGCGGTGCTGGCGGCCGCGTCGATGGCGGGTCTCCCGCCGCTGCTGGGGTACGTGGGCAAGGAAGCCGCGTACGAGGCCTTCCTGCACGAGGGCGTACCGGCCCTCGTGCTGGCCGGCATCGTGGCCGGCTCTATCCTCACCGTCGGCTACAGCGTCCGCTACCTGTGGGGCGCGTTCGGCGGCAAGCCCCACACGCTGACGGCAGCGCCCGTGCCCCTACCCCGCGTCCTCGGCCTGGTGGCGCCGGCCGCGACGCTTGCCCTGGCGAGCCTTGGCCTCGGTCTGCTGCCCGGGGAGGTGCACGTGCTCGCCGCCGCCTACGCCGACGTGTTCGCGGGTGGGGAGGAGTACCACCTCGCGCTGTGGTCCGGATGGACGCCGGCCTTCCTGCTGTCGGCGGTGACCATCGCCGCCGGCCTTGCCCTGCACCCGCTCCGCCAATGGATCGAAGGCGCGGTCGTGCGGGTCCCGGACGCCGGTGCCGTCTACCGGGCCACCCTTCGCGGTCTCGACCTGGCGGCGGTGACGGTCACCCGGCGTATCCAGGTCGGTTCGTTGCCCGTCTATCTCACGGTCATCCTGACGACCTTGGTGGCGACGCCGGGCGTCGCGCTCGTGTCGCACGGAGCCCTTCCCAGCACCCTCCGGCTGTGGGACACGCCCGTGCAGCTCATGCTCGGCCTGCTGATCCTCACCGCGTCGGCCGGGGTCGCCGTCGCACGCCGGCGGTTCACCGCAGTGCTTCTGCTCGGCGCGGCCGGGTACGGGGTCGCGGCGTTGTTCGTCGTGCACGGCGCGCCGGATCTGGCGCTCGCGCAGTTTCTGGTGGAGACGCTGCTCCTGGTCGTCTTCCTTTTCGTGCTTCGCCGGCTCCCGCCGCGGTTCCTGGAGGCCCGGCAACGCCCACCCGTGTCGCACGCGGGCGCGGCGGCGCTCGCCGGGCTGCTCGGGGTGTTCGTGGGCGGTTTCTTTCTCCTGGCGGCGACCGCGCGGCGGTGGCCGAGCGTCTCGGCCGGCTACCTGGATCGGGCGCGGGAGGCCGGAGGCACGAACATCGTGAACCTCATCCTGGTGGACTTCCGCGCCCTCGACACGCTGGGGGAGGTGTCGGTGCTCGCCGTGGCGGCGACCGGCGTGGCGAGCCTGGTCCTCGTCGCCTGGCGCGGCGTCGGAGGCGGCGACGGGGATCCGGCGATGACCGAGGAGTCGGAGAAGCGGAGAAGGCGCCGGCTCACGCCGCGTGCGCGGGAGGCGCCCCGGCGGCGGTGGCTCGCCGCGCCGTACGGACCTCCCCTCGGTCCGCGTTCGGTGCTGCTCGAGGCCGCGACCCGCATCGTGGTACCCACGGCGCTGGTTCTTTCCGCGTATTTGCTCCTCGCCGGGCACGAGCGGACCGGCGGAGGGTTCGCCGGGGGTCTCGTCGCCGGTATGGCGTTCGTACTCCGCTACGTCGCCGGCGGGCGGTACGAGCTCACCGCTGCCGCTCCGGTGCGGCCGGCGAGCGTCATCGGCCTGGGCCTGTTCGTCGCCGCCGGCATGGCGGTACCGGGATGGGTCGGCGGAGGCGAGATCTTCGCCGGCACCGTCCTCGAGGCCACCCTTCCCGTGCTCGGCCACGTCAAGCTCGTCACCAGCTTCTTCTTCGACCTCGGCATCTATCTCGTCGTGGTGGGTCTGGTCCTGGAGATCCTCACCGCGCTGGGCGCGCAGGTCGAGGAGGAAGGAGGTTTGGCCCAGTGACCCTCTCGAACGTCACCCTCGCCGTGGTTGTCGGCGGCGTCTACGCGGTTGGGGCATACCTGCTGCTGCAGCGCTCGCTGATGCGCATCGTGTTCGGCTTCGTCCTGCTCGGGCACGGAGCGAACCTCCTCCTGCTCGTCGCCGGTGGGCCCGCCGGGCGCTCGCCCCTCCTCGGCGAGGCCGCACCGGCGGAGATGGCCGATCCGCTGCCGCAGGCGATGGCCCTCACCGCCGTCGTCATCACGTTCGGGGTGACGACGTTCCTGCTCGCGCTGAGCTACCGAAGCTGGCTCATCCACCGTCGAGACGAGGTGCAGGACGACGTCGAGGACCGGCGCATCGCCCGCCGGGAGGAGCATCCGGGTGAAGAGGAGGTGCGGTGAACCTCCTTGTCCCGCTCCCGGTGGTTCTTCCGCTGCTGGCATCGGGCGTCCTGCTGGTGGCGCGCCGGCACGTGCTGTTGCAGCGTCTGCTCAGCCTGGCCGTGCTCGGGGCGGTCACGGTCGACGCCGCGGTGCTCCTCGTGGCCGCCGACCGCGGGGGGCCGCTGGCCGTACAGACCGCCGGCTGGGCCGCCCCCCTCAGCGTCACCCTGGTCGCGGACCGGCTGTCCGCCCTCCTGCTGCTCGTCTCGAGCCTGGTGGTCCTGATCGTCCTGCTGTACGCCATCGGGCAGGGCGTGAGTGGTACCAGCGAGGCCGAACCCACCGTGTTCCACCCCATCTACCTCACCCTCGCCGCTGGCGTCGGTCTCGCCTTTCTCAGCGGTGACCTGTTCAACCTCTTCGTCGGCTTCGAGGTGATGCTGGCCTCCAGCTACGTGTTGCTCACCCTTTCGCCGACCCGGGAACGCGTACGCGCCGGGATGACCTACACCGTCACCAGCATCACGTCGTCGATCCTCTTCCTCACCGCGATAGGGCTGTGCTACGCGGCGGCGGGCACCGTCAACCTCGCCCACCTCGCCGCGCGGATGGACGGCCTGCCTGCGGGTATCCGGGAGGCTCTCGGAGCGCTGCTCCTCGTCGTCTTCGGCGTCAAGGCGGCCGTCGTCCCGCTGCACTTCTGGCTGCCGGACAGCTACCCGGTTGCGCTCTCCAAGATCACCGCGGTCTTCGCCGCGCTCCTCACCAAGGTCGCCGTGTACGGGCTCATCCGCACCCAGACGCTGCTGTTCCCCCGCGAGGACGTCTCGGCCCTGCTGCTCGTACTGGCCATGGCCACCCTGCTCGTCGGCATTCTCGGGGCGCTCGCGCAGGAGGACATCAACCGGGCCCTGTCCTTCACCCTCGTGGCCCACATCGGCTACATGCTGTTCGGCCTCGCGCTCTTCTCCCTCGCCGGGCTTGCCGGAGCGATCCTCTACCTGGTTCACCACATCCTCGTCCAGGCGGCGCTGTTCCTGGCCAGCGGCCTGCTACAGCGCCACCGAGGCACCACATCGCTGCGTTCCCTCGGCGGCCTGGCCGACGACGCGCCCCGGGTGGCGCTGCTGTTCTTCGCCCCGGCCATGAGTATCAGCGGGATCCCGCCCCTCGCCGGCTTCGTGGCCAAGCTCGGTCTGCTCCAGGCCGGCCTGGCCGCCGGCAGCATCCTCGCCTACGCCGCCGCGGCGACAGCGGTGGCGACGAGCCTGCTGACCCTCGTCGTCATGGCACGGATCTGGGTCACCGCCTTCTGGGGTGCCCCGCCGCAGGCGGACCGGCAGGCCGGCGAACAGGCCGGCGGGCAGGCCGGCCGAGGTCCGGCCGCACGGGTCGGATCCACCCGGGCCGTACGTTTCGGGTTCTCCCTGATGGACGGGACGGCGATGGCCCTGTTGATCGTCGGGTTGGCCGTCGCCGCCCTGGCCGGACCGCTGTCCGCGGTCAGCGCCCGCGCCGCCGACGGGTTGCTCGACCGCACGCCCTACCGGCAGGCCGTACTCCAGGAGGTGCGATCGTGAGGCCGAACAAGACCGGTGCCCTGGCCTGGCTGCCGGAGCTCTGCTGGCTCGTGGTCGTGTGGGTGCTGCTGTGGGGCTCGGTGTCCCCGCTCGTACCTCTCACCGGGATCGCGATCGCCGCGGCGGCGCTATGGACCGCGCGCCTTCCGCGGCCGGCGCCGCTGACAGGGCGGCTGCGGCCGGTGAGGCTCCTGGTGTACGTCGGCGACCTCGTGGGCGAGCTTTTTTCGTCCGCCGTACAGGTGTCCTGGCAGGCGATCCGGTACGGAGGGCCCGCCGGCGGCGCGCTCGTCTCCGTCCCGATCAGAGCCCATTCGGGCGGACTGCTCCTGGTGACCGCGAACTCGGTCTCGCTGACACCGGGCAACGTGGCCGTGGAACTCGACAGAGAAAACGGCCGGCTGTTCGTCCACGGATTCCCGATCCGATCCGAGCGGGAGGTGGAGGATCTCCGGCGCTTCGTCGTGCGTATCGAGGCGCGCGTCATCCGCGCGGTCGGATCACCCCAGGACCTACGGGCAATCGAACAGGAGGAGAAACGACGATGACTGCTGTATTCTCCGCGACCCTCGCCCTGCTCTCCCTGGCCGGCCTGTGCAGCCTGCTGCGGGTGGTGCGCGGCCCCTCGGTTCTCGACCGCATCCTGGCCCTCGACGTCCTCCTCATCCTGCTGGTGAGCGGCATCGCAGTGGAAGCCGCCCAGCGGGGGGAGCCGGCGAACATCGCGCTGCTCCTCGTCGTCTCCCTGCTCGCCTTCGTGGGCTCGGTAACGGCGGCGCGGTTCGCCGGGCGGCGGGTGCCATGAACGCGACCAACGTCGTATCCGCCATCCTGCTCCTTGCGGGGGCCTGCTTCGCCGCCCTGGGCGGCCTCGGTCTGGTGCGCTTCCCGGACGTGCTCACCCGGCTGCACGCGGCGACGAAACCTCAGGTGGTCGGCCTGCTGTTGATCCTCGCCGGGGTCGGGACCCGGTTCGGCGACGCGACCACAGCCGCGCAACTCGTCCTCGTCGCGGCGTTCCAACTGATAACGGTGCCCATCACCGCGCAGACGGTGGGCCGGATCGCCTGCCGCCTCGGTGAGCTGCGGCGCGACCTGCTGCTGCGGGACGAGCTCGGCGAAAAGACGAGAACTGACTAGCGGCGGCCTCCGCCCGCGCACGTTTATCGCCGTCCGCTCGGGAAGACAATGAGGATGGACGCCGGCAAGATGATCAGGGGTACGGCCCACGGGGTCGACGAGCGGTTCGGGGCCGCCAACTTCTTCGAACGGAACGCGCGCAAGATCTTTCCGGATCATTGGTCGTTCATGCTGGGCGAGATCGCGCTGTATTCGTTCATTATCCTGGTGCTCACCGGCGTGTTTCTCACCCTGTTCTTCGAGCCGAGCTCGGCCAAGACCGTGTACACAGGCCCCTATCCGAGCCTGCGCGGCGAGGAGGTCAGCGAGGCCTACAGCTCTACCCTGCGTATTTCCTTCGAAGTACGCGGCGGGCTTCTCATGCGCCAGATTCACCACTGGGCGGCGTTGATATTCGTCGCCGCGGTCGCCGCCCATGCGCTACGGATCTTCTTCACCGGGGCGTTTCGCCGCCCCCGAGAAATCAACTGGCTTATCGGTGTCGCCCTGTTCACCATCGCCATCTTCGAGGGATTCGCCGGCTACTCGCTGCCCGACGACCTGCTGTCCGGCACCGGTCTGCGTATCGCGCAGGGCATCATCTTGTCGATACCGGTCGTGGGCGCATATCTGTCGTTTTTCGCGTTCGGCGGCGAGTTTCCCGGCCATGATCTCATCCCGCGCCTTTTCGCCCTGCACATCCTGCTGCTGCCGGGGCTGCTGGTCGCGTTGATCAGCGCACACATGATGACGCTGTGGCACCAGAAGCACACCCAGTGGCCGGAGAAGGGGCGAACCGAGCACAACATCGTCGGCGGGCCGATGTTTCCGCACTTCATGGCCAAGACGACCGTCTACTTCCTCTTCATCTTCGGCCTCACGGCGCTGCTGTCCGGTCTGGTCCAGATCAACCCGATCTGGCTGTACGGACCGTACTCCCCGGCGGCGGTGTCCTCGGGCTCGCAGCCCGACTGGTACGTCGGCTTTCTGGAGGGCTCACTGCGGATCATGCCTCCGGCGGAGACCGTCGTCGCCGGGCACAACATCTCCTGGAACGTCCTGATCCCGGCGGTGCTGTACCCGGCCGCGTTCTTCACCCTCATGGCGCTGTATCCGTTCTTCGAACGCTGGGCCACCGACGACCGGACCCATCACCAGCTGCTGGACCGGCCCCGCAACGCGCCCGTCCGCACCGGGATCGGGGCCGCCGTCATCGCCGCGTACGGGGTCACCTGGGCGGCCGGCGGCGACGACGTCATCGCGAACGCCCTGGACATCCCGCTGTACGCGACCACCTGGTTCTTCCGGGTGGCCTTCATCGCGGTGCCGGTGGTCGCCTTCATGGTCGCCAGGCGAGCCTGCCTGGGTCTGCAGAGCCGTGACCGGGAGACGCTCAGCCACGGTGTCGAGACCGGCACCGTCATGCGACTGCCAAGCGGCGCCTACATCGAGGTCACCCGGGGGTCCAGTGAGGAGGAGCGAGCTCCGATCGAGGCCTACAGGCCAGGTCCGAGGCTGGACCTGCGGGGTATCGCCGGAACCCGCGTGCCTCCGCCGAGTAGGCGCGCGCTCGCCAACGGTGCCCGGGTGCTGGCGAACCGGCTCTACACCTCGGACCAACACCCACCAACCGAAGAAGAAGAGGAGGAGGCGCCGCGTTCGGACGTCAGAGATCAGCGAAGGCCGTACCGGCGTCAGGACGTCGCCCGCCCGGCGACAAGGAAGCGTTCGATGCGGTCATAACGCCACCTATCCTGATGGAAGCACCCGACACACGCGGATGTTGTGTTGAGCAGCAGCGCGGCTCGGCTGGAGGAGCTGATGGCTCGTACAGCGGACTTCGCGGTCACGCAGGCAACGGTGCCGGTCGTCGGAGTCGACGGCGAGGTCGACCTATCCAACATCGAGGAGCTGAAACGGGCGATCGAGGTCGCCGCCCGTGACGAGGCACGCGGGCTCGTTGCCGACCTTGGCGGCGTCACCCATCTCGATTCAACAGTCCTCGCTCTGCTCGACGAGATCTGCCGCAGGCTTACGCGCAGGAACGTGGAACTGCACCTGGTGCTGCCCGAGGACGAACACATCCGCAGGAACCTGCGGCTGGTGGAGCTGCCCGAGTCGCTGCCGGTGCACGAGGATCTCGAGGCCGCGCGTCAGGCGGCCCTGGCCTACACCGCCGAGGCGGGCACCGCGCTGGTGGAGCAGCTCCGAACCGCGCTGAGCACACGCGACACCATCGGGATGGCCAAGGGAATGCTCGTCGTCAGCACGGGATGCACTCCTGACGACGCGTTCGACATCCTGCGACGTGAGTCACAGAACCGGAACATGAAGCTCCGTGACCTCGCCCACGAGCTCGTGGATCTCGCCACCAAGTCGGCCGGCCGGGAGCCCGTGGATGGCTAGCCCCAGGGTCCAGGTCGGCGGCGAGCCGAACGGATTCGTACACCAGGCAAGCGTCTACGGCTCGGACGAGGAGTTCCTTGCGATGGCGCTGCCGTTTGTCGAGGACGGCTTGGGCCTCGGCGAACCGGTGTTGGCAACCACCACCTCGGCCAACATTCGGCTGCTCAGCGACGCCCTCGGCGCGCGCGCGCCTCTGGTCAACTACATCGAGTCGATCCACTTCGGTCCACGCCCGCCCGAACGGGTCGCCGCATTCAACCGCTACTGGAGACAGCACGTCTCGACCGACTCCGGCCGGCACGTGCGCATCCTGGCCGAACCGATATGGACGGGGCGATCCGAACGAGAGGTCACGGCCTGGAAGTACATGGATTCCAGCGTCAATGCGATCTTCTCGGCCACCAACGTCTGGATGATCTGCCCGTACGACACGCGCGCGGTGGACCCCGACATCGTCGACGCCGCCCGACGCACCCACCCCGAGCTCGTCATGCGTGACGCTGTCGTGGCGAGCGCCGCCTACACCGACCCGGCGCTGTTTCATCCCGACGGTGACTCCGGTGATCTGCCTCCGCCCCGGGGTCGGCCCGCGACGCTGCACTTCGACGTCGACCAACTCCCTGCCGTGCGCGACGAGGTGAGCTCCTACGCCGGCCGCCATGGAGTTCCGCACGCTCGCGCCGTCGACTTCGTGTTCGCCGTCAACGAGGTCGCCACCAACGCCATCGAACACGGCGCCGGCCATGGAACCCTCCGACTCTGGACCGAGCAGGACGAACTCCTGTGCGAGGTCACCGATCAGGTCACCGACACCGCCGGCTGGCGCCGCCTCCACCACTTCGCCGGATACCTTCCAGGGCATCCCATCGAGAGCCGAGGCCGCGGACTCTGGCTCGCGCGCCAGCTTTGCGATCTGGTCGAGATCCGCTCCGACAACGGTCGCACCACTGTACGCATGCACCTCACGATGCGCCCCTGACAGGGTGAAGGCCACACGATCCAAGGTTCGGCTGAGCCGCGCACTCGGGGTCCAGCTCACCCCGAAGGCCGCGCGCTACATGGAGCGGCGTCCGTACGGCCCCGGCCAGCACGGCCGTACCCGCGGGCGGGCCCGGGCCACTGACTACCAGGTGCGGCTGCGGGAGAAGCAGCGGCTGCGTGCGCAGTACGACATCGGCGAGGCACAGCTGCGTCTTGCCCTGGCCCATGCCGCGCGGCGTCCCGGCAAGACCGGTGAGGCCCTGGTGATCGACCTGGAGACTCATCGAGGTAGCCGAACGGAGCAGGAACATGCTGCCGTTCCAGGTCGCCGCGACCGGCGGCCACGCGGCGCGCGTTCCGGCGTACCTGGAAGTCGACGGGCGCAACCTGACGGCCCGACTGACCTGGCTGCCCGCGCGAGAAGAGATCCCCATCCTCTGCGACGAGCAGCTCGTCGTCGAGTTCTACGCCCGCTGACCGCCTTCTCGTCTCCTGCGCAGGATGACGACTATGTCGATCGCGGCGGCGAGCGCGACGGCCACGCAGATCGCACCGGCGACCCTTATCCCCGTGGCATCCCAAGGGCCGTTGTCGGCGCCTTGAATGAGCCAGACCCCGGCGGCGACGCCGATGGGCAACGCCAGCGCGGAGAGAATGAGCCGAAGCCGGTACGCGCTGCGGGCCATTCGCGCCTCCGTACCGGTACCGGGCCGGAAGAATTGCATGAACTCCCTCATTTGGGCCTGTTACCCGTTCCGGCCGGATGGATTCCGTACCGAGAAAGCTGAAGGAAAACCGCTGGAAAGGGCGGACGGTGATCGGCCACGTATCTGCCGATCCGGCGTTAGGTGTCGACTCCCTCGGGTACCCGGTATCCACATGCCGACACGGGCAGACTGGGAGCGATCATGACCGATGTCATCAAGTTGATTACAGATGATCACCGTGCGATGGAGAAACTCTTCGACCGGGTGAAGAAGGAGCGGGACCGGCGGCCCGAGCTTCTGCGAGAGGTAGCCGCGATGCTCACCGCTCACTCCCGGGCGGAGGAGGAAAGGGTCTATCCCATCGTCGCCAAGGAGGCGGAGGAGCGCGGGAAAGTACACCACGGCGTCGAGGAGCATCAGGAGGCCGAGGAACTCCTCCACGAGCTGGAGAAGCTGGACCCCGCCGGAGACGAGTTCGACGGCAGGTTCCGGGAGTTCGTCGAGGCCGTGAAGCACCACGTAGAGGAGGAGGAGAGCGAGATCCTTCCCTCGCTGCGGGATGCGGTCGGCAAGCAGCGGCTGGAGCAGCTCGGCCAAGCCTTCACCGATCGGCGCGAGCAGGAGCTGGCCGGGCACAAGGCGGGCGCCAAGGGACGGACCAGGGACGAGCTGTACCAGGAGGCGCGCGAGATGGACATCTCCGGCCGGTCCGGCATGAAGAAGGACGAGCTCGCGGAGGCCGTCGAGCGGGAGAAGGACCTATAGCGGCCGCGGGAGCCGGTAGTGGCTAACCGGGGTGGGTCTCGCCGCCGATGGGGGACAGCACTTGGCCGGTGTAGTAGCTGGAGAGCTGCCCGGAGGCGAGGAACACGTACGAGGGCGCGATCTCGTCGGGGTGTGCCCATCGGGAGACCGGTACCTGCTCACCGAACCGCTCGACCTTGTCCGCGGGGAGGGTAGCGGGGATCATCGGCGTCCAGACCGGCCCCGGTGCCACGCAGTTCACCCGGATGCCGCGCTGCGCCAGTGACTTGGCGAGGGCGTAGGTGAAGATGTGGATGGCCCCCTTGGTCGCCGAGTAGTCGATGAGGGTGCCGTTGCCGCGCAGACCGTTGACCGAGCCGGTGTTGACGATGGCGCCGCCGTCCGGCAGGTGGGGCAGGGCGGCCCGGGTGACCCAAAACATGCTGTAGACGTTGACCTTGAAGGTCCGGTCCCACTGTTCGGTTGAGATCTCGGTCAGGTCGTCGGCGGGCGCCTGGGTGCCGGCGTGGTTGATGAGCACGTCCAGCCGGCCGAGCTCTCGTACCGTCTCCGCTACCACCTGCGTGCAGTGGTCCTCGTCGGCCAGGTCACCGCGGATCAGATGGCAGCGTCGGCCCTCCCCGCGTACCAGTTTGGCGGTGTGGTCGGCGTCTTCGTCCTCGGACAGGTACGCGACGGCGACGTCGGCGCCCTCCTTGGCGAAGACGACCGAGACCGCGCGGCCGATCCCGGAATCGCCGCCGGTGACCAGGGCACATCGACCATCGAGCAGCCCTCGTCCCTGGTAGTCCCGCATCTCGTCGCGAGGCCGCGGGACCATCCTTTCCGTGTAGCCCGGGTAGGGCTGTTGCTGTGGCGGGGGCTGCGGGGTCGACTGCTCGCTCATGGCGGGCATCATTCCCGCGTACTTCCATGTGGAACGCGGACGAATCCTTCGGCCTCATGCGGGAAGCAACAAAGAGGAAGCAACAACAGAACGACTACGAGCCCGATCCGGGCTGGAGGTTACCCATGCTTGCCGCGATCAGGGATGCGATCCGGGCGATCATCGCGACCGCGATCGCCGTCGTCACCCTGCCGTTCCGTGTACTCGGCCGCCTGCTCCGCGGAGGGGCCGGTACGGCTCACCGGGGACGGCGGCCGGCACGTCGGCGCTACCCGGTACGTCGGCGTTACCCCGCCTGAGCTCCCAGGAGATAGCGTGCCCGAGGTCCTGGAGGCGGGTGACATCTACTTCCTGTACCGCCCCAGGGTCGAACACGAAGAGGTAGCGGGTCCGGGCGACGTGCAGAGGCTGTACGTCGTGCTCAAGACCTGGGACGGAGGCTGGCATACCGGCTCGATCACGTTGTCCGCGCCGAGCGGCTTCCTAAGACCAACCAGCGGTACGAGGGTGTCGTCGGCGATACCTGGTCCCCAAGCGGGGCAAGCAGCGGCTCGGCAAGCTCAGCGCATGTGACGCCCCAGAACATCAGCGCCCGGGTCCGCACCCGAGTCCGCGAGGCGCCTCCGGTGGCAGGGGCAGAAGCGGACGGCCGTTTGCTGTCACCGTTGCTGTAACAAGAAAGCCCCGAGACGGGTCTCGAGCTCTTCTTGCCACTGAGTCTATTGGCCTGGGCGATATCGTTTCCGCGCGCGTCAGGTTCGCTCGACGCCCGTGTTACTAAGGCGATCGAAAGTAAGTCGACTGATGTGTGTTTATGCGGTGATGTAGCGCAGGTGCGGGTCGCCGAAGAACGCCCGGACGAGTGCGGGCAGTTTCTGCAGGCGTCGCAGGGCGGAGACAGCTTTGTCTTTG
>WHSR01000067.1 GCA_009379995.1 Streptosporangiales bacterium
GACGCGCATCAGATCGAGCATCACCTACGTCGCCTCTGGGGGGATCTCTGCTGATCACCGAGGCGTACCGTCTGGACAGCGGGGCCAAGTCTCGCTGGAACGGGTTCCCGAGCATCGCGGGTGGGGCCGAGACTCGTTCCCAGGTGGGGCCGCTCCTCGGATCTGGGATCTGGCCCATATTTCGTGATGGGTACGGCCCCATCCGGTCGATCACGTGTTTTGGGTGGTGAGCAGGACTTGTTTGCGAAGGAGTGGGAGTCCGGCGCGTCCGAACATTTGTCTTTTGATCATTTTGATGTGGTTGACGCGGCCTTCGATGGGGCCGGAGTTCCAGTGGCTGGTCAGGCCCTGGGTGACGGCGTCGAGGTCTTGTTCGAGGCCCTTGGCGAAGGACGACAGGCCGGGTAGTTCGGCGGCGTGGACCTCTGTGATCCACTGTGGGAGGTTGTGGCCGGTGAGCTGGGTGAGCATGGTGGCGAACGTGCGGACGTAGCTGGAGGCGGTCTGGAGCTCGGGGCTGCGTTCCAGCAGGGCGGTGAGACGGGTCCGCTCGTGTTCGGTCAGGTTGTCGGGATGTCGGGTGAGCCAGCCGGTGACCTGCCGGACCGACGGCGGTGACGGTATCAACGGCGCCCTCGCCGGGCGCTGTTCGGCGAGGTAATCGCGGACGGTGGAGTAGCTGCCGGTGTAGCCGAGCGCGCTGATCTCCCGGAACAGCTGGGCGAAGTTTCCGCAGATGGCCGCGCCAGTGTTGGCTACCGCTGACACGATGACACCCAACGGGGCTTGGCTCTCAGCGCCCGCGGGCGTGCAGTTGGACGCAGCAGTAACTGTCGCCGGGGACGGCTGCGGTACGGGTCGCGTCGTCGGCGAGTCCCTGCAGCAGCCCGTCGAGGAAGCACCGGTTGATGCCGCAGACGAGCTCGCGCTGGCGCTCGACGAGGTGGTGGAAGGGGCAGTTCCGCAGCAGCACCACCCCGTCGTCGCGGAAGGGTTCGTACCCGAGACGCTCGAGGATCGCCGGAACGTCCCCGAACGGCCGCTCCGCCTCGGCACGGCCGCCGGTCGTCTTCGCCCGCATCCTGCTGCCGAGATCGGCACCGCGTTCCCGGGCGATCCGCATCGCCGCCTCCCTGGCGTCGGCCTCACCCTGCGCGACCGCGTCGACGAGGATGTCTCCGACCAGGTCGTAGCGGCGCTCCGGGATGCTCACCCGGATCTCGAGGTCGGACGGCTCGTAGACCTTGGGGCTGCGGCCGGGCCGCCGGGCGCGCCGGCCCGGTGGTTCCTGGCCGGCCTTCAGCAGCCCGACGTGGACGAGCTTGTCGAGGTGGAAGGCGGCGAGTTTGCGGGAGATCCCGACCTTCTCGGCAGCCTCCTCGCGGGTGACCGGACGACCGGCACGCCGGATGAAGGAGTAGAGATTCCGCCGCAGGTCGTCGGCCAACGCGGCGATCGCAGACAGACTGCGTCGTTCCACTGCGTCACGGTAACACCGACGAAAACGGGCATGGCCCTTGACGTAGCCACTCAATTTAGCCAAGCATTGTTGGTGAAAATGGAGAACGCGATGAGAGCCGAGCCCGAGTCCGAGCCTCACCCGTCCAAGCGGCCGGTCACGCCGCTGGCCGGGCCGTATGGCCACCCGTTCCACCCGATCCTGGTCACCGTGCCCATCGGCGCGTGGGTGGCGAGCCTCGTCTTCGACGTCGCGTCCCGCGTCACGTCGGATCCCGCGGTCTTCGTCCGCGGCTCGTACTGGCTGATCGGGATCGGCCTGCTCGGTGCCGCCGCGGCCGCGATGGTCGGATTCCTCGACCTGCTCGCGATCCCGACCGGCACAAGGGCGTTTCGCACAGTGCTGTGGCACATGGCCATCAACCTCACGGTCACCGCCGCCTACCTGGCCAACTTCCTGCTCCGCGGCGCGGCGCAGGACCCGGGCGCGGTCCCGGTCGGGCTCTTGGCGCTTTCCGTCGCGAGCCTCGCCGGACTCGCGGCCGGCGGCTGGCTCGGCGGCAACCTCGCGTACCGGTACGGCGTGCGGGTGGCCGCCGAGGCGACCCAGGCCGAGGGCTTCACCGCACCGGATCGAACGGCTTCGGACGTACGGACACCTTCGGAAGGACACTGACATGCACATCGTGTCGTTGGTGTTGTGGATCGCTACCGCCCTCGGTGGATCCGTCCTGCTGGGCAGGTGGCTGCAAAAGGGCGGGATGCGCCAGCAGTCGATCAACGTCACCCGTTTCCCGTCGACCCTGATCCTCGGACACTTCCTGCTCGCCGCGACCGGGCTGGTGCTGTGGATCATCTACGTGATCAACGACAACCACACGATCGCCTGGATCGCCTTCGGGTTGATAGTGGTCGTCGCATTGCTCGGATTCACGATGTTCGCCAGGTGGCTCCAGGGCCGCAGGCAGTTGGCGACCGCCGGGGCCGGTTCCGCCGAGCAGCCAGCTGAGCGCCCGGCCGAGCAGAGCTTCCCGCTGGCCGTGGTGTACGGCCACGGCCTTCTCGGCGCGGCGACGCTGGTGCTGGTTCTCCTGACCGCTGCCGAGGTACTGAGCTGACGACGGAACGCGGGCGATGAGTTTCGCTCGGACCGACCGTCTACCCGGTCATGAGCACACACATGCCGAGGGAGCCAAGAGTCGTAGACCGCGCCGAGCAACCCTACGTGGCGGTCAGAGGGTTGGTCACCATGCAGACGATCGATGCGATCGCGGACCGCCTCCCGGACGTCTTCGGCTGGCTGGGCGCACACGGTGTCGAGCCGGCTGGAGCGCCGTTCCTCAAGTTCAACGTCATCGACATGGAGCGGGAGCTGGAGATCGAGGCGGGGGTTCCGGTCGCGGCTGTCGTGGAGGGCGACGGCGGGGTTTTCGGCGGCGTCCTGCCCGCGGGTCGGTACGCGGCCGTCATCCATGTCGGTCACCCTGACGAGCTCGTCGACGTCACCGCCGCGTTGCTGGACTGGGCGGCGGAACGGGACCTGCGGTGGGACATGTCGGAAACCGGCGCCGGCCAGGTGTGGGGGTGCCGTCTCGAGCTGTACAAGACCCACCCCAACGAGGAGCCCGACATGAACAAGTGGGAAACCGAACTCGCGTTTCGGTTGGCCGACTGAACACCTCAGTCGACGCGACGAAGGACGAGCAGGGAGCGGGACTCGACGTCGACCTGGCTGCCGGCCTTGATCTTCGCCCTCTCCTCGATCAGTGGGTCCGCGGTGTCGAGCACTACCTCCCAGCTCTGCCCGAACCCCTCGCCCGGCAGCGTGAACCGGATGTCCGAGGAGTGCGCGTTGAACAGCAACAGGAACGAGTCGTCCGCCACCCGCTGACCGCGCGGATCCGGCTCGGTGATCGCGTCGCCGTTGAGGAAGACAGCCATCGACTTGGCGAACGAGGTCTGCCAGTCGTCGTCGGTCATTTCCTCCCCGCCCGGAGTGAACCAGGCGATGTCGTGCAGGCCGTTCTTGGAGCCCCGCACCGGGCGGCCTTGGAAGAAGCGGCGGCGCCGGAACACCGGATGGTCTTGCCGTAGCCGGGAAACGGTACGGACCAACTCCAGCAGGGCCTCGCGGTCGCCGGCCTGAGCCTGCTCCCAGTCGACCCAGGAGACCTCGTTGTCCTGGCAGTAGGCGTTGTTGTTGCCGCGCTGGCTGCGCCCGAGCTCGTCGCCGTGCAGCAGCATCGGCACGCCCTGGGAGAGGAGCAGGGTGGCGAGGAAGTTGCGCTTCTGCTTCTCCCGCAGCGGCGTCACGGCCGGGTCGTCGGTGGGTCCCTCGACCCCGCAGTTCCAGGAGCGGTTGTCGTCGGTGCCGTCGCGGTTGTCCTCGCCGTTGTCCTCGTTGTGCTTGTTGTTGTAGGAGACGAGGTCGTCGAGGGTGAACCCGTCGTGCGAGGTGACGAAGTTGATCGAGGCGACCGGGCTGCGGCCGTCCTCCTGGTACAGGTCGCTGGATCCGGTCAGCCGGTAGGCGAACTCCGGCAGCGTCGCCGGCTCTCCCCGCCAGAAGTCCCGAACGGTGTCCCGGTACTTGCCGTTCCACTCCGACCACGCCGGCGGGAAGTTGCCCACCTGGTAGCCGCCCTCGCCGACGTCCCACGGCTCGGCGATGAGCTTCACCTGGGAGACGACAGGGTCTTGGTGCACTAAGTCGAAGAAGGTCGCCAGCCGGTCGACGTCGTGGAACTCCCGGGCCAGCGCCGCGGCGAGGTCGAACCGGAAGCCGTCGACATGCATCTCCAGAATCCAGTACCGCAGCGAGTCCATGATGAGCTGCAGCGCGTGCGGATGGCGGGCGTTCAGGCTGTTGCCGCACCCGGTGTAGTCCATGTAGTAGCGAAGGTCGTCGTCGCTCAGCCGGTAGTAGGCGGCGTTGTCGATGCCCCGGAACGACAGGGTCGGACCCAGGTGGTCACCCTCGGCCGTGTGGTTGTAGACCACGTCGAGGATCACCTCGATGCCGGCCTGGTGCAGGGTCTTGACCATGGATTTGAACTCCAGCACCTGCTCGCCGCGCTGACCGGCGGCGGAGTAGGTGTTGTGCGGGGCGAAGAATCCGATCGTGTTGTAGCCCCAGTAGTTGGTCAGCCCTCGGGCGACCACGTGGTGCTCGGGCACCGACTGGTGCACCGGCATCAACTCGATCGCGGTGACTCCGAGGCTTTTCAGGTAGTCGACGGTGACCGGGTGGGCGAGCCCCGCGTAGGTGCCGCGCTGACGTTCGGGTATGGCGGGGTGCCGGGCTGTCAAGCCCTTGACGTGCGCCTCGTAGATCACGGTCTCGTGGTACGGCCTGCGCGGCGGACGGTCGTCGCCCCAGTCGAAGAAGGGGTTGATCACCACCGATTTCATGGTGTGCGGCGCGCTGTCCGCCGTGTTGCGTCGGTTGGGCTGCTGGAAGTCGTAGGAGAACAGCGCCTCGTGCCAGTGGACCTGCCCCTCCATCGCCTTGGCGTACGGGTCGAGCAGCAGCTTCGCGGGGTTGCACCGGTGGCCCTGGGCGGCGTCGTACGCGCCGTGCACCCGGTAGCCGTAGCGCTGCCCCGGACCGACGCCGGGGAGGTAGCCGTGCCACACGAAGGCGTCGACCTCCGGCAGGTCGATCCGCTTCTCCTTGCCCCTCTCGTCGAACAGGCACAGTTCGACGCGCTCGGCCACCTCGGAGAACAGGGCGAAATTGGTGCCCGCGCCGTCCCACGTCGCGCCGAGCGGGTAGGGATCACCGGGCCACACGTCCTGCATACGTCTCCTCGTCGATCGTCACGCACCGGATCACGATTCTCCCCTAAAGGCCATGATCTTGCAGAAATGTTCGAACTCGTTTCGAACATTTCTGCAAGATCACGGTCGAGGGGGGCAAAGTCAGAGGGAGGTCGCCTTGGGGCGGCTCGTCTCGATGATCGGCTTCATGTCGACGCCGGGCGGCAGCGTCCCGAACGCGTGTCCCCAGTCCCCGTCCAGCCGGGACGCGCAGAAGGCGTCGGCGACGGCCGGGTGGGCGTACCGGACCAGCAGCGAGCCCTGCAGGGCCATCGCCATGGCCTCGACCAGCCGCCGTGCGCGTACCTCCGCGTCGGCCGCGTCGGCGAGTTCCCCGCGCACCCGGCGTACGGCCGCGTCGAGGCGGGCGTCGGCCCCGGCGGCGGCGTCGAGTTCGGCGAGGAACGCGTCGACCGACTCCGGCTGTCGGATCATGGCGCGGAGCACGTCGAGCGCGGCGACGTTGCCAGAGCCCTCCCAGATCGAGTTCAGGGGCACCTCGCGGTACAGCCGCGGCATGCCCGAGTCCTCCACGTAGCCGTTGCCGCCCAGGCATTCCAGCGCCTCTGCGGCGTGTACGGCGGCCCGCTTGCACACCCAGTACTTGCTCACCGCCAGGGCCAGCCGCCGGAACGACGCCTCCGCCGGGTCGCCCTCGGCCGCCAGGTCGGTCGCGCCGGCCAGCCGTACCGCGAGGACCGTGGCCGCCTCCGACTCCACCGCGAGGTCTGCGAGTACGGCGCGCATGAGCGGCTGATCGGCGAGGTAGGTACCGAACGCGCGGCGGTGTGCGGCGTGGTGGATCGCGTGGGCGACGCCCTTCCGCATCCCGGCGGCGGCGCCGACGACGCAATCCAGCCGGGTGATGTTGACCATCTCGATGATGGTCCGCACCCCGCGGCCCTCCTCGCCGAGGCGCCACCCGACAGCCCCGTCGTACTCCACCTCGGACGACGCGTTGGAACGGTTGCCGAGCTTGTCCTTGAGCCGCTGCAGGTGCATCCGGTTGCGGCTACCGTCCGGAAGCACCCGGGGCAGCAGGAAGCACGTCAACCCCCCGGGGGCCTGGGCGAGAACGAGGAAGACGTCGCACATCGGGGCCGAGTTGAACCACTTGTGCCCGGTGAGCCGGTACGTCCCGTCGCCCGCCGGTTCGGCAGCGGTGGTGTTGGCGCGGACGTCGGAGCCGCCCTGCTTCTCGGTCATCGCCATCCCGGCAAGCACGCCGCGCTTGTCCCGGTGTGGGCGCAGCCCGAAGTCGTACTCGGGGCTGGTGAGCAGCGGCTCCCACTGCGCGGCGAGCTCGGGGGAGTGCCGCAGGGCAGGTATCGAGGCGTACGTCATCGAGATCGGGCAGCCGTGGCCGGCCTCGACCTGGGACCAGACGTAGAAGCGCGCCGCGCGGGCCACGTGGGCACCGGGCCGCGGATCCCGCCAGGGCGAGCCGTGCAGCCCGTGCCGTACTGCCACGTCCATCAGCTCGTGCCAGGCTGGATGGAATTCCACCTCGTCGATGCGTACGCCGTAGCGGTCGTGGGTGTGCAGCCGCGGCGAGTACTCGTTCGCCAGCCGCCCCCACTCCTGGGCCCGCTCGCCCCCTGCCAGCTCGCCGAGGGAATGTAGGGATTCCTCGGCCCAGCCGGCGCCCTCCCGGCGGATCCCGTCGAGCAGAGCGGCGTCGTCGGCCACGTCGTAGCCGACCAGCGGCGGAACCTGGTTGAACACCTCGTGCGTGGGAGACACCATTCCTTCATACCGCATCCTGCTACCAGTGAGTAACCCTTGCCGGGTCGGCACAGGGGCCGGCACAGGGCTGAAGACTTCGCAGCTACCGACCTCGAGGCGGCGTGACGCGGGTGGGCCGCGGTCCGCAGGAGTAGGTGCGACCCTGCCTCCCGCAGGAGCCCATGCTGAACCAGAACACGCCGATCAGCAGGAACGGCAGCACGGGCCACGCTCCCGTCCGGACGACTCCCAGCAGAACGACGGCGACCAGCACCGGCAACAGCAACATCTGCGGACGGACCAGGACGCCGGGCCTCCTCGGCCGCTCGGCAAGGCCGCTTCGCCTGGCGGGCCTGGTCTCCTCCTGCTCGTCATCGGCGAAGACGACCCGCACCGGCAGATCGCTGGTGAGATTCCTCAGCTCGTCCCAGGTCTTGGCGGTGTAGGCGGCGCCGGTCCGCTCGTCGAACTCCTCGAACGTGAGCCGGCCCGCGGCCACCTGCTCGCGAAGGATTGCGACGACCCGCTCGCGGTCGTCGTCGGACGCGCGTATCGGTCGGTCGGCCGCCATGTCCTGTACCTCCCGGCGTGCCGGAATGGGTCTTCATCCTAACCCTTTATCCGGCGGCGGCGACCTCCTGTGGGGGTTGCATTGCCTGCACGTACCGCTCCGCCACGATGTCGGCCACCTCCGGGGCAGGGCCAAGCACGGGGGAGACCGCCACGGCCCCCGCGGCAAGCGTGTCGCGGCGGACCTTGTCGGCGAAGTAGCCGGGGGCGAGAATGTACGTCGCCACCGCCACCCGCGGCGCGCCCGCGGCGAGCAGCCGCGTCACCGCCTCTTCGGGCCTCGGCCGCACCGCGGAGGCGTACGCGGGCGTGACCGCCCACCAGCCGCGGCGCGCCCACTCGCGGGCCATCCCGGCGACCACCGCGCCCGCCGACGGGTCGCTGGAGCCGGCGGCCGCGAGCACCACAGCGGTCTCCGGGTCGCCCGGCGTCACCCCTACCTCGGCCAGGCGTCGCTCCAGCGCCGCTATGAGCCCCTCGTGCGGCCCGAGCGTCTCGCCGTAGTACAGGCGCAGCAGGGGATGCCGGCGACGAGCCTCCCGCAGGGCGCCGGGGAGATCGGTCTTGCTGTGGTAGGCCGCGGTGAGCAGCAGCGGCAGGACTATCACCTCGCCGTTCCCGCCGCGGGCCCGGCCAGCGAGCGCGTCGAGGGCCTGGCCCGCGGTGGGAGGGGCGTGGTCGAGGTAGGCCGTGACGACGCGCGGCGCGCGACGCCGGCGGCGTACCTCGCCGACCAGCGCCTCGACGGCGGCCGCAGCCCGCGGGTCGCGGCTGCCGTGCGCGACCACGAGGAGCGGGGGAGCCCCTGGATTCGCAGGCGTACTCGACGGCGTCATTGGTGAATCCCGCATTCCGTCTTGCCCTGACCCGCCCAGCGTCCGCTGCGTGGGTCGTCCCCTGCGGCGACCTGACGCGTGCAGGGCGCGCAGCCGATGGACGGGTAGCCGTCGTAGACCATGGGATTGACGAGGATCCCGTGCTCCTCGATGTAGTTGTCCACGTCCTCCTGGGTCCACCGGGCGAGCGGGTTGACCTTGATCTTGCGGCGACGCGCGTCCCACTCCACCACCCGGGTGGTCCGGCGCGTGTCCGATTCGTCGCGGCGGATGCCGCTGGCCCAGGCAAGGTACGGCTCCAGGGCCTTGTTCAGCGGCTGCACCTTGCGCAGCCGGCAGCACAGATCGGGGTTGCGCTCGTACAGCCTCGGCCGCAGCGTCGCGTCCTGCTCGGCGACCGTCTGCTGGGGCCGAACGTTGACCACGTTCACCGGATAGATCGCGGCCACCGCGTCCCGAGTACCCAGCGTCTCGGTGAAGTGGTAGCCCGTCTCGAGGAACAGCACGTCGATCCCGGGCTTGGCCCGGGAGGCCAGGTGGGGAAGCACCGCATCGGTCATCGACGAGGTGACGCAAAGGCGGTCCCCGAACGTTTCCGCGGCCCACCGCAGTATGGCCTCGGCGGGCGCGTCCTCGAGCTCCTTCGCCGCGGTACGTGCGAGTTCGGCAAGTTCCGTCACCATGACGCCGCTCATGGTGGCATCCAACTGCGCCGTTGGGTGGCTCATCCGGCAACTCCAACGCCTAGAAAGGACAACGCGAACGCGCGACCGCAGCTCATGCACTGCCAGGCGCCGTCGCGGGCACCGTGCGGCCGCAGATCCTCGTCCGCGCAGTACGGGCAATAGAAGGGGACGGCCCGTTCGCTCATGACAGTTCCCCTTCCTCGGCCCGGACGACCCAGGCGGCGAAGCTCTCCCCGTCCTGGCGTCCCGCCAGGTAGTTGCGCACCACCCGCTCCACGTAGTCCGGAAGTTCCTCCGCGGTGACCTTGTGCCCGCGCAGCTTACGGCCGAAGCCCATTTGGTGGCCGAGCCCGCCGCCCAGATGCACCTGGAAGCCCTCGACCTGCCGGCCCTCGGCGTCGGTGACCAACGAGCCCTTCAGCCCGATGTCGGCGGTCTGGATGCGTGCGCAGGAGTTCGGGCAGCCGTTGAGGTTGATGGTCAGCGGCTCGCCGAAGTCCGGGAGCCGCCGTTCCAGCTCGTCGATCAGCTGCACCGCCCGCTGCTTGGTCTCCACGATCGCGAGCTTGCAGAACTCGATGCCGGTGCAGGCCATCGTGTCCCGGCGGAACGTACTCGGCCGCACCTGGAGATCCGCGGCCTCCAGCTCGGCGACGAGCGAGTCGACCCGCTCCTCCGGGACGTCCAGGATGATCAGCTTTTGCTGCACGGTGGTACGGACCCGGCCGCTGCCGTGCTCCTCGGCGAGATCCGCGATACGGGTGAGCGTGTCGGCGTTGGTCCGGCCGACCTGCAGCGCGAAGCCGACGTAGAACCGTCCGTCCTGCTGCCGGTGCACACCCACGTGGTCGCGGCGGCTGGGCGGTGGCTGCGGGGTCGGACCGTCGGGGAGCGCGAAGCCGAGGTACTCCTTCTCCAGGACCTCGCGGAACCGCTCCCCGCCCCAGTCCTGCACCAGGAACTTCAGCCGTGCCCGGTGGCGCAGCCTGCGGTATCCGTAGTCGCGGAACACACCGGTGACCCCAGCCCACACGTCGGCCACCTGATCCGGCTGCACGAAGACGCCGAGCGGCACCGCAAAGAACGGGTTCGTGGACAGTCCGCCGCCGACCCAAAGGTCGAATCCCGGCCTACCGTCCGGGCCCACCACCCCGACGAACGAGACGTCGTTGATCTCGGGGTGGGTGCAGTGGTCGGCGCACCCGCTGAAGGTGCTCTTGTACTTGCGCGGGAGGTTGGAGAACTGCGGATCGCCGACGTAGCGACGGTGCGTCTCCATCAGGGACGGTGACGCGTCGACGATCTCGTTGGCGTCGATTCCGGCGACCGGGCAGCCGAGCATGTTGCGCGGGGTGTCCCCGCACGCCTCGGTGGTGGACAGGCCGACGCTCTCCAGCTCCTCCCACATCGCCGGGACGTCCTCGATCTCCACCCAGTGCAGCTGGACGTTCTGCCGGTCGGTGATGTCGACGAGCCCGCGTCCGTATCGCTGCGCCACCCCGGCGACCGTGCGGAGCTGCTCCGGGTCGAGCTGGCCGCCGGGGATGCGGATGCGCACCATGAAGTAACGGTCGTCGAGTTCCTCCGGCTCCAGGACGGCTGTCTTGCCGCCGTCGATCCCGGGGCGACGCTGCGTGTAGATCCCGTACCACCGGAACCGTCCACGCAGGTCGGCCGGGTCGATGGAGTCGAACCCGGCCTTGGAGTAGATGTCGATGATGCGTTGGCGGACGTTCAGTCCGTCGTCGTTCTTCTTGACCTCTTCGTTCTTGTTCAGCGGTTCTCGGTACCCGAGCGCCCACTGGCCTTCGCCGCGGCGGCGTCGGGTCCGCTGCTGAACCGGAGGTGTCTGAGCGGTGGGGGACATTGACGCGTCCTCCAGTCAGGTGGGGGACACGTGGTCGCCGGCTGATGAGCGGCAAACCCGTCAACGAAAACACGACGCCAGCGCACCACGCGCCCGTCGAGCAGGGACGGGACGGGGTCAGCAGGCGTCGTGACAAAGCGCGCTGCGGACGCGGAGGAAGTCGACGTGACGGCGCACGACGAGAAGCGGGTCCACAGGCATATGACGAAGATCGCATGCCGATGGGCGAGCTGTCCAGTGATATCCGGTGTGAGTTGGCACTCTTCGGCCGACTGGCCGGGCGTCGCGCTGGGGCAGGGTCACTTTTTTCCAAGCCAGTCCGGTTCGCGCGTGCCTACCGTCCCGTCGAGCAACTACGAGAGGGGACGCAACGATGCCCGACCCTAACGTCCGGACGCCGCAGCAGGACATGCTCTTCGGCTACATGCCGGCGCAAATCCTCCACGTGGCCGCCCGCCTCGGGCTCGCCGACGTGCTGGCCGACGGACCCAAGACCAGCGCCGAGGTGGCCGCTGCGACCGAGACCCACCCGCCCTCGCTGCACCGGCTGCTGCGCGCGCTGGCGTGCCTCGGCGTGGTGACCGAGATCGAGGCGGGGCGCTTCGAGTTGACCCCCGAGGGTGCGCAGCTACGTTCTGACACCCCGGAGTCCATCCGCGGCTTGGTGATGCTGTTCTGCGGTGACGAGGTGTGGCGCGCCTGGGGGAACCTGCTGCACAGCGTCCGGACCGGAGGGAGCGCGTTCGAGTACGTCACCGGCATGCCCCCGTTCGAGTTCCTGGCCGCCCATCCGGAGCAGTCGGCCACCTTCGACGCGGCCATGGCCGATCACACGAGGAAGGTCGCTCCCGAGATCATCGCCGGGTACGACTTCGGGCGGTTCTCCACGATCGTCGACGTCGGCGGGGGCGACGGCACGTTGATGGCGGCGATCCTGCGCGCCGTACCCGCAGCGCGGGGGATCCTCTTCGACCTTCCGGCCGGGGTGGAACCCGCGCCGACGACCCTCAAGTCCGCGGGCGTGGCGGATCGGTGCCGCGTCGTCGCGGGAAGCTTCTTCAAGTCCGTGCCGGAGGGCGGCGACGCCTACCTGCTCAAGAGCGTCATCCACGACTGGGACGACGACCGCGCCGCGGCGATCCTGCGCACCTGTCGCAGTGCCATGGGCCCGGCCTCGTCGCTGCAGGTGATCGAGCCCGTGCTGCCGCCCAGGATCGAGTCGCCGGCGGAGATCACCGGCCTGGTGATGAGCGACATCAACATGCTGGTGAACACCGGGGGCCGGGAGCGCACCGAGGTCGAGTTCCGGTCGCTGTTCGCCGCGGCCGGCCTGGATGTGACGGCGGTGGTCGGCCCGTTCGCGCCGTCCGGCTACCGCGTGATCGAGGGGGCGCCGGCCTAGGAATCACCGCCCATGCCTGAGACCATAGGGCCGTGGGCAGCTAACCTTGGCGCTGCCAGGAAAGCGCCGCCTCCGTGGGGCGGATGACGGGCAAGTGCTGGCAGTCGCACCAGTTGCCGCCCGGGCAGTTATCGTGCCGGCGGTCGCGACAGGCCTCACAGATCACGCTCCGATTCTTACCCGTTGCGCGGTCCGGCGCACCCGTCTTCGGCAGGTACGGACGGGCAGTGAATGGGAAGGCTTGTCCGCGGGTAAACGCCGAACAGCGACATGCAGACCTCTGGTTGGAAGAGGGTGGTCGCCGTGGCCTGGGATCGCAGGTCCGATCCGGGCCGTCCAGGGGGCGTCAGGCTTCCCTTCGCGGACCGCGCGGAGGGCGGCCGGATACTCGCCGAGCGGATCGGAGAGGTCGAGCTGGTCGACCCGGTCGTGCTGGCCCTGCCGCGCGGCGGCGTCGCGGTGGGCTTCGAGGTAGCTCGTGCCCTTGACGCGCCGCTCGACGTCCTCGTCACGCGCAAGATCGGCTATCCGCACCAGCCTGAGCTCGGCGTCGGCGCGATCGCCGAGGGCGGAGAGCCGGTGTACGACGAGTACCTGCTTCGCCGGCTCAACCTGACCCCCGCGGACCTCGTGGACACGGTCGCGGCCGAGCGGGAGGAGCTGTCCCGCCGGGTCGAGGCGTACCGGGATGTGCGCGCGCTACCGGCGGTGGAGGGCCGGGACGTGATCGTCGTGGACGACGGCCTCGCAACGGGCGGGACGGCCCGCGCCGCGCTGCGTGCGATCCGCGAGCGACGTCCCCGCCGGCTTCTGCTGGCCGTGCCGGTGAGCGCCGCGGACACCATGGAGGCGATGCACAAGGAGGCGGATGAGGTGGTCATCGTCGCCACACCGCCGGACTTCCGGGCCGTCGGCCAGTGGTACCGCGCCTTCGACCAGCTCACCGACGAGGACGTGATCGAACTCCTGCGGCAGGCCGGCGTCGAGCGCCGATGACCGAGGAGCCCATGGCGCCGATCAGCACGCGAGCCGTACGGGTCCGGGCCGGCTCCACGGTCCTCGACGGGGACCTCACCGTACCCGGGGACGCCCGGGGGCTTGTGATCTTCGCCCACGGCAGCGGCAGCAGCAGGCACAGCCCTCGTAACCGGGAGGTCGCGAGCGTACTCCAGGACGCGGGTTTCGCGACCCTGCTCTTCGATCTGCTGACAACCGGCGAGGAGGAGGCCGACGCCCGGACCGGCCACCTGCGGTTCGACATCGACCTGCTCGCCGAGCGGCTCGCGTCGGTGGTGGACTGGTCGCGCGGAGAGTACGAGGTGGCGCGCGGTCCCGTTGGCCTGTTCGGCGCGAGCACGGGCGCGGCGGCCGCGCTGCGGGCGGCCGCCGAACGGCCCGGCGACGTGGCGGCCGTCGTCTCCCGCGGCGGGCGGCCCGACCTCGCGGAACCCTTGCTGGCCGGCGTGCGGGCGCCGACCCTGCTGCTGATCGGGGAGCGGGACGTCGAGGTGCTTCCCCTCAACGAGGACGCGGCAGCGAAGATGACCTGCGTCAAGGAGGTCGCCGTGATACCGGGCGCCAGCCATCTGTTCCCCGAGGCTGGAGCGCTGGAGTCGGTGGCCCGCCACGCGGCCGAGTGGTTCCGGCGTTACCTCGGCTGAGAACCGGTTCGGCGGAGGATCCGTTGGCTCTGCCGAGCGCTAGGCCGCGTTGGCGCGACGCATACGGCGGCGGCGTTCGCTCGCCCGTTCGTCCTCGTTGAGGCCACCCCAGACGCCGTACTTCTCCGGGCGGGATACTGCATATTCGAGGCATTCGGTCCGGACCGCGCACCGGGCACAGATGGCCTTCGCCTTCCGCTCACGGATCTCCCGCTCCGGTTGACGCTCGCCATCGGGACCGAAGAAGAGTCCTATGTCCTCCCCACGGCACGCGGCGGCGTCCTGCCAGCCCCACTGCGGGGCAGCCAGACGGTTGGCCTGCCGGCGTACCTTAGACATGAATCAACCACCTCGACGAAGAACCAGGGATGTCACCGAACGCGTTCGACGCAGCTGTCGGAAGATAAAACGCCCGAACAGTGCTAGGTGTTCCCTGCGGACACAGGGGACAACGTCGGCGTGACTTTACCCGTAAACGGTCGGTCGCGGAGAGCTATTCCGCGGATTGCCGTAAGCTCAGGCCCGCCGCGGCAGGGGCCAGGTCGACCAGCCGGTAGCGAGCGTCGGCCTCCGGGCAGGGCAGGCCGCACGTCCCCCGCTCCGCCTCGGCAACCTCCTCCACGACGACGCGGTAGCGGGAGCCGTTGGCGTGTACCAGCGCCTCGGTGACCGCGGGGCCGGCCGTCAAGCCCTCCGCGGACTCGACCGACACCTCGTCGATCAGCAACCGTCCGGTTTCCGCCCGAACGAAGTACTCGGCGGCCTGAAGCGGGCCGGGAAGCCCGGCTCGCCCGCGGTAGTGCTCGAGCACTATCTCGCCCCGCCCGTAGGCGGCCGCGACCGTTCCCGCGCCGGTGGGGCTCACCCTGCCGTAGTACAGCCCGTGCGGGAGGCAGACCAGGTTCGCGGCGAAATGGTCGCCGCCGACGTGTGTCGTCTCCCAGACCTGCTCGGGAAAACGGTCGGCCAGGGTGACGGCCAGGGGTCGGCCGAGCCGCGCGCAGCACGCGCTGCGCCGACCGTGCGTGCAGACCAGGAGCAGCCGTCCGCCGATCCGCTCGCCGAGCAGCGGGGACCGCCCCTCGGCTAGCGCATCGAGGTCGAGCTGCCGCAGGTCGCCCCGGCCGGCCAGTTCGCGGCCCTCGATCCAGGCGTCCGGGCCGGCCGACCACGCGGCGTACACCTGAAGCGGCGGGGGCACCCGACGTTCCCTCGGGCGGCGGATGAGCTGAACCCGTATCCCGCGCTCCTCCGCCTCGGACACGACGGACCCCATCGGTGGGGGCGTCTTCATTTCGTCGAGGTGCGCCGGCCATGGGCCCGGGTGTTCGATCAGGAGCCAGGCCCGTGCCCGTTCGGTTGCCGTCCCGTACAGCGGCAGCCTCCCGTCGTGGCCGTCCGGGCCGTGCACGCAGATCGTCATGGTCCTCCCGAGGCCTCAACTTAGGAGAGACTAACCTAATGTGTGGCCGGATGGGGAACGCCGACCCGCCGACCGGAGGCAATCGCCGGCCGATGAAAGACTTGGGCCGTGACGAGACCGACTCTCCTATCCGTCAACGCGGGCCGAGCCGTCGACGTCGCGTGGGCGGGTGGTCCGCAGCACACGGCGATCGACAAGCGACCGGTTCCGGGGCGAGTGGTCGTCGGCGAGCTGGGGCTGGCCGACGACGAGCAGGCCGACCGGAAGAGCCACGGCGGGCCCGACCAGGCGCTCTACGCCTACGCCCGGGAGGACCTCGACTGGTGGGCGGCTCGGTTGGGGCGCGAGCTGCGCAACGGTCAGTTCGGCGAGAACCTCACCGTGCGCGGGATCGACGTCGGCGACGCGGCGATAGGAGAGCGCTGGCGGGTCGGGACCGTCCTCCTGGAGGTGTCGGGGCCGCGTATCCCCTGCAAGACGTTCCAGGGTTGGTTGGGGGAGCGGGGTTGGATCAAGCGGTTCACCGCCGAGGCACGATCCGGCGCCTACCTGCGGGTGCTGGAGGAGGGCGAGGTGGGCGCGGGCGATCGGCTCGAGATTGCGCACCGCCCGCCGCATGGATTTACGGTTCGGGATGCCTTCCTGGTGCGCAACGGCCGGCGGGAGCTGTTGCCCCGGGTGCTCGAGGTACCGGAGCTGCCGCCGGGCTGGCACGACTGGGCAGCCCGTCTGCTGGCCGCCCGGTGAACCCGATGAATCCGGTAGGCGTCAGAGGGCGCCTGCCTCCTTGGCGGTGTAGACGGTGGGGTAGATCGGGCGGAACCCGAGCTCGGCGCGGACCCGTCCGGTGTCGACGATGCCCTCCCACGGGTCGTCCAACGGCCGGGTTGTCGCGCCCTCCGGCACCGGCTCGTCGTTGAGGTCGAACAGCTCCACGGCGGTGACCGGGGCGTCGTCCGCGGCGTTGTACGTGCGGCCGTCCACTCCCTCGGCGCGCAGCGCCCGGATCAGCGCCTGCCCGGCGTCGGCGTGGTGGATCATGTGCAGCCGTTGATGCGCCGGCCAGCCTTCCGCCCACCGCAGCGACTCGGCCAGGTGGGGATCGCCCTCGCCGTACACGAACGCGAGCCGCACGGTCCGCAGGCCGAGGCCGTCGGTGCGCTGCAGCTCCCGCAGCGCCTCCTCCGCCGCCGCCTTGCTTCTCGGGTAGACGTGTTCGGCGGGGCGGAGCTCGTCGTCCTCCCGGACGGGGCGACCCCGACCCGGTCCGTACACGAGGTTCGTGCTGGCGAACACGAACCGGGCGACACCGGCTCGCAGCGACGCCTGGGCAAGCTGCACGGCCGCGGTCTGGTTGACGGCGACCGCCTCCTCGTCGGTCGCGCCACGGGTGAACGCCGTGAGCACCACCGCGAGGTGGACCACCGCGTCGACGCCCTCGGTGATGCGCTTCAGCGTGTCGGTGTCGCGCAGGTCACCGTCAACGACGTCGGCTCCGCGCCGGCTCAGGTGCGCCGCGCGATCGGCGTTCCGTACCAGCACGCGGACCTCCTCCCCGCGGTCCAGCAGGCGGGGCACGAAGCGGCTCCCGACGCGCCCGGTGACGCCGGTCACGAGCGTGGTCATGATGGAACAACCTCCTCCGGGTACGAATGGGATGGCGACGGCGCACGGCGAACGCTACGGCCGCCAGCGCCCCGGCCAGCGCGCTCGCGGCGGCGAAGCCGCCCACCGCGAACACTACGGCCGCCAGCGCCCCGGCCAGCGCGCTCGCGGCGGCGAAGCCGCCCACCGCGAACACCAACGCCGCTCGCTTGCCGACCTGGTCGAGCCAGCGCCCGCCGGGTAGCAGCAACCGATGAGCGGCAGCATGTAGCCGAGCGCCACCCATTCGGTGACGCTCGGCCGTGTTCCGAAGTCCTCCTCGAGGGTCGGCAGCGCGACGGTGACGATGCTGAGGTCCAGCGTCGCCATGTAGACCGTGAGGCCCATCGCGACCACCAGCGACCAACTGTTACGTTCCAAGGGCTCTTCCTCGCGTGATGAGCTGGCTATCATTAGCCGCAAAACGACGCCAGAGGGAAACGTTAGTCGGCTAACGATATTCCTGTCAACCGGCCTCTCTTGGAGAGGCGAACAGCAAGAGGACGACGCCATGAGCGACGCGCGGTCCCAGTGGCTGAGCGACGACTTCCAGCCCGCCTTCTGGACCGCCAAGCGGGCGATGGTGGAGGCCGCCGAGGCGGCTTACCGCCGGCACGGGGTGCGGGAGGGCCAGCAGTTCATCCTCATGTGCCTGTGGGAGGAGGACGGCCTCACCCCTGGCGAGATCGCGCGGCGGCTCGGCCTGGCGACCCCGACCGTGACCAAGGCCACCAAGCGCATGGAGCCCGCCGGCCTGGTGGTCCGCAAGCCGCATCCGAGCGATGCCCGGCTGGTCCTCATCTACCTCACCGACCGGGGACGCAACCTGGAGAAGGTGCTGGACGAGGAAATGCGCCGGCTGTCCGGGCGGGCACTGCGGACGCTGAGTGAGGAGGAGCAGGCCCAGTTCATCCGCTTCCTCCACGAGCTGCGCCGCAATCTCACCGACGCCTGATGCCTGGCGCCAACCGCCTCCGCGGGCGTCACAGCCGCCGGCGACCGGCGTGCCGGCCGCGGCGTCGAGCGGGACGCCCGCCCACGACGGCGAGCGCGCTGTGCCGTCGCCCGTATATCGCGTAGATCAGCGCTCCCAGGGCCATCCAGGCCGCGAAGTACGCCCAGGTCATGAGCGTCATATTCAGCATGAGCCAGCAGGTGACCACTATCGCGAGGACCGGTACGACGGGCACGCCGGGTACGCGGAATCCGCGGGGGACCTCTGGATGGGTGCGCCGCAGGACGAGCACCCCCGCGGAGACGAAGACGAACGCGAACAGCGTGCCGATCACCACCAGTTGCTGGAGCGTGAGCACGTCGACGAACTGGGAGAGCAGGATGGTGATGATGCCGATCACCACGGCGGCTCGGGTCGGCGCGCCGTAGCGGCGGTCCACCGCCGCCAGGCCCCGGGGCAGAAGGCCGTCCCGGGCGATCGAGAACACCACCCGGGTGAGCCCGACGAGGACCACGAGGACGACTGTGGTCAGGCCGAGGACGGCGCCCACATCGATGACGCGGCCCATGGTTCCGGCGCCGACCTGTCGGAAGGCGGCGGCGAGCGAAGCGTCCTCGTTGAGTGCGTCGTAGCGGACCATGCCGACCATCACGACGGCGACGCCGAGGTAGAGCAGGATCGTCAGGCCCAGGCTGCCGAGCATGCCGCGAGGTATGTCGCGCGGCGCATCGGCGGTCTCCTCCGCCGCCGTGGCGAGGATGTCGAAGCCGAGGTAGGAGAAGGCGATCACCGAGGTGGCGGCGAAGACCCCGAAGAGCCCGAAGGCCCCCGGCGAGGTGCCGAGGAGCGCGCCGAACACAGTGCCCCCCGTGGGGTCGACCGAGGGTTGGGTCGGTGGCACGAACGGGGTGTAGTTGTCGGTCTCGACGTGGGGAAGGCCCACGACGATGACGAGCCCGATGACCACCACCTTGGCGAGCACCAGAAACCACAGCAGGCCGAGGCCCATCCGAGCTCCGAGCGCCACCACGGCGGTCAGCAGGACCAGGATCAGCAAGGTAAGTAGATCGAAGCCGGTGGGCTGTCCGACCATCCCCTCGAGGCTGGAAGGGACCTGGA
Organism: Streptosporangiales bacterium; assembly: GCA_009379995.1. Lineage (GTDB taxonomy): Bacteria > Actinomycetota > Actinomycetes > Streptosporangiales > WHSR01 > WHSR01. The sequence goes on from WHSR01000067.1 coordinate 19,166, forward strand.
CTCCGAAGTCATGCAGGGTCTCCAGCGCGTACAGGGACCAGGCCCGGGAGACCGCTGCCGCGGCGAGCAGCATCTCCAGGATCAGCGACCAACCGATCACCCACGCCCACAGCTCGCCGAAGATCACATAGCTGAACGAGTACGCGCTGCCGGCGACCGGCATGGTCGAGGACAGCTCGGCGTAGGACAGCGCGGAGAGCAGGCAGGCGAACCCGGCGATGACAAAGGACACGATGACCGCGGGGCCCGCCATGGTCGCCGCCTGCACCCCGGCGATCGTGAAGATTCCCGAGCCGATCATCACGCCGAGGCCCAGCACGATCAGGTCCTTGCGCTGGTAGACACGGCGTAGCCGGTGCCTGCCGCCGTACGGCCGGCCGGTGGCCTCCTCCACCGGCAGCCGGCGGAGCACGGTGTTCCGATCCCGAACTCCGACAGCCATCCGTACGACCACCTTGCCCTCTGTTGCTACGACTTTCCCGGTGAGGACCTAAGACTTACTAAATGACCAGATATGTGCAAGCTCGCCCCCTGTTACAACTCGGAGACGGTGCCGGGACGTAGCCTGCGGACGTGGATCGCGTCGGCTACGTCATCCTGTACGTCACCGACCTGCGCGCCTCGATCGCCTTCTACCGGGACGTCGTGGGCCTGCCCTTCAAGTTCGAGGACGCCGGGTACGCGGAGTTCGCCATGCACGGGACGAGGTTCGCCCTGTACGAGCGGCGCCGCGCGGAATGGCTTGTGGACTCCGAGGTCGCGCTCGGTCCCGCGGCAGAGGTCGCGTTCGTCGTCGACGACGTCGACGCGCACGCGGAACGGCTGACGGAGCTGGGTGCGCGGATCCTCAGCGGACCTGCCGACCGGCCGTGGGGCCACCGTACGCTGCACGTCGCCGACCCGGACGGGTTCGTCGTGGAGTTCGCCCAGGAGATACCCCGCCGGCGCTCCCGCCGACCCGCCCGAGGGTGACCTGCGGGTACGCCGGGATCCCGGGCGGTTACCGGTCGACCAGGAAGTCGTCGCGGTAGCCCATGCCGTACTCCACATGCTGGCGTTGAGACACCGACGCGCAGGGTCCGGAGACCGTGATGCGGACCGTCTTCTCCGTGTGGATCCTCAGGGTCAGATCACCCCTGCTGGCCTGCAAGGCGTCATGTGCGTCGTTCCGGACGATGACCCAGCGCAGACGCTTCAGTCCTGGCCGAATCTCCGCGAGGAAGGCGCGGCCGGCAACACCTTGCGGGGGGTCGACCTGGCTCGTGGCCCCGTACGACCAGGTGGCCCCGTCCACGGGCCATCGCTCTTCGTTTCCGGCGCCACTGCATTCGTGGTACTCGCCATGGGCGAAAAGGGGGACCGCGCCCGCTGACCGGAGTTGCTCGATCACCTTGGGAAACGCCTCCAGCGCTGCGTCCCGCTGCTGCGCCGGCGTCGGCAGGTTGGGATCTCGGACGTACGCCGATTCCTGAGTGCCGATGCAGCCGCCCGCCGCGATAAAGATGCTCGCCATCGCCGACAGCGCAGCTGCACGCATCGGCCTGCCAGGCAGCCTATCGGCGATCACGGTTTCGCATCTCCTCTTGGCGACCACCTCTGCGCGCTCAGCGGGATGCGATCGGTGTCATGCTCGCGGGCGCCGTAGGCCTCGTGCTCTTCCTCGGATGTCGGCACGCACGGTCCCTTGATCTCGATCCGATCGAGGAAGATCCGCATCAGCAGCAGGTCGTGTTCCGCTTCGATTTCCGCGACCGCTCCGGTGAAGTCGCGGCGTTCGTTGACACCGCGGGTCGGCCTCATGGTCCAGCCGAGACGCTCGAGATCGGGTTCCACCCTCGCCAGGAGCTGACGAGGGTCTTCCGTCGTGATGTCGAGGTCCCCGTGTGCCTCGTACCTCCAGGCGACGGCATAGTCCCCCGGGAACTCGTCGTTCAGCCGGTCCGGGCAACGCGAGAACCTGCCGACGGCACCTTCAGGGGTTTCAGGGGTAACTCCGGCCGCCCGAAGCTGCTCCATCACCTTGGGCAGCAGCCGCTGGATCTCGTGGGCGGTTCGCTCCGGGGACGGCAGATCGGCATCCCGCTCGATGAACCGATCGCCACAACCGGACATCAGCAGGACCAGCAACGGGGCGACCATCAGGCCCGGGGTCGCGGACCTCGCCCGGAGGGAACCCATCTACCCAGTATCGTCGCCGGTTGACGAAGCCTTCGGGAATGTCAGGGTCATGCGTGGTGGGGTGGGACGTGGGTGCGAGGGCGGAAAGGGTCCGAAACGGGCTGGGGGGACATCCCGGCGTACCGCTTGCCCTGGCGTCGTTGGCCGCGTGTGCTCTGACCGCCCTGGCGGGCTGTGGCCTGCTGAATCGTCCGGGGGAGAACGAACGGTATCCGGCGACGTACGACCTGAGGGAGCCACCGGCACGTGCCGACGTTGGCATGGCGGACGGCGACAAGGTGGTCGTTCACGAGACGGACGAGAGCCGAGCGGTCACCGTCAGGCTGCCCGAGGGCCACAGCCTGAAGACGGACGTCAACCTGGTGACGTTCGACACCTATGGCGCCGGCACCGGTGCCGAGCGGGCCGACCCAACCGGGGCGGACATGCACACCGCCCGGATACCGCTCGACGAAGCGGCCGAGGTGTTGAGCGCCTCGCTCGACCAGCTCGGCGCGCCGGATGCGGCGGTTCGGCCATGGGTCGATCAAGCGAAGTCGGCGACCGGTACCGATGACATCCGGTCCGAGTACGTCAGAAAGCGGCTGGGTTACCTCACTATGGAGGTACAGGGGCGCTACAGCCCGATGGATCGGCGGGCGAGTGTCGCGTACACGCTGCACTGGGAGCCCGCCGGCCCCAAGTGAGGAGTGGGGGGTCATGCTCATGCGGGCGCGGTCGCGCGTGGTCTTGGCGGTGGTGGCCGGCCTTGTGGGTGTGGGGGTAGGCCTCGACGCGAAGGACGGCTCCTGGCAGCGCGGCAAGGGAGTACTCGACCTGGACCTCAAACCGCTTGCCGACGAGCTCACCGCCGGAACGGACCTGGTGGTCGACCACGCCGAGGACCGCGACACCCTCGTCGCCACAGACCCAATCCGTTCATCGGCGCCGACGCCCGCGAGGACGACCTCCTGGTGACACGCATGGATCCCGGCACAGGAACCCAACGGCGCGCGCCATCGTCGGCGACGTCTGGAGAGCCATGGCGCTGGACGACGGCCGGCTCTTCGTCCAGGACCATGGGGACATCACGATCGTCGATGATCGCGATGGGTGATCCAGCCGCGGCTGGTCCCTGTTAGCTTCGTTGCCGTGGAGTATCGACACCTGGGCCGGACCGGCTTGTCGGTGAGCGAGATCGCGTACGGGAACTGGCTCACCCATGGCGAACACATCGACGAACAGGCGGCCGACGCCTGCATCAGGGCGGCGCTCGACGAGGGGATCACCACGTTCGACACCGCCGACGTGTATGCCCTCGGCCGGGCCGAGGAGGTGCTCGGCCGGGCGCTGCGGGGGGTACGGCGGGAGTCGGTCGAGATCTGCACGAAGGTGTTCATGCCCGTCGGCGACGGCCCGAACGACAGGGGTCTGTCCCGCAAGCACGTGATGGAGTCCTGTCGGGCCTCCCTGCGCCGGCTGGGCACCGACTACGTCGACCTCTACCAGGCGCACCGGTACGACGAGCAGACCCCGCTCGAGGAGACCCTGGTCGCCTTCGACGACCTGGTGCGCCAGGGCAAGGTGCTCTACGTCGGCGTGTCCGAGTGGACAGCCGAGCAGATCAGGTCGGCGCTCGACCTGGCCGCCGAGCTCGGCCTGCACACCCGCATCGTGTCCAACCAGCCGCAGTACAGCATGCTGTGGCGGGTCATCGAGCCCGAGGTGCTGCCGTTCTGCGAGAAGGCCGGCGTCGGCCAGTTCATCTGGCAGCCGCTCGCCCAGGGCGTGCTCAGCGGCAAGTACCAGCCGGGCGAGCCGCCGCCCGCGGAGTCCCGGGCTACGAAGGGCGGGCGCACACCGAGGTTCATCGGTCGGGTTCTCTCCGACGAGCTGCTCCGGCGGGTGCAGGAGCTCCGCCCGCTCGCCGCCGGGGCCGGCGTCAGCATGGCCCAGCTCGCGATCGCGTGGACGCTGCAGAACGGCAACGTGTCGTCGGCGATCATCGGTGCTACCCGGCCGGAGCAGGTAGCCGAGAACGCCGCCGCGTCGGGGATAAGGCTCGCGCCCGAGCTGCTGCGCCGGATCGACGAGGTGCTCGGCGACGAGTTCATCGACCGCGACCCGGGCAAGACCGCCCAGCCGATGAACGTCAAGCCAAGCTGGAGGCGACCGGGCACCGGCTAGAAAGTGCCGTCTCGGTCGTGACGCCGGTTGCTGGATGTCTTGGCCGGCCGATGACCTGATCAATCACGACTTCGTGTTCTTCGACGCCTCCGATAATCGCGTCCGAGAAGATGGTGACCGTGAAACAGGATCCAGCGCAAGAAGAAGAGTGGCTCCGGCAGATAAACTTGACCTACGCCGGGTTGACGGGAATCGGCGTGCTAATGGTACAGTCGTTCCTCACGGCGACGTCGCTCGACCTGTCCGCCATGATCTGCGTTGTCGCTTTCTCGGTGGCCATCCCGCTCATGGCTGCCCTTGTGATGGTCAATCTGCAGGAGACTTCCGTCGCCGTATGGCCAATTCAATCCTTGTCGCCATTGCGAGGGTCATCGCACAAAACTGTGCCTTCATTGGAGTGGTTGCCGGCTTCTGGCACATACTGTGGATTGCCGGGGTCGGCGTTTTGGCAGGTGGGATCGTTGGGGTGGCGGTTCTTTCTGCGGGCTACGTGCGCCTGGAACAAAATAGAGAGCCTACGTCCCAGAAAGCGGAAGAGTCCGGCGACTCCGAGTCGTAGCCCCTTCGAAGGTGGGTGTCCGCGGCAGGAGTCGGTCACGGACTCCAGACCATCGTCTGCTGGTGAAGTCGCTTGCCGTCGTGCCTCATGCCGGGGACCAGCGGAGTCGGACCATGCTTGGCAAAGCCCATGCGTTCGAAGAACCGAACGGCACGGGTGTTCTCGACCAGGGTTTGCAGGTGGCATCCGGGCGAGCCGGTTTCCCTGAGCCGATCGAGCCATCGTTTCATCAGCCCGTCTGCGGCACCGGTTCCCCGCGCTCGAGGCTCCACGTTGATGTGCAGGTGCGCCGGCCATCGGGCATCGTCGATGCTTCCCGCCGTGGGCTCTCGCCGTACTGCGGCCCACACCATGTCGACCATGCCGCGAGCGAAGAAGGCCGCGGGTCCGGGCCGGAAGACCAGCCGGTACTTCCTGACGGCCTTCTCGACGCGCTCGCTGTCGCTGGGAAACTTCGAGCTGTCGAGGCAGCCCGTCAGGTAGCCAACCAAGGCTCCATCGACCACAGCGATGAACAGCGAGTCCGGTTCCAGGTCCATGTACGGGTCCAGGTAGATGGCAGCCTCGGACTCCTCGTGCCCCCACAACGAAGCAGACGGAGCGCCCTCGCCCGCGCGGCCGAACAGCTCCCGCAGCTCGGCACGGTCGGTCTCCGCGAAGGTACGGATCTCCATCACACCCGACCCACTTCCCCAGCGTCTTCCCATCAGATCCGCACAGTTTTCCACGGAGGCCGATGGGCACAGCCGGTGCCCGGTGTCCTTCGTCACAGCGCCGGTTGAGCGGGAGGTCACCGGGAAGGCAACCAGCGTGCGACGCGGGATCGAGGACTCGGTGGCCGTCATCACCGGTGCCTCCAGCGGCATCGCGAGGGCGACAGCGCTCGCTCTCGCCGGACGCGGGGCGAGCGTCGTGCTCGCGGCCCGCAGCGAACGGCCGCTTGCCGACGCGGTGCGCGACTGCGAGCGGGCCGGCGGCCGTGCCCTGGCGGTGCCCACCGACGTCACCGACGAGGCGGCGAGGGTCTACCGGAAGGTGATCGACACCAACCTGTTCGGGCAGATCCACGGAGCACGTGCCGTTCTCCCGTACTTTCGCGAGCAGGCGAGCGGCGTACTGATCAACCTGGGATCGGTGTGGGGCTCGGGCACGGGGTCGCCCCCGGCTTCTACAGTCGGCTGGTACCCGTCGTGATGAAGGCCAGCGCGTTCAGCCGGGACGAGGTCGCCCAGGGCCGGGCAACGTCTTCGAGCCGATGCCCGAGTGGAACAGGATCCAGGGCAACTGGCGGCACCGGCGCGTGAAGCTGGTTGCGGGCGTGGCCGCCGGATGGGGAGTCCTCGCCGCGTCGGTCGCGGCGGCCAGGGCACGGCGGTGAGGTCATCCTTCCCGGCGGGGAAGCTCGTTCGAATACCACCACCCGATTTGGGCACGATGATGGAGATCCTCCAAGACGGCCAGAATCGCTAGGAGGGAACGATGGCGATCCCGCACACCCACGCGGACATCCTGGACAAGGAGGGCTTCGCGCACGTCGCCACGATCGGGCCGCAGGGAAGTCCGCAGTCCAACCCGGTCTGGTACGACTGGGACGGCAAGTACCTCAAGATCAGCCAGACCACTACCCGCCAGAAGTACCGCAACCTGCAGCGCGATCCTCGGGTCGCGATCTCCATCACCGACCCGGACAACCCGTACCGCTACCTGGAGATCCGCGGCCGGCTCGACCGCGTGGAAGACGACGATCGCAACGCCTTCATCAATGTCCTGGCCAAGAAGTATCTCGATCAGGACGTCTACCCCTGGGCACAGCCCGACGAGCACCGCATCGTGCTGTTCTTCTCACCCGAGCGAACCACCACGATGGGCTGACCGCGACGCCGGTCGGCAACGGCAAGGGGCACTTCGGTGTGGGCGCGCCTAGGTGCGCCTAGGTACGTCTAGGTACGTCTAGGTATGCCTAGGCCCGCTCGGGCTCGGCTAGGTATCCGCCGTCAGCAAAGATAGGTAATAGATGCGGATGTCTGACGCCCCTTACCGGGTTGAGCATGTAGTCGTCACCGAGATGAACAGAGGAGACGGACATGCACAACCCATATCTGGTGCTGGATGTGGCCCTCGATCGCCAGCGCGAGTTGATCGCCGAAGCGGACCGGGCACGACTGCTCTCTGCGGCACGCCGAAGTCGGCGAGCGGGCAGGCGTTGGGTCCGCGCCTACGCGAAGGTCAACCCGGCGACCAGGGGACATCCCGACGGTAGCCTGACCCCGTGCGGACCACGCGCGACGGCGTGAGCCCGGTGCTGATCGGGCGGGACGGCGAGCTGCGTCAGCTGACGCAGCTCGCATTGTCGCACCGCCCGGAGGTGGCGATCGTCGCGGGCGAGCCGGGCATCGGCAAGACCCGACTGATCCAGGAGCTGCTGGCCACCCTTCCGGCCGAGACGGTGGCGCTGGTCGGGCACGCCGAGCCCGGCTCGCTGGCCCGCCCGTACGAGGTGCTGCTGGACGCCGTCGACGGCCTGCCGGACGTCGAGGAAGCGCTGCTGGACGCGCTGGTCGACCCGGCGCGCAGCGCGGTCGAGCGGCTGCACACCGGCCTCGCGATCGTGACCGACGTGCTCGGCGACCGGCCGGCCGTGGTCGTCTTCGAGGACCTGCAGTGGGCCGACTCGGAGAGCGCCGCGCTCTTCGGCCGGATCGCCGACCAGGCCGGCCGGCGGCTGCTCATCGGCACGTACCGGCCGGACCAGGTGACCCACCGCCATCCCGTCGCAGCGCTGCTGGAGCGGCTGGAACGTCGGCACGCGGTCACGCACGTGGGGCTGGAGAGGTTGTCCGAGGCGGATACCGCCGCGCTGCTGGCCGCGGTGACCGGGCAGCCAGCCCCGTACCGTGCGGTGGCGGCGTTGCACCAACGCACCGGCGGCAACCCGTTCTTCCTCGAGGAGCTGCTGCGTGGGCACGAGCACGAGGATCTGGAGTCGCTGTACGAGCACCCACTGCCGTGGAGCCTCGCCGAGGTGCTCCGGCGGCAGGTCGATGACCTCGAGCTGCGGGTCCAGCGGATCGCGGAGGCGGCGGCGGTGCTCGGCCACCGGCTGCCCTTCGACCTGCTCGCCGCGGTGACCGAGGCGGGTGAGGAGGAGCTGATCGCGGCCCTGCGTGAGCTGGTCGCCCGGGGCGTCCTGGTCGAGTCCGGCGAGGACGAGTTCAGCTTCCGGCACGCCCTGGTCCGCGAGGCGATCTCCGGGCAGCTGCTCGGCCGGCAGCGGCGGCGACTGCACGAGGCGGCGCTGGAGGCGTTGCTCGCCGGCGGCGGATCCGACCCGGCCATGGTCGCCCACCACGCCCGGGCCGCCGGGCGATACGACGACATGGTCGACGCCGCCCGCCGAGGTACGGCGCTGTACCTGTCCATCGGCTCGCCGTACCAGGCCCTCCGGCTGGCCGAGATGGGGCTGGACGAGGCGGGCGAGGACATCGAGCTGCTCGCCGGGGCCGCGCGGGCGGCGTGGCTGGCCGGTCTCCTCGACGACGCCGAGGGTTACGCGCGGCGCTGGCGGGATCGGGCGGAGGCCGCCATCGACCGTACCCACGCGCTGGACCTGATGATCTGGCTCGCCTGGGAGGCCGACGAGATCGCCGAGATGGAGGCGCTCACCCACGAGATGGAGCAGCTGGCCGCCCAGCTGCCGCCCGGCGCCGACCAGGCTCGGGCGATGACCGCCGTTGCCCAGTCGGCCAGGCTGCGCGACCACATCGACACCGCGCTGGCCTGGGCGGACAAGGCGCTGGCCGTGGCCGACGAGGTCGATCTGCCCAGCGTTCGGCTCGCCGCGCTGGTGGAGAAGGGTTCGGCGCTCACCGAACGATGGACCACCTTCGAGGCGGGATCGAAGTTGCTGGCCGGCCTCGTCGACGAGGCGGAGAAGTTGGGCCAGTGGGTGCTAGCCGCCCGGGCATTGCACAACCGGCTCGGGCATCCGGCGCCCGCACCGGAGACCGAGCACGCCGACATGCTGGAGCGGATGCGGGTCGACGCCGAGCGCGCCGGATTCGAGTCGCTCGCGGTCGCCGCGTATTTCCAGGGGCGGGCCCGGCTGGCGATGCGCGAGGGCGACCTGCGCGCGGCGATCGCCGCGCTCGAGGAGGGGCGTGACCGTGATCGGGCGTACGGGCGCCGGCGCCGCGGGGCCGACGACCACGCTGTGTTCCTCGCCGGCCTGTACCTGGAGGCCGGCGAGCTGGGCCGGGTCGAGGAGATCATCGCCGAGCTGAGCGCGCAGCCCGGCGTCTCGGCCGGGCCGTCCTTCCGGCTGACCGTGCCCGGTCTGGCCTTTCACCTCGCCTGCCGGCGCGGCGACCTCGCCGCGGCCGAGCGGACGCTCGACGAGATCTTCGCCGCGCTCGCCGGCCAGTCCTGGCGCAGCGGATCGCAGGCGCACGATCTGATCTCCGCCGCGTTGTTCGTCGGCCTGTCGCTGCCCCGGCTGGAGCGGATGGGCCGTGAACTGCTGGACGGGGAGGTCCTGGAGGAGTACCGGATGCTCGTCGACGCGCAGCTCGCCGAGGCACACGGCCGTACCGTCGCGGCGGTGGACGGATACCAGGCGCTCGTCGACTCGCCGACCCTGCCGCCCTCGGTCCGCGGCTCGGCACGCGTCGGCGCGGCTCGCTGTCTGCTCGCCCGGGACCTGCGCGAGTCGGCGGTCGAGCACGTCAACGCGGCGGCAGCGCTGCTCGCCAGGTGGGATGGCTGGCGGGTGCTCCAGCTCGACGGGGTACGGGCCCAGCTGGGCCTGGCGCCGGCCGACGGGCAACGGGCGGTCACCGGCGCGGCCGCGCTCACGCCGCGCGAACGAGAGGTGGCGCTGCTCGTCGCGGACGGTCTGACCAACGCCGAGCTGGCCCGGCGGCTGTACATCTCACCGAAGACCGCCGCCGTGCACGTCTCCAACATCCTCCACAAGCTCGGCGTCTCCTCGAGGAGTGAGGTCACCGGCCTGGTCGGCCGAGATCAGTGATCTCTGGGCGCGCGTCGGCTCACCGGCATTCGCGCATCGTCTCCTCTACCTTCTCGGCCGCCTTCCGTACGGCGATGAGGACCGGGTCCCAGACCGGGGAGAACGGCGGCGCGTAGGACAGGTCGAGGCCGGTCATCTCCTCGACGGTCATCCGGTTCCACAGCGCGATCGCCAGGCCGTCGATGCGCTTGGCCGCGCCCTCCTCGCCCACGATCTGGGCGCCGAGAAGCCGTCCCGATCGCTTCTCTGCGACGATCTTGGTCTTCATCCTGGTGGCACCGGGGTAGTAGCCCGCCCGGGTGGTCGACTCGACCACCACGCTCAGCGTCTCGAAGCCCGCCTCCGCGGCTTCGGCCTCGTTCAGGCCGGTGCGGGCCACTTCGACGCCGCAGATCTTGGACACGGCGGTGCCGACCACGCCGGGGAAGGTCGCGTACCCGCCGCCGAGGTTGATGCCCGCCACCCGGCCCTGCTTGTTCGCGTGCGTGCCCAGCGCGATGGCCACCGGCTTGCCGGAGACCAGATGGCTGGTCTCTACGCAGTCGCCGGCCGCCCACACCCCGTCGGCTCGGGTGCGCATTTGCCGGTCGGTGAGGATGCCGCCGGTGGCTCCGACAGGGACCCCCGCGGTCCGCGCAAGCTCGGTGTTCGGCCGCACTCCGAGCCCGAGGACCACCAGATCCGCGGGCACGGTCCGTTCCGAGGTCGTGACAGCGCTCACCCGGCCGTCGGAGGTCTCGAAGGCGTCGAGCCGTTCTCCGAGGTACAGCGTCACACCGAGGTTCCGCAGCGCGTCCGCGACGAGAGCGCCCATGTCGAGATCGAGCGTGCGCATCGGCTCCGGTGCCGCGTCCACGAGAGACACCTGGAGGCCGCGCATGACCAGGGCCTCGGCCATCTCCAGCCCGATGTAGCCGCCGCCCACGATCACGGCTTGGCGGGGCCGCTCGGCCTCGAGGATCCGACGGATGGCGATTCCGTCGTCGAGTACCTGCACGCCGTGGATGCCCGCCGCGTCCGCGCCGGGCAGGCGGGGACGGGCCGGCACCGCCCCGGTGGCGACCATGAGCTGGTCGAAGTTCTCCCACCGCTCGCGGCCGCCGTCGAGATCGTGTACCCGGAGTCGCCGGCGGTCCAGATCTATCTCTGTCACCTCGTGACGAAGGTGAACTTCGATGTCGAACTTCGACCGGAATGTCTCCGGGGTGCGCGCGATCAGCCGGTCGACATCGCCGACGACGCCTCCGACGAAGTACGGGATCCCGCACGCCGAATACGACGTGTAGCCACCGCGCTCGAAGACGGTGATCTCCAGGTCTTCGGATCCGCGCCGCTTCCTGGCCTGCGACGCGGCGCTCATCCCCGCCGCGTCACCGCCAATGACCGTCAGCCGTTCCCGCGACGAGCCGCTCATGTGTCCGACCTCTCTCCTTCGACGTACGGATCGGCGTGTGGCGGGCCACCCTAACGAGTGGAGCACAACCGGGAGCACGGCGCATTGGCCCATGGACTTCCGGCGACCGGTGGCGGAGAGTATGTCTGAATCATCCTGAATGGGTTGGCCGGGGGATATGGGGCGACCTGCGGGGATCTCGGATATCCCACGATCGAGGAGTGGGCCAGGGCGACGAACTACCACGCTGAGCACGTCGGGAGCCTGCTACGGCCACCCGAGCTGCTGGAGGCACGAGAGGCGCATGCGCAGGGAAGCGTGACCGACGAGCGCTTGCGGGAGTTGGAGGCTCGGGCGGCGTTAGCGGCGATCGAGATCCAGCGCCAGGCGGGCCTGGATGTCTTCACGGACGGCGAGGTACGGCGGGCCACCTGGATGGCCGGCCTGCTGGAGTCGATCGGCGGGGTGGTCCCGGTACCGTTGCCGCTGGCGAAGTGGCACAGAGACGGCAAGGAACCGCAGGCCGAGGAGACCGCCTTCGAGTGGATGGCCGCGGCCGACAAGGTGTTCCAGAAGTCGGCACGCACCGGTGCCGAGGCGGCGTTCCTGGCCCAGCACGCCCCCGGCCAGTTCAAGATCACGATGGTGAGCTCCTCGATGGGACCGCTGCTGTGGAACCCGGACGTCAGCGCGACGGCGTATCCGGCGCCGGCGGAGCTGGTGCGGGACCTTGTGGCCCTTCAGATCAAGGAGATCGAGGGCCTGCTGGACCAGGGGGTCACCTGGATTCAGCTTGACTCGTTGGGCTACGACCAGGTGATCGACAAGGACATCCGCGAAGGGTTGGGACAGACCGGCCTGACCCCCGAGGGAATCCTCGACTCGACGGTCTCGGTGGACGCCGAGGTGGTCAGTGCCGTCAAGCGCAAGTACCCGGACGTCACAGTGGGACTGCACCTGTGCCGCGGGAACAACCGCAGCGCGTGGGCGGCACAAGGGAGCTACGAGCCGGTCGCGGAACGGCTGTTCGGCGAGCTCGACGTTGACCGGTTCCTGCTGGAATACGACACCGAACGCGCGGGCGGCTTCGAGCCGCTGCGTTTCGTTCCGCGCGGCAAGACGGTCGTGCTGGGCCTGATCTCGTCGAAGGTCCCCCGGCTCGAGTCACAGGACGAGCTGCGCCGGCGGATCGAGGAGGCCGCGCGGTACGTACCGATCGAGCACCTCGCGATCAGCCCGCAGTGCGGCTTCGCCTCCACCGCCAGGGGGAACCTGCTGACCGTGGACGACGAACGCCGCAAGCTCGAATTGGTCGTCGACACCGCCGACAAGGTATGGGGCTGAACCGGCGCCGAAGACTCCTGGCTGCTCACGACCACTGCATGGTCTGACCGACTCAGTCGGTCATATTGTGGGTACATGGCACGGATCATCCCGCCCGACCGCTTCTCCTCCGTGGTCGCGGCGGCAGCCGACGTTTTCATCGCCCACGGCTACCAGCGCGCGCAGGTGCAGGACGTCGCCGACGCTCTCGGCCTTGGAAAAGGGACTCTCTACGGCTACGCCGAGGGCAAGGCGGCGCTGTTTGCCGCGGCGGTCCGCTACGCCGACGGCCACGAGCCGCTACCTACCCCGGCCGACCTGCCGGTCCGCGCGCCCGTCGACGGAGAACTCGCCGCGCTGGTGGCCGACCGACTGGCCGCCGAGGTCGCCGACCTGCGTCTGACCGAGGCTCTTGCCAACCCGACCCCAACCGCGGCCAAGGCAAGCGAGGACGATGAGCTTGCCGGCATCATTACCGACCTCTACCGCCGGCTCGCCAAGCATCGCGTCGCCATCAAACTCGTCGACCGGTGCGCGGCCGAACTACCGGACCTCGCCGAGGTGTGGTTCGGCGCCGGCCGGCGAGCCCAGGTCGGGGCCGTCGAGGATTACCTCAACCGCCGTCGCCGGGCCGGCACGCTCGTCCCGCCCGGCCCGACGCCGCTCGTCGCCCGCACGATCGTCGAACTGTGCGCGCTGTGGGCGGTGCACTGCCACTTCGACCCCGCGCCCCATCCGCCCGGCCTAGGCCCGGCCGAACCCATCGATGACGCGGTGGTCGCCGCAATGCTCGCCGAACTCGTCGTGCGAGCCACCACACCACTACCACGCTGACCGGAGGACCCGCCATGCGCCGACGTTCCTGCCCCATACCCGACACCGCCCAGCCGCCCAGATCCGCCCGCCTTAACGCCACCGTTATGGATCCAATCGGCCGGCACCTGTCCCAACAGGCCGCGCGACCACATGGCCTGGTCGGGCGGGTCCTGGGCCGCATCTGGATCCAGGAGACCGCTCGAGTCAACGACGCCGCCGTGGATCTGGTGGCGGCCGCCCCGGGCGAGCGCATCCTGGAAATCGGCTTCGGTCCCGGCCGTACCCTCTCGCGGCTCGCCGCTACCGGCGCCAACGTCATCGGAGTCGAGATCTCACCGACTATGCTGCCCGCCGCTGCCCGCCGCTGCCCGCCGCTGCCCGCCGCTGCCCGCCGCTGCCCGCCGCTGCCCGCC
>WHSR01000046.1 GCA_009379995.1 Streptosporangiales bacterium
GATCACGGCAAAGGAGGGAACGAGGGGAACGTCGTTGTGCGTCACGTCGCAATGACGCAGACTGGGAGATATAGGTCCCTGCGATTCCTGTGGGGTGTGTCGTGTCCCCCAGCGACGTTGATCTGCCCGAGCTCGTGCCCGTGCTGTCTCGGGGCAAGCACCGCAACCCGCGCAAGGGCGCGTGCTTCATGGAACTCGCCTCTTACCTGGCCGGGGAGCGTTGGAGCGATCATCCAGCGTGCACGCACCCGCTGCTGGCCGCCCTGGCCCGCCTGGTCAACGACCACACCTCGGATGCCGCACGGCCGAGGCTGGCCGGGCTGATCCCCTCGGTGATCGGGCTGACCTCAGCCGACGACCTGCACATAGACGCGCGGATCGCGCTGCGGTCGGCGACAGCGGCGTTGCCGGTCGTGGCGGCCGAGCGGCAGAAGGTCATGGCTGTCGCGGCGTTGGTCGCCGAGCGGGTCCTGGCCGATCTGGACGGTCGGCCGGCGGACCAGGTCAGCGACTGGACTCAGTCGATGTTGGCGCAGGTCCCGCACGCCACGCGGTGGGCGCACCAGTTCGTGCCCCACCCCCGGATTTCTCCGAGGAGCTTCCGGCGCCACGCCGCGCCCGGCACCGTCCGGTGTGCCGTCGAGGGGATCGCGAGGGCGTGCGTACACAATCCCGACGAGATACTCCGCGACCTGCTCGCCGGGGCGATCGAGGACTGCGCGGCCCGGATCCACGCCACCGAGCCGGACACGGCCAGGTGGGCGGACGCGTGTCAGCTCACCAACTCCGCCTTCGCCCCGCGGCGGCCACGTCCGAAGATCAGGTGGTCGAGGCCGAGCCGGCCCGAGCCGGACACGGCGAGGACAAGGCTCAGCAGACCGAGCAGGATGACGAGCCCGGGACCTTGAGGGTCGAAGAAGCCGTAACCCGCGTGCACGAAGATCCAGGCGCCCACCATGTTCAGCGCCATCAGGACGCCGACCAGCGGCACCCCGAGGCCGATGATCATCGCGACGCCGCCGATCAGCTCCCCGAACATGTTGACCGGCCCGGTGACGACGGGCAGCGGGACCCCCGACTCCTCGAAGGCCGCCACCACCCCGGCGATGCTCCCGCCGTAGTCGTATTCGGCCTTGGCGTGCATGATCATCACAGCCCCGACACCGACGCGGGCCAGGAGCAGCACGAGGTCACGGGCGCTCTTGACAAGGCTGGCGTTCATGATGCCCCCTTTGAGGACTGGCTCCGGTTGGTTGCGCGAAGAATAGACCCGCCGGGGACGCGGAAGTCATCGGTCGCGCATGCGGTTCCCCGCACCAATGACCGCTTCCAGCCACATGGGTTGACAGCGCCCTGGTCAAATACGATTATGTGCGCAGAATTGTTGACAAACACGGGCGCCGACGCCACGTTGATCATCATCGAATGAGGGTTGCTCCCTCACCCCGCTCTCGGAGGCGGTGGTACCAGGAGCGGGTGAAACAACACCGCCAGAGTAGGAGCACACCATCCATGAGGCGTCGACCAGGATGGGAAGCGCTGGCCATTGTCACGGGGGCGTCGATTTTCCTGGCGGGATGCTCGGGTGGCGCATCGGGGACCGGCGGTGCGGGCGGGGCCGGCTCGGGCACACCCCAGCGCGGCGGGACGATGACCTACCTCCTGGGCGGGGTGCTGGCGAGCTGGTCCCGGGGCCTCGATCCCGCCACGGCCGGGCTCGCGCCGTCGATCATCCTGGACGCCATCTTCGGCCGGTTGTTCCGGCTGGGCGACGGTGGAAAGATCGAGCCCGACCTGGCCTCCGGGTACGAGATCTCCGACGACGGCAAGACCGTCACCATCTCCCTCCGCGAGGGTGTGAAGTTCCAGGACGGCACCCCGTTCAACGCGGAGGCGGTCGCGTGGAACATCGAGCGTGACCTCGAGGCCGCGTGTGTCTGTAGCCCCGTCACCTCGTGGCCGCCGCTCAGCTCCGAGGGCGTCACGACACCCGACGAGCACACGGTCATGCTGCACTTCACCCGCCCGTACGCGGCGGTCATCGCCATGCTCATCAGCTCGAGCGTCAACCGCATCGCCTCACCCACCGCCGTGCGGAAGATGGGGGAACAGCAGTTCAGCCAGAAGCCGGTCGGGGCGGGCCCGTTCGAGGTGGTCAGCAACGTCGTCAACTCCGAGGTCGAGCTGAAGCGCTACGACGGCTACTGGAAAAAGGGCCGGCCCTATCTCGACGGGCTCATTTTCAAGACGATAGGCGGCGACCAGCCCGCGTACCAGGCGATCCAGGCCGGGCAGGTACAGGCGACGCAGATGACGACCCCCGCCATCATCAGGCAGGCGAGCAAGAACGCGAACGTGACGGTCACGCCGCAGAACGGAACCTCGCCCTGGCTCATCCAGCTCAACACGAGCATCCCGCCGTTCGACGACAAGCTCGCCAGAGAGGCAATTTACTACGCGACCGACGTAAACGCGATCCGTACCCATCTCTTCTACAACATGTATCCGGCGACCCAGTCGTTCACCGGGCCGGGCGGTCTTTTCTACCAGCCGCAGGTTCCTGGATACCGGACGTACGATCCGGCCAAGGCGAAACAGATAGTCTCCCAACTCGGCGGGTTGAAGGTTGACCTCTTCGGCGGGGCCGACCAGGCGGCCAACCAGACGCTGCAGGTTCTGCAAAATCAATGGGCGGAGGTGGGCATCGAGGCCACCATCCACCCCTACCAGCTCGACAGGCAAATCCAGGAGTTCGAGGGCAGGAAATGGCAGGCAGCCCTGCAGAGCAACGGGGCCTTCGATCCCGGGATGGGCGCTGGGCTTCCGTTCCGCTTCGGCTCCGAGGCCGTGTACACAGGGGTACACGACTCGAAGCTCGACACGATGATCGGGCAGGCCGCGGCGACCCTGGACGAGAACGAGCGTGCGCGGATGTACGCGGAGATCGCCAAGTACATCAGCGACCAGGCCTACGCACCGTTCCTCCTCGCCCCGGCGCCCGCCGCCGTCACCGCGGACGGCGTCCACGGCCCGGGACTGACGAGCAAGGTGTCGATGACGAGCGTGACCCTCCTGCCCTACTGGGACGAGGTATGGATGGAGGAGAGGTGACCGCCCAGGGTGTCGCCGGGCGACCAGGGCGTTCTGCCTCCAACGGGTCTCCCCTGCCGCCCCTGTGGTTGGCGGTCGTCGTGGAACAAGCGTGTACCGAGATCTGGAACGCGTGGGAGGAGGAGGCCACCGTCACCAGCCTGCGCGTGAGCCCCGACGTCTATGCGGCGGTCGCGGTGGCACGGCCCGGCGAGGTCCAGCGCGGCTATCCGCTGATGCTTCTCGGCCTGGAGCTGGTCCCCGACGAAGGAGTAGACACCTACGAACCCTTGGTCGTGAAGGAGGGCGCATGCTGACGGCAGAAGAAAACGAGGTGCTATGCCGAGTCGGACCCGACACCCCGATGGGCAGGGTGCTCCGGCGGTACTGGGTACCGGCGTTTCAGCTCGATGATCTGCCGGAACCCGACTGTCCCCCGATACGGGTCACGATCCTCGGCGAGAACTTCGTCGCCTTCCGCGACACCAAGGAAAGAATCGGTGTCCTGGACGAGCTGTGCTGTCACCGCGGCGCGTCGCTCGTACTCGGACGGGTCGAGGATTGTGGCATCAGGTGTCTGTACCACGGTTGGAAGTACGCCGTGGACGGAACCATTCTCGAGACGCCCAACCTTCGAAGCTCGCGGTTCAAGGAGCGCGTGAAACACGGCAGTTATCCGGTGCGCGAAAGCGGCGGACTCGGTTGGGTCTACCTCGGCCCGCCGGGCACCGAGCCACCGTTCCCGGAATTTCGATGGGCGGACTCCGAGGCCGACGAGATCTCGGTCAGCGAGATGATTCTCGACTGCAACTGGATGCAGGTGCTGGAAGGGTCGATCGACTCGTCACACGTCGGCATCCTGCACCTCGACACCCTTGCCGTGATGGGCGTGGGTCCGCGCAGCGTTGGCTCGTACGAGTTCGCGGGCGACCCGTGGGACACCGATATGCCGGTGCCCGCGGGAGGAGGCGTCGGATGGCCGAGTGACGACAACGCACCAAAGATCGAGGTCGAGAACACCCCCTTCGGCTTCCATTACGCCGCGCTCAGGGACGTCGCCGACGACCCGGGCAAGAGGTACGTCAGGATCACCGCCTTCGTCATGCCGTACACCGCGTTCGTCGGAACGTCGAACGGCGCGGTGATCGTCGTACCGAGAGACGACTACAGCTGTTCCTCCTACGGCGTCTTCATGGTGCCCAAGGGAGCCGGTGGCGGAGCGGCCCGGGCCAACGCGAACCGAGGCGTCGACCCCAGCGTGTGGGGCCCGGAGCCGGACAGGCGGCGCCTGCGAGTTCCCCCTCAGGACCGGGAGGCGATGGCCGCGGGCAGGAGCTTCGCAGGGTTTCGCGGCGGCAACCGGGTGCAGGACGCGGCCGTGCAAATGTCGTCCGGCAGGCTCTACGACCGGGCAAAGGAGCACCTGGTACCGGCGGACCTCGCGATCATCAGATTGCGACGCCTCTTCGCCGACTCGATCCGGCTTGTCGAGGAGGGGAAGCAACCCCTCGGCCTTGGGGAGGGCTACAACTTCGCCGACGTCGCGGGGGCTACGGCCGTCGTGAACTCGGAAACGCCGTGGCAGGACCAGGTGTCGGGCAACCGAGGCGTCGGAGAGCAAAAGGCCGGAGCGGACGCCTGACGGTCCCCGGTGAAGACGAGACGGCCAAGCTCGCCGCTAGGTCATCCACTGCACAAGCTGGAGCACCACCCCGTTCGGGTCGGTGACCTGGAAGAACCGCTCGCCCCAGGGCTCGGTCTGTATCGGGGTAGTGATCGCGACCCCCTCGCCTCGAAGGCGCGCGTACTCCCCGTCGATGTCGTCGACCACGAACGCGATCAGCAGGCCGTCCGCGGTGTGCCCGCGCATGTGCTCCGGCTTGAAGGAGGGCAGGCCGGTGCGCAGGTAGATCAGGTTGAACCCGGCGTCGTCCCTGGACAGCGACACGAATCCGTCGTCGGCCATCTCCTCGACGAAACCGAAGTGCTCCTTGACGAACGAGGCCGAGGCGACCGGGTCGTCGACGTTGAGAGATATGGCGGAGGCACTGATCTTCAAGCGAGGACCCCTCTCAAATTACCGTACCAGGTATAGTGTACTACGTACGGTGAAGTGGTGTGGAACGAGGTCGCACGGTGAACGCTGACCGGACGAGCGCCGGAGACCCGGCCCGTACGCTGGAGCTCCTGTGGCGGCGCGGGATGGACGAGTCCCCGCGCCGCGGTCCGCGGCCGCGGCTGACGATCGAGCGTGTCGTACGGACCGCTATCGAGATCGCCGACGGCGAAGGGCTCGACGCGGTGACCATGCGACGGTTGGCCGCAGCCCTGGGCGTCGCGCCGATGACTCTCTACTGCTACGTGCCGAGCAGGACCGAACTGATCGACCTCATGCTCGACGAGGTGTATCTGCGGATGCCCCGCACCGAGATCCGCGGCGAGGACTGGCGCTCGGGCCTGAAGAGGATCGCCGACGAGAATCGCGCACTCTACCGCAGCCATCCGTGGGCCGCCGAGGTCGCCACGAGCCGTCCGCCGCTGGGCCCGGGCCAGATGGCCAAGTACGAACACGAGCTGTTGGCACTCGACGGCATCGGGCTCGACGACGTGACCATGGACAGCGCGCTGGGCCTCGTGGTGGGCTTCGTGCGGGCCAACGCACGCGAGGCCGTCGAGGCGGAGTCCGCCCGACGGGACAGCGGGGTGAGCGACCGGGAATGGTGGGACGCCAACGCTCCGCTCCTCGCCGAGCGAGTGACCCCGTCCAGCTACCCGATCGCCACCCGCGTCGGGTCAGCGGCGGGGGAAGCGTACGACGCCGCGGTCAGCCCGGACGCCGCCTACGAGTTCGGCATCCAACGCATTCTCGACGGCATCCAACCGCTCGTCGACGGGCGAGCGCGGTCCTGAATGGCCTCAACTGTTGGCCGCCCCACGCTCATTTGGAGCCCGGAGCGGGGTTCATAGGGTTCGGGGTAGGCCGAAGTGCGGGAAGACGGCGGTGTCGGAAAGCCAGGTGACGACGGATATTCGGTTGCCTTGGAGGGTGAGGACGAGCATTCCGTAGGCTCGGGTGATTTGCCTGTGCGGGAGCTGGAGGTAGCAGCCGAACGCCGGTTGGGTGTTGGCTCGGGTGGCCACGACGCGTAGGGGGGCGCCGTGCAGCCGGGCGCGGTGGTCGAGGAAGGAGGCGATCGCCGCGTGGCCCTGGTATTGGTGTGGTTGGGGCGGCATGGTCAGCCAGGCGTCGTCGGTCAGCAGGGCGACTACGCCGTCGATGTCGCCGCTTTCGATGGCCTCGGCGAAGCGTCCCACCAGCTCGCGTTCGTGGGGGGAGTTCGGCCGCGGCGCCCGTTCCCGGTCGCCGGCAGGCAGGCGGGCTTGAAGGGTGGCGCGGGCGCGTTGCAGGGCACCTTTGACCGAGGCCTGGCTGGTGTCGAGGATGTCTGCTGCCTGCGCGGCCGGGAAGCCGAGCACGTCACGCAGCACCACAACCGCGCGCTGGTGGGGTGGGAGGCCTTGGAGTCCGGCGATGAACGCCAGCTCGATTGACTCCTTGGTGTCGTAGCGGGCCTCCGGTCCGGGGGCGTGGTCGGGGACGCCCTCGAGCAAGACGTCGGGGTAGGGTTCCAGCCAGATCGGTTCGGCCAGGCGGGTGGGGTCGGGCCCGACCATCGGCGCCGGCTCGGGCCGCCGGCCCTTGTCCCGCAGCGCGTTGAGGCAGC
Source organism: Streptosporangiales bacterium (assembly GCA_009379995.1). Lineage (GTDB taxonomy): Bacteria > Actinomycetota > Actinomycetes > Streptosporangiales > WHSR01 > WHSR01. The sequence continues at coordinate 6,816 of WHSR01000046.1, forward strand.
GGTTGGTCGCGATGCGGTACAGCCAGGCGCGAAGCGAGGCTCGCCCCTCGAAACGCTCAAGCCCGCGCCAAGCCGCCAACAGTGTCTCCTGAAGCATGTCCTCGGCGTCTTGCACCGAACCGAGAATCCGGTAGCAGTGCAGCTGCAGCTCGCGCCGGTACGGGTCGGTGAGCTCGCGGAACGCGTCCCCATCCCCCATCCGGGCGCGAGCCAGGGCCCGCTCGGTCACCAGCATGTCCTCTCCTCGGCTGTTCCCTTTCACACCCTCTACCGGGTAATGATCCCAACCGCAGCCGAAAGGAACCGGTGCGTTCCGTTCCCGTCGCCGGCGGTGTCTCAACCAGTAACCGGCCACGAACCAACCAGAAGGAAGACATTCCAGCAGGTCTCTCGCTGCATGCCGGGGACCGGACAGTCACATAACGGAGGCACCGAACATGATCGAGACTGCGCCAGAGCGGGATGTGGTCACGCTGATCAACGTCTTCACGGTCGAGCCGGAGAAACAGCAGCAGCTCGTCACTCTGCTTCTGCGGGCAACCGAGGACGTGATGAGCAAGCAACCCGGTTACCTGTCGGCTCGCATCCACCGCAGCCTGGATGGCTCGAAGGTCGCCGTCTATGCGCAATGGCGGAGCCGCGAGGACTTCGAGGGGCTCGCCAATAATCCCGATGCGGCGGCGCACATGCGCCGGGCTCGAGCCCTGGCGACCTTCGAGCCCGTGCTTTATGAGGCTGTTTTCACCCACCGGACTACGACGGAGCCTTGCGAGCGGCTCACGGGGTGAGGGGCGCAAGCCGCTCATTCCCACTCCGGCGCGTACAGGCCCCAGGCGGCCTTCCTGAGTCCCGACAGTGGGAGTGTCGCTCCAACGACGCCTCTCTGTGTGTCCGACAGCGTTGGTCTCGGGGAGGTCGGGACCGTCCGAGCAACCACGCTCGGAGGCGACCCGGCGCCTTGGGCCAAATGTTGCAACATACGGGCTTCTCGCTACGGCCATCCAGACCCAAGTCGAGCCCTGCCTAAGCGTCGCCTGGCGATCCGCCCGAAGGGTCCTGCCACGATGGCGTACAGGCTGGCGTCGACCACCGGGCGATAGGCGATGTCCGCTCGGGGTTGCCTCGGCCACCGGCCACGGAATCAGGTGACCTTCCCGCCGACCGGCCGGACCGGCGGATTCGTAGACGTCGCGACGCGCCCGGCCCGGGCGCGATGCTGGGGCCATGCTCGCTCGACTGCGCGCCATCCGTGCTGAGGGCGGCTACGAGTGGTGGGTCCGGCGCACGCGCTGGCTGAAGGAGGCGGAGGCATCGATGCAGGACGTGCTGGATCAGCTCGAGGTGCTCCGCCGGCAGAACGAGCAGCTCCGTGCGGAGGTCGCCGGGCTGCGCGAGTACGTCACCGCCGAGGCCGCCCCTCCCACGCAACGGGACTGATAACACCCCCAACACCCTGCAGATGCAGGGTTGATGCCGCACGGCGGCGTGGCGAGGATCGAGACGATGACAAGCACTGTCCTCGGTCCCCGGGTCGTCCGGCCCGGCCGCCGGCGCGCGATCATGCCGTTATGACTACAGGCCCCGCGCTCCTGTTCTGTCCCGCCGACCGGCCGGACCGCTTCGCCAAGGCACTCGCGGCCGCGGACGGGGTGATCCTCGATCTCGAGGACGGCGTCGGGGTCGGCCGCAAGCAGGAGGCACGCGCCAGCCTCGCGGCGGCCGCGGCCGAACTGCCGGCGGACCGGACGATCGTCCGCATCAACGTGCCGGAGAGCGACGAGGGACAAGCGGACCTCGCCGTCGTGCGATCCTCGCCCCTCGACACCGTCATGCTCCCCAAGGCCGACGACCCGGACGTGGTCGAGTCGCTCGCGCCGCTGAAGGTCGTGGCACTGTGCGAGACCGCGCGGGGCGTGCTGGCGGCCCGGGAGATCGCCGAAGCCCGCAACTGTGTCGCGTTGATGTGGGGCGGTGAGGATCTCGTCGCCGACATCGGGGGACGGCGGAGCCGGCGTGCGGACGGCGGCTACCTGCCGGTGGTCACGCATGCGCGCGCCACGATCCTGCTGGCGAGCGCGGCGGCCAGGGTCCTGGCGTGGGACGGCGTGTACCTCGCCATCGACGACCTCGCGGGCCTCGCCGCGGAGACCGACGACGCCGTCGCGATGGGTTTCGCGGCCAAGGTCGCCGTCCATCCGAGCCAGGTGCCGGTCATCCGCGCGGCCTTCTCCGCCGACGCGGAGGCCGTGGCGTGGGCGAGGGACCTGCTCGAGGCGGCGGAGCAGGCGGGTGCCGGCGTCTTCCGCTTCCGGGGCCAGATGGTGGACGGCCCGTTGATCGCCCAGGCCCGGGCGATCGTCGCCGCCGCGGGGACGCAAGCCGACCAGGCGAGGTGAACATTGTCAGTCGATCTCAGCGTCGAAGACGCGATCGCCACGATCACCATCAACCGACCGGAGCGCCACAACGCGATGGACGCGGCGACCTACGAGGCGCTGTCGGAGGCCTGGCAGCGGGTACGGGACGACGGCGACATCAAGGTGGCCCTCGTGACCGGCGCCGGTGATCGCGCCTTCAGCGCGGGCGCGGACCTCAAGTCGTTCATCTCCTCGCCGGGTGACCTCTCCCGATTCTGGGAGACTCAGCGCGGACAGCTGCTCAACCGCGGCCTCGAGGTATGGAAGCCGGTCGTCGCGGCGGTCAACGGCTATTGCCTCGGCGGCGGAATGACGCTCCTGCTGGCGACCGACCTCAGGGTCGCGGCGCGCGGGGCCACGTTCGGCCTGAGTGAGGTGAAGCGCGGTCTCCTACCGGCCAACGGGGGAACCCAACGGGTACTCGAGCAGCTGCCGCACCCCGTCGCCATGGAGATGCTCCTGCTCGGCGAGCCGATCGACGCGGAGACCGCGTTGCGATGGGGGCTGGTGAACCGGGTGGTGGACGCGCCGGACGTACTGCCGACCGCGAGGGAGTACGCGCGACGTCTCGCGGCGCTCCCGCCGCTGGCCGTGCAGGCGTGCAAGGAGCTGGCCGCCCGGGCCCGCGACATGGATCGCACGTCGGGCCTGCGGCTGGAGCAGACGATGCTGCGGATGCTGCAGTTCACCGAGGACGCCCAGGAGGGAACGGCGGCGTTCGCGGAGCGGCGCAGCCCGGCCTTCCACGGAAGGTAGCACTCGGCCCTCTGACGCCGAGATCTATGTTGTGGGGCCGCTAACCGGGCAAAACGGTCCCACAACATAGATCTCGGCGGAAGGACGCTAGATCAGCCGCATCCTCCGCGCCTCGGCTAGGGCCTCGATACGGGTGTGCGTGCCGGTCTTCTCCAGGATCGACTGCACGTACGTCCGTACCGTGTTGACCGAGAGGTGGAGCTCGGCCGCGATGTCCGCGCTGGTCATGCCGCGGGCGACGAGTCGGAGCACATCGTGCTCGCGCTGCGTGATGCCCGCCGCCCCGCGCGGACCGTTGGCGTCGCGCGACAGGATGTCCAGGCGGGGATCCAGAACCATCTCGCCGCGCCGTACCCGCTCAAGCAGCGGTACGAGGTCGAGCTCGGAGGCGTCCTTGAGCAGGATTCCCGCGGCGCCCTCGGCGAGGCAGGCGTCCAGCAGCGCCTCGTCGTCGAAACCCGTCAGCACCACGGTCTTCGCGCCGGGCGCGACCCGCCTGAGCTCGCGGCAGACCTCGGGGGCGAGCCCGTCGGGCAGCCGGAGGTCGAGGACCACGATCTCGGGCTGGGTCCTCGCCGCTTCCACGAGGCAACCCTCGCCCGTCGTGGCCTCGCCGACGATCCGCCAGGACGACCCGTCGAGCAGTTCACGCAGGCCCTTCAGCACGATCGGGTGATCGTCGACGAGCAGAACGGTCATCGGGCGCCTCAGGCTCGGGCGGGTGTGCTGGGAATCGACGCGCACACGGTCGCGCCGCCGTCCTCGTTGTCGTGGATCGTGAGCTGCCCGCCGAGGAGGCCCACCCGATAGCAAAGGTTGGGCAGACCGAAGTGCTCGCCGGCATCGGCGGCGGTGATGGAACCCAACTCGAACCCGGGCGGCAGACCCGGCCCGTCGTCCTGGACAACCAGCCTGACCTCGCACTCGTTGCCCATGAGGCTGACGATCACGGCAGCGCCCGGTGCGTGCTTCGCCACGTTCGCCAGCGCCTCGCGGACGACCGCCGCCAGCACACCGGTGGTCTCCGGGGACTGTGCGGGTACCCGATCGAGCACGACGAACTCGACGGGCACCTGGGTCCGGTCGGTGAAGCTGTCGATGACCGTCCGCAGGGTCAGCGGCAGGCCCTGTTCGGGCCGTACCGGCACGGCCGCGCGCAACGCTGTGCGTACCGCCGACGCGGCGGAGGACGCGAAGGACTCGATCCGCTCCAGCTCGCGGTCGGCGTCCGGACGGTTGTCGGGCATCGCCTTCCGCGCCCGCCGTGCCGACGAACCGATGGCGAAGAGCAGCTGTGTCACGTCGTCGTGCAACGCCGTCGCGATGCGCTGCCGCTCCTCCGCGCGGGCGAGCTCGATGATCTCCTGCGCCCTCCTCGCCGTACCGATCAGGGCACCCAGGTGCCGGGACACCTCGAAGAGCACGTCGATCTCGCGGTCGCTCAGCGCGCCGTCCACCCGACGACCGGCGAACAGCAGACCCACGAATCGGCCGTCGGAGCACAGCGGCACACCGGCCGCTCCCCCGACACGCTCACGGTCGACCATGAGGCCGACGAAGTCGCGCGTCGCGGTCTCGCTCGTGTAGTCGTCGACGGACACGAGTCCGCCGGTGCTCGCCACCATCCCGCCGATACCGGCGCCGGGCGGGATGCGCAGGCCGGTGAGGTCCACCTCCCGGTGCCCGCGCTCGGCCCCGACCACCAGCCAAGGGTCCTCCATGTCTCCCCCGGCGGCCGTCGCGGACGGGTCCACCCAGGTCACGCAGATCAGATGGTCGTGCAGCAGCCGGTGTACCTCGACCGCCGCCCGCGCGGAGAGGACGTCCAGGTCGATCACGCCGGACAGGCGTTGCGGCAGCACGTCTAGGGCCGACCACTGGCCGACGCCCGACGACGGGGTTGGTTCCACGCCTCTGTCCCGAACCGGAGTCCACGGAGAAGATCACAGCAGGTCTTACCCACACCCTAGAGGCCGGTCCGGTCCGGCAAAACCCTGCAGATGCAGGGTTGATGCCCTGGTGGGCGGTCTGCAGAATCGGGCCAACGATCCTCGACCGGATAGGAACCCAGTGACCGATCCCTCGCGTCCTTCGCGCACCGTATCCGAGCGCCGACGTCGCCACGCAGAAGGCGTGGTCGGCGGTCGCCTGGAACATGCCGACCAGCGATTGGCTCCCGTTCATCAAGGACGACCCGGTGCTGCTCGAAGGGGTACCCCGAATCTCCGGACTGACCGTCCTGCCCGGCGGTCTCCCGATCAGGGTGGGCGGCGCGTTGATCGGCGGCATCGGCGTGTCCGGCTCGCACTACGGCATCGGACCGCCTCGGCGGTGAACAAGGGTGAGGTGACCGCGTGCGTCCAGCATCGTTCGAGTACGTCAGGCCCCCGTCGACAGCCGAGGCGTGCCGCGCGCTCGCCGACGGCGGGACGGCGCTGGCCGGAGGACAGAGCCTGCTGCCGCTCCTCAAGCTCCGCGCGGTACGGCCCGCGTTGGTGGTCGACCTGAACAGGATCACCGAGCTGCAGGGCATCGGCAACGGGGAGGCGACCGAGCTCGCCATCGGCGCGATGACCCGGCACCAGCACGTCGCCGACGATCCCGTCGTCGCCTCCGCCGTCCCACTGCTCGCGGAGGCGGCGAGGCGGACGGGTGACATGCAGGTACGTGCGCGCGGGACGATCGGCGGGAACGTGTGCTTCGCCGACCCGAGGGCCAACATGTCGACGGCGCTCGTTGCGCTGGGTGCGGTGGCCGTGGTCGAGCGCACGGCCGGGTCCCGCCAGGTCCCGGTCGCGGAGATGTTCAGCGACACCAGGGTGTCGGCCCTGCGGCCCGGCGAGCTGCTGACCCGGCTTCACGTCCCGCTCGGCGCGGGCGCCGACCGCGGCGTCTACCTGGAGTTCGCTCCCCAGCCGAACGGCGTGCCCATCGTGAACGTCGCGGTGGTACCCGGCGACGGCGAGCTCGCCGGACCGCGCATCGCGGTCGGCGGCCTGCTCCGCACGACGTGTCGGGCCACACAGGTCGAGAAGGCCGTCCGCCTGGAGGGAGCGACGTCGGCGGCGATCCGGCGGGGGATCGAGGGCCTCCTCGCCGACCACGAGGGTTACGCGGACCCGCGCGGCGACACGGCCTACCGGGCCAGGCTCGCCTCGGTCCTCATCGGCCGCGGGCTGGAACGCGCGGCGCGGGGCCCGCGGACGACCGAACGGGAGGTGTGACATGGGTGGCTTGGTGCCCCTCGACACCGAGGTGAACGGCGAACGTCACCGGCGAGAGGTGGAGCCGCGGCTGCTCCTGGTGGACTTCCTCCGGGAGTACCTCCGGCTGACCGGGACACACAGCGGCTGCGACGACGGGCTCTGCGGAGCCTGCACGGTGCTCGTCGACGGCGAGCCGGTCAAGAGCTGCCTGATGCTCGCCGCACAGGTCGACGGCGCCCGCATCACCACCGTGGAGGGCCTGCGCGCAGAAGACGGCCCGCACCCCGTCCAACAGGCGTTCGTCGATGCGGAAGCCGTCCAGTGCGGCTACTGCACCCCCGGCTTCGTCGTCGCGGCGACTGCCCTCCTGGCACGCGATGCCGCACCGACCGACGACGGCGTCCGCGAAGGGCTCGTGGGCAACCTGTGTCGGTGCGGCTGCTACCAGAACATCCGCAAGGCAGTCCGCTCGGTGGGTGGTTCACGGTGACCGTCGACGAGATGCGCCAGCAGCCCTGGGTCGGACGCCGTATCCCCCGGCAGGAGGACAACCGCCTGGTCACCGGGACGGGACGGTTCGCCGACGACGTCACACCGCAGGGCGCCCTGCACTGCGCGATCCTGCGCAGCCCGCACCCACACGCCCGCATCGTCCGGGTCGACGTCGCCAGGGCCCGCTCCATGCCCGGAGTCGTTGCCGCCGTGAGCGGCGCCGAGGCGCGCGAGCACTGGGCGCCGCTCCCGCCGAACTTCGCCCTGCCCGGGATCGTCGCGCCGCGCGTCTACGGACTCGCGGTCGACAAGGTGGTGTACGAGGGCGAGCCGGTCGCCGCGGTGGCGGCGACCGACAGGTACCTCGCGGAGGACGCGCTCGAGGCCATCGAGGTCGAGTACGAGGTGCTGGAGCCGGTCATGGACGTCGACGAGGGGGCGGTCGACTGGTACGGCGACGGCTCGCCAGCCTCGCCGGCCTCGCCGCGTCTCTACGACGAGTGGGACGACAACGTCCAGGTCCGGTACGACTTCGCCTACGGCGACGTGGAACGCTCCTTCGGCGAGGCCGACGCGGTGGTCGAGGCACGTGTCGCCGTCCACCGCTACGCCGCGGTGCCGCTGGAGCCCCGCGCCGTCGTCGCGGAGTACGACCCCGACGGCCGCACCCTCACGGTCCGTGTCGCGACGCAGGTCCCGCACCAGATGAGGACGACGTACGCACGGATCTTCGGGCTGCCGGAGACCTCGGTGCGGGTGCTCACCGGGGACGTCGGCGGCGGCTACGGGTCGAAGGGGCAGGCCGACGGGGACGTGGTACCGATCCTGCTGTCGATACTGACCGGCCGCCCGGTGAAGTGGGCGGAGACTCGCGAGGAATGGATGCTGGCGGGCCCGGTCGGCTCGCGCGGCTACGTACACCACGCCGAGCTCGCGCTGCGCAGCGACGGGACGGTCCTCGCCCTTCGCGACCGCCTGCTGGCCGACGTCGGCTGCGACGGCGTCGTCCGCGCGATCGGCCTCGCGGCCCTGATCGTCGGCGCGACGTACATCCCCGGCCCGTACCGCATTGACGCCTACGACGTGCGGGTCCGCGGCCTGGTGACGAACAAGCCGGCCTACGGCGCGTACCGGGGGTACGGCAAGGACATCGCCAACCAGCTCATCGAGCGGCTGATGGACAAGGCGGCAGCGGCGCTGGGCATGGATCCGCTGGAGCTGCGCCGCCGCAACCTACTTACCGAGTTCCCGCACGAGATCTGCACCGGCCCGATCATCGAGAGCGGCAGCTTCGTCGAGTGTCTCGACCTCGTGCAGGAGAAGATGGACCTGCCCGCGCTGCGCCGGGAGCAGGAGCGGGCGAGGGCGAACGGGCGGTTCCTCGGCGTCGGCGTCGTTTCGACGATGGAGCCGTCCGCCGGCGCGATCCCGATGTCGGTCTTCAGCGGGTTCGAGAGCGCGACGGTACGCCTGCACCCGGACGGCACGGTCACCGCACTCACCGGCCTGCAGCCCATCGGCCAGGGCGTACAGACGTCGTACGCGCAGGTGGTCGCCGACTGCGTCGGGGTTTCGCCCGCGGACGTGCGGGTGCGCTGGGGCGACACCGACGCCGTGCCGTACGGGCTCGGCGCGTACGCGAGCCGGGGCGCCACCTTCGGCGTCGCGGCCGCGCACCAGGCGGCGACCGAGGTCGGGCGCAAGCTGCTGCTGGCCGCGAGCGTCGCCCTGGAGGTCACGCCCGACGACCTCGAGCTCGGGGGCGGCACGGTGCGGGCGAAGGGATCCCCGGGCACCGCGATGGACGTCGCCGACGTGGCGCAACGCACCTACTTCCAGCCGGGGCCGTACGCGATGCTCCCCGGTGAGAAGGAACCGGTGCTCGAGGCCAGCGCCGTCTACACCAACCCCGAGGTCAACTGGCTGCCGGACGAGCACGGCCGGCTACGCATCTACCCCACCCACGGCTCGGGCGCCATGGGCTGCCTCGTCGAGGTGGACGTGGAGACCGGCGGGGTCGACGTGCGGAAGGTCTGGTACGTGCACGACTCCGGCCGGCTCATCAACCCGGGCATCGTGGAGAACCAGCTGATCGGCAGCAGCGTCCAGGCCTTCGGCGGCACCATGTTCGAGCAGATCGTCTACGACGACGCCGGCACGCTGCTGACCCGGACGCTCGGCGACTACCAGCTACCGAACGCCGCGTCGGTGCCCGACATCGAGGTCTCGCACATCGAGACGCCCTCCCCCATCACCCCGCTCGGCACGAAGGGCCTCGGCGAGGGGGGCCACATCGGCATCGGCGCGGTGCTGCTGTCCGCCGTCGAAGACGCCCTGCGTCCGTTCGGCGCCGAGGTGCTCGAGACGCCGTTGACTCCACCCCGCATCCTCCAGCTGATCGACAGGGCCCGGGAGAGCCGGGCTCGGGAAAGCCGCGCGCAGACGGCGGGGGCCGTGCGTGACGATGTCTGAGCCGGGCAAATCCGACCTCCCACTCGCCGGGGTCACCGTCGTCGACCTGACCGTGAACATCGCTGGGCCCTTCGCCTCGCTGATCCTGCACGACCTCGGCGCACGGGTCCTCAAGGTCGAGCCGCCGCACGGCGACGACGCACGCCACTGGCCTCCGTTCGTGGAGGACGCCGGTACCGCCTTCGTCGCGTTCAACCGGGGCAAGGAGTCGGTGGCCGTCGACGCCAAGCGACCCGAGGGCCGCGACGTCGTCCTCCGGCTGGTCGAACGGGCCGATGTGTTCCTGGAGAGCCTGCGCCCGGGCAAGGCAGCGGCCCTGGGGCTGGCCTGGGAGGATCTCGGGCGGGTCAACCCCCACCTCGTGTACTGCAGCGTGAACGCGTTCGGCGACGTCGGCCCGCTCGCCGGCGTGGCCGGCTTCGACGCCATCGTCCAGGCCCATTCCGGGATCATGGACCTCACCGGCTACCCGGACGGCGACCCGTGCCGCGTCGGAACGGCGATGCTCGACGTCGGCACGGGCATGTGGGCGGCGATCGCGGTGCTCGCCGCGCTGCTCGAACCGGACAGCTCACGCCGCGGCGGGCGGGTGCAGGCGACGCTGCTCGGCACGGCCGTTGGCTATCTCATGCACCATCTCGTCGCCGCCAGGCTGACCGGCGCGGCACCGCGCCGGCTCGGCACCGCCCAGCACAACTTCGCGCCGTACCAGGCGATTCACGCGAAGGACGGAATGGTCATGGTCGGCGTGAACAGCGACCGGATGTGGCAGAGATTCTGCGCGGCCGTCGGCAGCACGTCGCTCGCCGACGATCCCCGGTTCGCGAGCAACGTCGGCAGGCTGCGGGCTCGGGACGAGCTCATCGCCGCGATCGAGGCGGTCACGACCCGCATCACCGCCGTCGAACTGGTCGAGCGGCTGTCGGCGGTCGGCGTACCGGCCTCCGTCGTGCGGCCGGTGACCGCCCTGGTCGACGATCCGCAGGTCGACGCGCTCGGCCTGTGGGCGGATGCCGGTGACGGGCCGACAGTCCCGCGTATCCCGGTGGACGCGGCCGCCTCGTCGGTCGGCGCCGTGCCCCGGATCGGCGAGCACACGGGCGAGGCGCTCACCGCGGCCGGCATGAGCGCGGCGGAGATCGCGCGGCTGGCCGCGGACGGGGTACTCGCTACCGGCTGAGCCGGCGAGGGTCACCTGGGTGAGCTCTCGTCGGCGAGCTTCAGCGCGAGGAACTCCGTGACGTTGGTCAACCCCAGGACCGTGCGTACGAAGGCCGGCATCCCGGTTCTCTTCTCGTCCACGTACAGCCTCGGTTCGACGAGGTGCACGAGGTGCCTGCGGGTCTCGAGATCGCAGCCGCCGGCGGCGAGCACGTTCTTCACCCAGTCGGTCTGCGAGCCGTACGTCATCGCCATCACGTATCCGTCCCCGCGCCGGAACACGTTGACCGGGGTCCGATAATCGCGACCGGATTTCCGGCCACGGTGGTGGACGACGCCGAAGCCCGGCATCCACGGGGCTATCCGGCCCAGGGTACGGTTCGTGACCACCCGGTTGAACCTGGCCAGTCCTTTCGACATCGGCATCTCAAACAACCTCCACGCTCGTCGTCAGGCGGGGATCCCGCGGAGTTCGAGCGCCTTCTCGACGATGCGGAGGCCGGCGAGGCCGGGCATTTTCGAGATGTGCTCGTCTCTCTTCCGCGCCGCCCTGCGCCCTTCCGGCCCGCTCATCAGGTGCCGAAGGACGTGCCGCACCTCGGACTCGGCCATTGCCCCCGATCCGACAGGTCCCCAGAATTTCTGCAGGGCATAGCGGGCCAGCTTCTGCACCTTCGTGCTCCGCGCCAGCCGTTGCCTGGCCTGCGTCGCGTAAAAGGCGACGTGCCTGGCCTCCGCGACTGCTCCCGGTGCATTCCGAGCACGGCGGACAATGCCTCGCCGTGCCAGAACTCCTCCATGTTCCACGGGTGGGTGCGGAATTCCTCCAACGCCAGGTCGTCCCACGCGACACCTTTGGACGCGCGGGTGTAGGTGCCGATATCGAACGCCATCTGCCCTCCCACCCTTCTGGGGTGTCGGCACGACGGTAGGCGGCACACGACGACCGCCGAATCCGTCAAACGACCGGTCCCGCCGGCTACCCGTCGAGGGACAGGTGGGCGAGCTCGGCGCGGGAGCTAATGCCGAGCTTGGGAAACGCCTTGTAGAGGTGGTAGCCGACGGTGCGGGGACTGAGGAAGAGCTGCGCGGCGATCTCCCGGTTGCTGGCGCCGGTGCTGGCCAGCCGCACGACCTGGAGCTCCTGCGGGGTCAAGGTCGCCACGGTCGACGGCGTCGCCGTACGGAGGCTTCGGCCGGTGGCGCGGAGCTCGGCGTTCGCCCGGCGCGCCCACGGTACCGCGCCGAGCTGCTCGAAGACCTCCGCGGCCGAGTGCAGCGGCATTCGCGCGTCGGCGCGGCGGCGCACCCGGCGGAGCCATTCACCGTACAGCAGCTCGGTGCGGGCACGGTCGTACGGGCGCGGGTGTCCCGAACCGTCGACGTCGTCGTGCAGGCGCAGCGCCGCGAGGAACTGCTCCTCGGCATTCTCGTCGGCCGCCAGCAGCGCCCGACACCGGGCGACGGCGGCCTTCGGCCACGGCCGGTCGACGTCGACCGCCCAGGCCTCGAACCGCACCAGGTACGGCCGGACCTCGTCGCCGGCCCCGACCCTGGTCGCCGCCTCCACCAGGTCCGGCGTCTGCATGATCCTGACGAGCGGGTGTCCGCCGGTCTCCGGGGAGCGTGGCAGCAGGTGCTCCAGCGCCTGCTCGGGGCGGCCCAACCCCAGGTCGAGCAGGCCGAGCGCCCAGTACGCGAGCGCCGCCGACGGCGCGATGCGCTGGGTTTCGGCGTGCCGCAGGCCACGTGCGGCCAGCTCGCGACAGGACTCCTCGTTCCCGGCCACCGCGTCGAGCCAGGCCAGCACGCATCGGAAGTGGCAGACACGGTTGTCCTGCCCGAGTGTGCCGGCCAACGCCAGCCCCTCGCTCGCGTTGGCCCTGGCGAAGCGGTGCTGGCCGGTCATGATCTCCACGGAGGCCAGGATCTGCAGGGCCAGCGGAAGCCAGCCGATCTGCCCGCTCGTCCGGCAGACGGCGACCGCCGACTCGGCCACCTCGATCGCGTCCGCATCGTCGCCCAGCACGGTGGCCGCCAACGAGGTGAGGATCGTCCCGAGCGGATGGGAATCCGTCGAGAGCAGAGTCCGCGCGTCGACCCCCTGTCGCATCTGGGTGACCGCATGGTCGCGGTCGGATCCGTCCCGGCCGAAGATCACGACCAGCCCGAGCACCGTACGGACCAGCGGCCGCAGCCGGCTGTCCTCGGGCAGCCGGATCGCCTCGAGTGCCGCGGCGGCCTCCCCGGCGCGGGCCAGATCGTTGGAGAACCATCCGTTCTTGATAGCGTCCACCAGCATCGAGGCCGCCAGCTCGGGGTGATCGGCGGAGATGGGTGCCGCGCCGCCCAGCAGCAGACCGTGCGTGGTGGCGGGAGAACCGCTTTCGAAGGCGATGGTGGCCCGTAGCAGCCGGATCCTGGCCTGCATGGCGGAATCGGTTTCGATCTTTTCGGCCTGGCCGGCCAGCGTCTCGGCGCGTCCCGGGTGCCCGGCGGCGTTGGCGGCCTCGGCCGCGGCGATCAACCGCAGGGCGCGGTCGGTTGTAGAGACGGACAGCCATGCCGCCCGCTCGAGCGCGGTCGCGGCGGCGGCCGGGCCACCCCGGTGCCGGGCCCGCTGGCTGCTGCGTTCCAGTTCGGCCGCGACGCTCTCGTCCGGCCCGGTCGTCGCCGCCGCCAGGTGCCACGCCCTGCGGTCAGCGTCGGTCTCCGGATCCAGCGCCCTGGCCAGCGCCCGGTGTACGGCCAGCCGCCGGGTGAACGGAGCGCTGCGGTAGACGGCCGCCCGCATCAGCGGATGGCGGAACACCACACGCCCGCCGCCAGGGGCGTCGTCGATGCCGACCAGCCCGACGGCCTCGGCGGCGTCGAACGCATCCGCCCCGACGCCGAGTTCGGCGGCGGCCCGCAGCACCAGGCTGAGCTCGCCGTGGTCCTCGGCCGCAGCCGCCAACAACGCGGTCCCCGTGGTCTCGGGCAGGCCGCGTACCTGCTCGAGGTACGTCCGCTGCAGGTGATCGGGCAGCGGCAGCGGTCCGAGCAGCGGCGCTTGGCCGGCGCGCTGCTCCTCGGTCAGCGCCCCTGGCAGGTCGCTCAGCGCGAGCGGGTTGCCGCCGGTCTCGGCGACGATCCGTTCCCGGATCTCCACGGACAGCTCCGGGTAGCGCTCGGCCAGCAGGGCCGTCGCGGCCTGCTCACCGAGGCCCCGAAGCCGTAGCTCCGGTAGCCCCGGGAACGGGTCGGCCGCGCCCTCCCGCACGGCGAACAGCAGAAGGATCCGTTCGGCGACGAGGCGATGGGCGACGAACCGCAGGGTGTCGGCAGTCGGTTGGTCCAGCCATTGGGCGTCGTCGACCAGGCAGAGCACCGGGCGCTCGTCGGCGGCCTCGGACAACACGGTCAGCACGCCGAGTGCCACCAACAGCCGGTCGACGGATCCCGTCGGCGCCAAGCCGAAGGCGCCACGGAGCGCGCCGGCCTGCGGATCGGGCAGCCCTTCCAGCCGGCCGGACAGCGGACGGAGCAGCTGATGCAGGGCGGCGAACGGCAGCTCCGCGTCGCCCTGCACACCGTGGCTGCGAAGCACGCGCATCCCCTCGGCGGACGCACCGGCGTACTCGAGCAACGCCGACTTGCCCACACCCACCTCGCCGCGGAGCACGAGAACGCCGCTGTGCCCGGCCCGAGCCTCGGCGATCATCCGCTCGACCAGCCGGCGCTCGTCGTCGCGCCCGAACAGCATGCTCGAACGGTATCGCGCGAGCCTCCCAGGCCGGTCACATGACGGATTCGCGGAACCGATCACCGGCCCTAGCGTCGGCTCCGAGGCGAGTGCCGTGGAGGTGATGATCATGGTCGGACCTACCGGAAACGCCGGAAACGCCGGACCCACCGATCGTGGCACCGTGCTGGTCACCGGCACGTCGTCGGGTATCGGCAGGGCCACGGTTGTCGCGCTGGCGGGGGCCGGATTCACGGTGTTCGCGGGAGTGCGCAACGAGGGCGACGCCGACGAGGTACGGGCGCTCGTACCCGGACGGATCAGGCCGATCCGGATCGACGTCACCGATCCCTTCCTGATCGCCGAGGCGGCGGCGGCGATCACCGCGGAGGTCGGCGCGGCGGGACTGGCCGGGCTGGTCAACAACGCCGGCACCGGCACGCCCTGCCCGATGGAGCTGCTTCCGCTCGACGAGATGCGCCAAGAGCTGGAGGTCAACCTCGTCGGCCCGCTCGCCGTCACCCAGGCCTTCCTCCCGCTGCTGCGCCGGGCCGGTGGACGCCTGGTCAACGTGGGCTCGGAGGGCGGACGGATCACGCTGCCGTACATCGCGCCGATCACGGTTCCCAAACACGGGCTGGTCTCGCTGACCAACGCGTTGCGTATGGAGCTTCGGCCGTGGGGAATCCACGTCGTGCTGATCGAGCCCGGAGCGACGGCGACCCGCGCGCCCGCGAAGATGGTCGGCAACGCGCGCCAACTGGTGCAGCGTCTCTTCGACGACGGCCGGCGCCTGTACGGATCGTCGTTCGCCACGGTCATCGAGGGGATCGCCGCCCGCAGCGACGCTGGCAGCCCTCCGGAGACGATCGCCGGCGTGATCCTGCGGGCGTTGACGGTACGCCGGCCGGCCACGCGCTACCCCGCCGGAGGGCACGCCAAGCTGCTCATCCGGCTGTCACGGCTGCTGCCCGACCGCTGGCTGGATCGGATGTTCTTCCGGATGCTCGGCCTGGAATGGCGGTTCGGCGGCCGGCTGCCGAGGAGCGAACGATGACAACGATGGCCGAGACCACGGACCTCGCGAAGGCCGAAATCGTCGACGTGCTGGTGGTCGGCGCGGGACCGGTCGGCATGATGGCCGCCGGCGAGCTGGCACGCCGCAACGTGTCGGTCCGGGTGGTCGACAAGGCGGCGGAGCGGACCTCGCTGTCCAAGGCGCTCGTGATCCACGCCAGAACGCTGGAGACGATGGACCTGGCGGGGCTCGCCGAGGAGTTCGTCCGCCGGGGTTACCCGGTGCCGGGTCTGAATATTGGGCCTTGGCGGCGGTCGGCCGGTCTCGGTGGAGCTGCAGGGTCTGGACACCCGGTTTCCGTACATGCTGATGCTGCCGCAGCGGCAGACCGAGGAGATCCTCGCGACGCACCTCGACCGGCACGGAGTGGTAATCGAACGGGGCGCCGAACTCGTCGGCGTCGAGCAGTTCGACGACCACGTGGCCGCGGCCGTCCTTCGTGACGGCGGCAGGCGGTCGGGATGGCGTTCGAGGGCGAGGAGGTCGTCTCCATCGGGGACGTCAAGGTAGACACCAAGTTCGTACGCTCCCGCATCACCAACCTGACCTCGCCACGCGGGTTCGTGTCCATCCTTCCGTTCCTCGGCGACTACGTGCGGATCTTCGCCGTCGACTTCGCCCAGCAGCACCACGCTCGCACCGAGGAGCTGACCCTGGACGAGCTCCAGGAGACCGTCGACGCCATCGCACCGTCCAGGATCACCCTGCGCGAGCCCCGCTGGCTGACCCGCTTCGTCGCGCCCAGCCGGCAGGTCGGCACCACGCGCGGCGGCAGGGTGTTCGTCGCCGGCGACGCCGCGCACGCGCACAGCCCTGCCGGCGGCCAGGGAATGAACACCGGCCTGCAGGACGCGGCCAACCTCGGCTGGAAACTGGCCATGGTGCTGCGCGGGCAGGCTTCCGCGGAGCTGCTGGACACCTACGACGCCGAGCGCCGCCCGGTGCACACGAGCCTCCGGCACACCACCGACCTGATGTTCCGCAGCTTCGTGATCCGCAACCCGCTGCTCAAGCTGGGGCGCAACCTCGCCGCCCGCCTCCTCCTGCCGCGGCCACCCGTCCAACGCAGGGCAGCGGAAACCCTGTCCAGCATCGCCGTCAACTATCGCGATGTTGCCGGATCCCGGGCCGAGACCGGTGGGCGGCCGCCACGCGGCGCGATTCGGGCCGGCGACCGCCTGCCCGACCTCGAGCTGTGGGAGGCCGGCCGGCCCACCGTGCGGATGTACGAACTGCTGCGGGAACCCGGCTACGTACTGTTCGTCTTCGCGGCCGCCGACCGGATCGGAGCCGACCGGGACGCCATCTCGACGCTGCTGCGCACGGTGAGCACGACCCACGCCGAGGGCGTCCGACCCTACGTCGTTCCACCGGGTAGGCTTCGACCCCGCGGCCGTCTCGGCCGCCCTCGGCCGATGAGTCTTGGCAGCGGCCGCAGTCTCTAAGGGTGTCCTCTGCACGCGGCAACGAGACAAGGAGACCCCGATGTCAACGAAGATCTTCGTCAATCTCCCCGTGAAGGACCTCGACAGGTCGAAGGACTTCTACACCGAGCTCGGCTACTCGATCAACCCGCAGTTCACCGACGAGAACGCCGCATGCGTGGTCATCACCGACGACATCTACGCCATGCTGCTGGTGCAGCCGTTCTTCAAGAACTTCACCAAGAAGGACATCGTCGACGCCACGAAGAGGGTCGAGGCGATCGTGGCCCTGAGCACCGACAGCAAGCAAGAGGTGGATGAGCTGGTCGGCAAGGCCCTTGCGGCGGGCGGGCAGCCCGGCGACTTCTCGATGGACGACGACTTCATGTACGGGCGCAGCTTCCAGGACCCCGACGGGCACAACTGGGAGGTCTTCTACATGGACCCTGCGGCGGTGCAGCAGTAGCGATGGACGACGCCGTGCGGGACTACATCGACGCCATCGCCCCTGAGCACCGGCCCCTGTTCGACCGTCTCCACCGGCTGGTCTTGGAGGCCCACCCCGACGCCGCGGTGGTGCTGTCGTACCAGATGCCCACCTACAAGGTCGGCCGGCGCCGCCTGTTCGTGGGCGTGTGGAAGCACGGCTTGTCGATCTACGGCTGGGCGCAGGGTCGCGATGGCGGCTTCACCGCCCGCCACCCCGAGCTCACGACCGGCAAGGGGACCATCCATCTACGGCCCGACGACGCCGCCGGCGTCCCCGACGATGAGCTCCGCGACCTGGTGCGCGCCGCTCTCGACGGTTGATCGGGCCGTTGCCCGTGACAGGGTCGTCGGTGTCAGCCCGGGCGGCTTCGCCGACACCCGCGTGCTCGAACGAGGGCGCGGTGTTGGCGTGCAGATCTGCCGATGGGCGTGCGTGTGAGTCCTGGTCGTGAGCACCCCAGACGCATGGGTGCAGCACCACGCGCGCAAGTCAGACGAGGTCGGGACGACGTCAGGAGTTGGTCTACAGCCGCACTACTGGAGAGGCTCGGCGACAGCGGCACGCTACGGGGCGCCGTCAAGGATTGACGGCTCGGTGCGCAGGTTCGGGGCCGGGGCTGGACGAAAACAGATGCGGACAGCTCCGAGCGAGGTCAGCGCCCAGAATCAGCCAGTCATGAGCTAGCGTGGTTGCGCTCAGGGAGTAGTGATCGTCCTTGGGTGGGTCCTGTCGCGCATCAGCATGCCGAGGACGAGCGGATTGAGCTGCAGCCTTGCGGTGTGCGACTGGAACAATTCCCGGACGTACGGGTAGGCCGCGAAGTAGCCCGTGCTCTGGGAGATCGCCTCTGCCGCCTCCTGATCCGGTACGAAGCCCTCTGAGACGTCGTACTCGACCAGGAGGGTTGCGGTCAGCTTAGCCACCGAGGCCTGCTCTTCGTCGACGAACTCGACTCTCCACAGGTATCTATTGGCGAAGGCGGCGGCGTCGACGAAGTAGCTGGTCTCCGACGATACGTTAGCCGCGACTGCCTCACCGGGCGTGAGGCGGCGAGCACTGAACTCGATGACACGAACATTCACGAGCTCGCAGTGCTCGAGCATGGACTGAACGCGAGCCTGAAGGTCTTCGTCTTCCTTGAGAGACATGGTTCACCATTCGCTTCGACCGGGGTCCGGGCGTACAACCCAGACCAGAAATGGCAGGCCGGCGGTTAGGTCGACGAGGCAGGTCAGAAAGAGGCTGCCTTGCGCCGAGCGTGATGCACAGGGACCGTCATCTCCTCGTGCTTGGCAACACGCCAGTTCGCGGCGCCGGTCAGCGTCGGCAGGTTGAGCCAGTGGCGGCGGAGCCGCTCGATGGTCCGGGTACCGTCGGCGACCTCCGCCATTGACAGCGGACGCGCGTTCGGGCACGGAATCGAGTTGTCCTTCAGCCATAGCCACACGTCATGCGCCGCCCAGACCTTGATGCGGTCGCCGACAGTATCGACAGGAGCTGGGAAGTTGCCGGGGCCACGCTTGCCAACGGTCCACAGACGAACTGCCTCACGGTTCAGGCCCACCAGGGAGGCGATCTCCGAGATGGACATCAAGGACAGCTCGACAGCAACCGGCTCTGCGTGGGCGTCAGCGGAATGGATCGCCTCCACGAGCAGCTCGACGGCCTCGATGGCGGAAGTGGCCTCAAGGGCCGCCAGGATGCGAGTTTGACCGTCGACACAGATCACGTAAGCGTGCGGGACCGTCTTGGCGATCGCTTCGAGCTGATCAAGGTCCTCAACGTCCACGTTGCGGTAGGACAGATTCAACTGGAACGTGGGCATGTCACTCCTGGGTCGTCGCAGGTCGCTCTCCTGCACAGACAAGGATACTAGCTAGTGTTGGCAGATGCCAACACCAAGGCTAGATGCGATCACTCACATTCGAGAAAGCAACAACTGCGCCTGCCAGCGGATGTCGTCGCAGCGGGAGCGCAACATTCGCGCTTCGCGGTCCTTCTCCCCTGTGATCAGCTGCTTGGCCTCCGTTGCCTGCGAGTCGGCACGTACGGCGAGCTGTTCTGCTCCCAACGTCACCGAGACACCGGCCCCGGCAGCAGCCTGTCCGGCCGCCGCTTCGGCCTTGCCTGCCGCCAACTCCTCCTCAAGAGCACGCTCCATGAGCTGATCCGCCTCGTCGGCGTCCTCAAGCGTCTGGTTGAGGAAATCCTCGACGAGCTGGCGGTGCCCGTCGGCCTCTTGGAGTGACTCCGCCGCGGCGAGGCAGTTGGCAGCGGACTCGACGAGGGCCTGTGCCTCCGCCAGCAAGTCTCGGACGGGAGCGCCGCGATCGTGGGGGCACTTACGCAGAGCGTTGTCGATGATTTCTGCTGTCTCGCTTCCATCGGCCGGGCCAGACGTCGACAACACGCTCAGCGAGCAGCGCTCTCGCGCGGGAGTTCAGGATCGCCACACGTGATCACGCCCCAGACATGACCTGCGCCGCTGGACTTCTTGACATACCAACCGGCCCGGCGTGCCCGCTTCAGCGCCTGTTGGGCTAGGGGACGGGAATGGTTGGCCCAGACATCCTCAGGACCTCTCCAACCCGCCTGGTTCATGAACACTCCGGATCGACAACAACCGCGACCGCGAACAATAGCGGGCCGACCGGACACCAGTGCGACTCCGCCTGCGCGCCGGCCATGCCGGCCTAATGTTACGTCCGGGTCCGTGCTCTATTCGCCGAACTCGCGCTGACTCACCGGCTCTTAGAGGTCATCCTGACCGCGCTAGCAGCCCGCCACCGATAAGCCGTCGGGCGATCATCCTTCATGTAACCGTTCCCGCCTTTCCTCCGACGAGATCTATGCATGATTCCGTCATGATCAGGAGTGGTTGCCATGGCGGGCAGCGGGAGGCCATGGGGATGGAATAGCACATCAGGGCATTGGTCAACGACTTGACCTGCGAGTTCAAGGGTCAGCGTGTTCGGCACCCGGAGGGCTTTCGGTGCCGAACACGCCGCCACCTCGACGGGGACCGCGACTGACGGTCTGTGCGCTAACGGTTTACGATCGCTCGGTTGGCCAGCAGTCCGGGGAAGTGGCAGCCCACGCCGAGCACGTCGGGTTGCTCCAGGTCGCGGAGCAGCGCCTCGCGGGTCTGTCTGGCCAGGGCCGGGTCGACGTCGACTATCGCTCCCCAGTCCAGGTTGGTGAGCTGCTGGGGGCAGTAGATCGCGTCGCCGAGCAAGAGCGCCCGCTCGCCCCTGTCGTGGACCGCGAACACCGTGTGGCCGGGCGTGTGGCCGGGGGCGGACAGCGCGGTCACCCCGCGGTGGATCTGGCTCTCGCCGTCCAACAGCGTCACCCGGTCGCTCTCGGCGAGGTCGAGGAGCGCCGTCCGCACGTGCTCGGCGAGCGGCTTCTCCTGCCGCTCCACGAAGAACTCCCAATCCGCGCGATTGACGACCACCTGCGCGTTCGGAAAGACGGGCTCCACTTCTGGGGTGGCGATCCAGCCAGTGTGATCGGGGTGAAGGTGGCTGATCGCGAGGACGTCGACGTCGGCGGGCGTGAAACCCTGAGCGCGTAGCTCGGTCGGCAGTCGTCCGCCCCGCAGGGCACCGCGTTCCTGCGGGCCGAAGCCAGCGTCGATGAGAACGTTTTTGTCGCCCGGGAGCAGGAAACAGCCGATCGGAAGCCGTACGGTTCCGTCGGGTCCTGCCAGCTCGTCATGCGGCCACGGATCCGTCAGGAACTCGCGCCACATGGTGAACTGTCCGTCGTTGAGCGCGAGTACGGTGAGATCACCGACATCGAACGCGGTGCTCTCCACACCGCCGAGGACCGCACCCGAAGCGCCCGAATCCGTTCCCTCATTCATGCCGAGATCCTCCCACCGCGTCACCCGACGTCCTTCGCGAAGTCCACGTCCTTGGTCTCCGGCCCCCAGGTCGCGCCCAGGACGACGAGCAGCCCGCCGAGGGCCATCAGGACAAGTCCGGTGTACTCGAACGGCATGAGCGTCGCCAACCCGGCCTGGTAGAAGGCGTAGAACGACGGCGGTATCAGGGCGAGGCTGTATCCGAGTCCGTAACCGGACGCCCGCACGCCGGTGTGGAACTGCTCGTTGAGGTAGGCGGTCAACAGCGCCCACGGCGCGATGACGCTCGCCGTGACCAGACCCATGAGAACGACGGCGAGCCACCCGTTGTCCGGAGCCACGCGCACCAGAAGGTAGTACAGGAAGGCCCCGCCCACGGCGATGATCCCGCCCGCGACGATCAAGAAGGGACGACGCCCGGTCCGCTGGCTTACCGCCCCGGCCGCGGGATGGGCGAAGGCAAGCACCAGGTAAATGATCGCCAGCGCCACGCTGATGGCCCGCGGCGAGAGCCCCGCTCCCCGCTCGGCAAGCAGTCCGGGCAGCACGGCCGCCACCGGCTGAAGCGCGAACCAGAACCCCGACATCAGGACGAAGGCCCGGAGAAAACTCCGCAGATTTCCTTCCGAGAAGACGCTCAGAATCGGTGATTTCTTCGTCTGCGACTTCGCGAATATCTCCGATTCGTCGACGTATCGGCGATAGTAGATGGCCAGCGTGAAGGTAAGGAGGCCGCCGAGGATAAACGGGATCCTCCATCCCCACTGTGAGTACGCGGAATCCGGTGGGCCGGAGGGCAGAACGGAGAGCAGGATCACCGTGATCAACGAGATCGTCGCATAGGACAGTGGGTAGGCGGTGCAGATCAGGCCCGAGTAGAGTCCACGCTTTTCCTTGGGAGCCGCCTCCATCGCCAGCGGGTTTGCCGCGGTGTACTCACCGCCGAGAAATATGCCGGCCAGGAAGCGCAGCGCGATCATGCACACCACGGCGGCGATGCCCCACTGCTGGTATCCGGGCAGCAGACCCAGTATCAGCGTCGCCACGCCGGCACCGCCGACGGCGACGATGGTTGTTCGGCGTCTCCCCATGGTGTCCGCGAGGTGACCGAAGATCAACGCCCCCAGCGGCCGGCCGAGGAGGGTAGCCGCGAAGACCGAGGCGCCCACGATCGCGGTGGCCGTCGGCCCGAAGCTGCCCGGTACGAAATACCCCAGCGCCGGCCCCAACACCAGCACCGGGAGAAAGATGTCGAACAGGTCGACGTAAAAGCCGACCCATGCCCCGAACAAGGCCCTTTTCGCGACGCTCCCGTCGCGTTGCGTCACGGGGGCCGCGGCGACCTGGCTCATGTCCCCTCCCTTTTAGAGCATCACCGATCCCCCGTCGACGACGAGCGTCTGCCCGGTCATGAAGTCGCTGTCGGAGGAGGCGAGAAAGACCGCAGCACCGGGCAGGTCCATGGGGGATTGCGTCCGCTGGATCGCGCGGGACGCCCTGGCGCTCTCCCGGAAGGCGATGATCTCCTCGGTCGGGTCCTCCTCGCTCAGGGTGCTTCCGGGAGCGATGTTGTTGACGGTTATACCGTCGCCTCCCAGTTCCCGTGCGAGGTTTCGGGTCAGGCCGAGTATGGCCGCCTTGGACGTCACATAATGAATCTGTGTCGCCATCCCCTTGAAAACGGACCCGGACGAGATATTGATGATCTTTCCGTAGCCCTGCTTTCTCATGTGCGGCGCTACCGCGCGGCACATGAGCCACGGTCCCTTGACGTTCACCGCCATCATCAGGTCCCACTCCTCGATGGAGACCTGGTCGAACGGCGCCCGAGACATTGGGACGACGGAGAAGACCGCCGCGTTGTTCACCAGGATGTCTATCTTCTGGTAGCCGCGGATGACCTCTTCGACAGCACGCTGGATGGACGCGGGGTCGGAGACGTCGGCCTGGCAGGCCATCGCATCGCCGTCCGCGGCCTTGATCTCATCCGCCGTGGCCTGTGCCGCAGCTTCGTCGAGGTCGAAGATCGCGACCTGCGCGCCCTCCTCGGCGAATCGCATGGAGTAGGCCCGGCCTATGCCGTGCGCCCCGCCGGTCACCACCGCCGTGCGTCCGGCCAGTCGTCCCTGCTCCATTGCGCTCCTGACCATCGGGGTCGCCCTCCCGCGATCGAGGCTGGTGCCCATTGGTTTTACCATAAGACCAGTTGTCGATCAACGTATTCCGACTAAGGTTGGCTGGTATGGAGTCCAGGTCCCAGATCACCACCGAACGTTCGGCGCGCTACGTCAAGCAGCTCTGCGAGCATCTGGGCCGCAGGATCGAGGCGGAGTGGGACCAGGGCGGCGGCCGGTTGACGTTCGCCTTCGGCACCTGCGAGCTGCAGGCCACACCCGGCGCGCTCACGCTCCACGCCCGCGCCGGCGACGAGGAGTCGCTGGCGCGGATCGAGGACGTCGTCGGCCGGCACCTAGAGCGGTTCGGCGGCCGCGACGAGCTGGTCGTGACCTGGCAGCGGGACGGCCAGTCAGCCGGTCCGTGACGACCCGCCGATGCGGCGCAGGAGGCGGAGGATGCTCTGCCAGAGCGTCCACAGGGCGAGGCGGCCACCGGCGAGCGGCCTGGGGGTGCTCGGCGCCGCCCCTTCGGCGTCCTCGGCACCCCCTGCGGGCTCCGCGCTGAGCCGCTGCTGGAGGCAGGAAGCGAAGTCGTTGGTGAGTCTCCGGGAGACGTCGGAGACCATGTTGCGGCCGTATTGGGCAGCGGCTCCGGACAACGCCAGGTCGGTGACGATGCTGACGCGGGTGCCGTCGTCGCCAGCGGATTCCAGCTCGGAGGCGATGGTGGCCCTGGCGGTGCCCCGTCCGCGTGATTCGGTGCCCCTGGCGTCGAAGACCACCCGGCGGGAGTCCTCGTCGCGTTCCGTCATCGCCACCTGACCGGAGTAGGCGAGGCTGAGCGGACCGAGCTTCACGGTGACCTTGCCCTTCCAGGTCCGCTCGTCGACGGTCTCGGTGAGCTCGGCGCCGGGCATGCAGGGAGCCACCTGCTCGATGTCCAGCAGGTATTCCCACACCCGCCCGACGGGCGCCGAGACCTGGAAATCGTTGCGGAGTTCCACCGTTAACCTCCTCCGAAGGGTCTTCCGGCGTCGGTCAGGCACCCCCGTGTGAGCATGCGTGAAGACTAGCGGTCATCCCGCCGGCGGGGTCGGTGGCCGTCGCCGGGACGCGCACGTCGATCTGCGGCCGGATCTGGCCCGCGGCCTTGAGCTGGACCAACTCGGCGAGGACGGCGACGGCGATCTCGTCGTGCCCGGTGGGCCCGAGGTCCAGTCCCGCCGGCGCGCGTACCCGGGCGAGCTGGGAGTCGGGCACTCCGGCCGCACGGAACGCGGCGAGGATACGGGCCGCGCGGGTGCGTGAGGCGACCAGGCCGACGTAGGCCGCGTCGGTGGCCAGCGCGGCCCGCAGCGCGTCCTCGTCGTAGTGGCCCTGGGTGGCCACCACCACGAGCGACCCGGGGCCGACTCCGGCGGCCTCGAGATCGAGGCCCGTCAGCACCCGGGCTTCGGTTGCCGGCGGCTCGTGGCCGCTCGCATCCGCCAGGACGGTACGCCATCCCAGGTCGGCGGCCATGTCGGCCAGGACCCGCGCCGCGGGCGTGTGCCCGACGACCACGAGATGCGGCGTCGGCACTATGGGCTCCAGGTAAATCTGCAGGGCACCCTCGCTGTGACAGGAAAGCGGCACGCACACGGTTCCCTCGGCGGGGCGGTCCGGCAGCTCCTCGTGGGGGGCGAGGAACAGGAGCCGGGAGGTGTTGTCGGCGAGCGCCCGCAGGGACTCGCGGACGACGACGGGTTCGGCGCACGCTCCCCCGACGAACCCCTCGATCCGGCCGTCCGGGTACACCACCGCCCGGGTTCCGACCTGGCCCGACGAGGGTGCGCGCCGCCACACCACGGTGGCCAGCACGCCCGCCTGCCCCTGCCGGGCCAAATCGAGCGCTCTTTCCAGGGTTTGCACGCTCATGTGCGATCCGTAAGTTTCTGCAAGATCACGGATGGAGGGGGCGCAGGGTCTGCACGCTCATGGAGACGCCTGCTGGATCGCCTGCCACACCTTGGCCGAGGTGACAGGCATGTCGATGTTGCGGACACCCAGGTGGGTAAGTGCGTCGATGACCGCGTTGACGTAGGCCGCGGGGGAACCGACGGTCGCGGACTCGCCGACGCCCTTGGCGCCGAGCGGATGGTGCGGCGAGGGGGTCTCCATGGCGTAGGTCTCGAACCTCGGGGTCTCCCAGGACGTGGGCAGCAGGTAGTCCATGAAGTTCGAGCCGATGCAGTTGCCCTGCTCGTCGAAGGTGATCAGCTGCATGGCGGCGATCCCGTACCCCTCGGCGAGCCCGCCGTGCAGCTGCCCTTCGACGATCATGGGGTTGATCCGTACGCCGCAATCGTCGACGGCCACCGCGCGCCGCACCGTCCACACCCCGGTCTCCGGATCGACGTCGACGACCACCACGTACGTGCCGAACGGGTACGTCATGTTCGGCGGGTCGTAGTACGTGACGCCCTCCAGTCCGGCCTCGAGGTCGTCGGGATGGTTGGTGTAGGCGGCGAACGCCACGTCCTGGATCGTCACCGCCTGTTCGGGAGTTCCCTTGACCACGAACCGGCCGGACTGCCACTCCAGGTCGTCCGGCGAACACTCCAGCACGTGCGCAGCGATCTTGCGGCCCTTGTCCAGCAGCTTGCGGGACACCACCGCCGTGGCGGCGCCGGCGGTCGGGGTCGACCGGGACGCGTACGTTCCCAGCCCGTACGGCGTGTTGTCGGTGTCGCCGTACTGGACCAGCACGTCCTCGGCCGGTATGCGGAGCTCGTTCGCGACGATCTGGGCGAACGTCGTCTCGTGCCCCTGGCCCTGTGTCTGCACGCCGATCTTGAGGATCGCCTTCCCGGTCGGGTGGACGCGCAGCTCCGCGGAGTCGAACATCTTGATCCCCGCGATGTCGTAATCCTTGTGCGGACCGGCCCCGACCACCTCGGTGAAGCTGGCGATCCCGATGCCCATCAGCTTGCCCTGGGCGCGGCCCTCGGCCTGCTCGCGGCGCAGCTCGTCGTAGCCGACCGCGTCGAGGGCCTTCTGCAGCGCCGCCGGGTAGTTACCGGAGTCGTAGAGGAACCCGGTGGCCGACTGATACGGGAACTGCTCCGGCCGGATGAAGTTCAGCCGCCGCAGCTCCGCCGGGTCGATGCCCAGCTCGTAGGCGGCGTTCTGCACCAGCCGCTCGATGAGGAACGACGCCTCGGTCACCCGGAACGAGCACCGGTACGCCACGCCACCCGGCGCCTTGTTCGTGTACGCGCCGCGGCCGGTGACGTGTGCCGCCGTCAGGTCGTACGACCCGGTGACGATGTGGAAGAGCCCGGCGCGGCACTTGGACGGCTGCGCGTCGGCAAAGAATGCGCCCTGGTCGGAGACCATGCTCACGCGCAGGCCCAGCATCCGACCGTCGCGGTTCAGCGCCAGCTCGCCGTGCATGTGGTAGTCGCGCGCGAAGCCGGTGGAGATCAGGTTCTCCGTGCGGTCCTCGATCCACTTCACCGGCCGGTCCAGCAACAGCGACGCGGCGGTCGCCACCACGTAGCCGGGGTAGATCGGCACCTTGTTGCCGAACCCGCCGCCTATGTCGACGGTCTTGATCTGGATGTTCTGCTCGGGCAACCCCGCCACCATCGCGAACAACGTGCGGTGCGCGTGCGGAGCCTGCGACGTCATATAGATAGTTGCCTTGCCGGTGGCGGCGTTCACGTCGGCGACGCACCCACACGTCTCCATCGGCGACGGGTGGCAGCGCGGGTAGTGGGTGTCCAACGAGACGACGACGTCGGCCTGCGCGAAGGCGGCGTCGGCCGCCGCCTTGTCACCCGCCTCCCAGGTGTAGGCCAGGTTGGTGTCCTGGCCCTCCTTGTCGTCGCGGATGACCGGCGCGGCGGGCCGCAGCGCGGCGTGCGGGTCGACCACGGCAGGTAGCTCCTCGTAGTCGACCTCGATGAGCTCGAGGGCGTCCCGTGCCACGTACGGGTCCTCGGCGACGACGGCCGCCACCTCCTGGCCCTGGAAGCGCACCTTGTCGGTGGCCAGCACGGCCTGGGTGTCACCGGAGAGGGTGGGCATCCACGCCAGGTTGTGTGCCGCGAGGTCCGCCCCGGTCACCACGGCGACCACACCCGGCAGCTCGGCCGCCGCGCTGGGGTCGATGGATGCTATGCGGGCGTGCGCCAGCGGGCTGCGCAGCAACGCCATGTGCAGCATTCGGGGCAGTACGACGTCCTCGATATAGGTGCCCCGGCCACGGACGAACCGGTCGTCCTCTTTGCGCTTCATGCTGTGGCCCAGGCCGTGTATCTCGGGGCCGGGCATGGTGGTGGTCACGACGCTCTCCCTTCACCGCGTGGCGGCTTGCTCCGTGGCCGGTTGCCGCGTTGCCGGTTCCTCCGGGGCCGCTTGCTCCTGCATCGCCTGGGCCGCCCAGCGGACCGCCTTGACGATGTTGACGTAGCCGGTGCAGCGGCAGACGTTGCCGGACAGCGCCCAGCGGATCTCCTCCTCGCTGGGATCGGGGTTCCGTTCGAGCAGGGCGGTGGCGGCGACCATCATCCCCGGCGTGCAGAACCCGCACTGCAGGCCATGCTCCTCCTTGAAGCCCTGCTGGATCGGCTGCAGCTGGCCGCCCGTCGCCAGGCCCTCGACGGTGATGATCTCGCGGCCGTCGGCCTGCACCGCGAACATCGTGCAGGACTTGACGGGCAGTCCGTCGCACAGCACGGTGCATGCTCCGCAGTTGGTGGTGTCGCAGCCGATGTGGGTGCCCGTTAGCCGCAACTTGTCGCGCAGGTAGTGGGCGAGCAGGAGGCGGGGTTCCACCTCGTCGGTGTGGTCCGCGCCGTTGACGGTGACCGTGATGCGTGCCATGACTCCTCCTCGCTAGGCCGCCTGGGCCAGTTCCAGGGAGCGCGCCAGGCCGCGGCGTACGTAGGTCCGCACGACCTGCCGCTTGTAGTCCGCGCTGCCGCGCACGTCGCTGGGCGGATCGGCGGCCCGGGCGGCGGCCTCGGCGGCCTCGGCGAACACCTCCGGCCCCGGCTCCGCGCCGGCCAGCACCTCCTCGGCCTCGGCGGCGACTACGTTGTGCCCGCCGACGGCGGTCAGGGCCAGGCCGGCACGGCCGATACGCTCGTTGTCCAGCTCCAGATGGGCCGCCACGCCCACCGTCGCGAAGTCACCGACCTTGCGTTCCAGCTTGAGATACGTCCCGCCCGAGCGCGACGACGGCCGCGGCACCCGCACCTCGACGGCTACCTCCGTGGGCTGCAGGACGGTGCTGAACGGACCGGTGAAGAACTCCCGGACCGGGATGACTCGCTGTCCGGCCGTGCTGCGCGCCACCACCTCGGCGTTCAGGGCGAGCATCACCGAGCCCCAGTCCCCCGCGGGATCGGCGTGCGCCAGCGAACCGACCAGCGTGCCCCGGTTGCGCACCAGCGGGTCGGCGATAAGCGGGGCCGCGGCCGCCATGACGGGATAGCGCTGGCGCAGCAGCTCGGAGGCCTCGAGCTCCGCGTGCCTGACCAGGGCACCTATGCGCAACCCGTCCGGGGTCTCCTGCACGGCATCCAGGCCCGGTACCCGGCCCAGATCCACCAGGACCTCCGGGCTGGCGAACCGCAGCTTCATCATCGGGATCAGACTCATTCCCCCGGCCAGCACCTTGGCCTCATCTCCATACGCCGCAAGCGAGTCCAGCACATCCTCCAGGGCAGCCGGACTCCGGTAATCGAACGCCGCCGGGAACACGGGTCCCTCCCTCGAGCTGGGATGTTTTCCTGTGTTTTCCTGTGTTCTACGCTGTTTCCACAGCATTCTCCCACCCATGAAGGCCGTCAAGAGGCGTCCGCCTATCCTGCATTTATGGGCAAGATCACGGATCCTGGCGTCGGCGAACCGCTGCTGTCGGCCGCCGAGGTCGCAGCTCGTCTCGGTGTCACCATCGACACCGTGACGCGCTGGTGTCGCCGTGGCCACCTCCGCGCCAGCAAGCCGGGCCGGGACTGGCGGGTGCCCGCCTCCGCGCTCGAGGAGTTCCTCACCTACCACGTGCCGGCTCCGGACGGCGCCGGGGCCACCGACGGGCCCGCGACGACCGACGACGAGCCCGCCAGCACGGGCGACGAACTGACCCGGCTGATCGACACCTTGCCCCCCGGGGGCCACGTACTGGTAGCCGTGCCCGGTGACGCGGAGGCGGCCGGCGAGGTCCATGCCCGGCTGGCCGCCGTCGCCGACCACGACCTCCAACCGCCCTCGACCCAGCACGACCCGATCCTGGCGCGCGCACTCCTCACCGCCGCGCAGCGAGCCGAGCTCGACCTGCTCACCTCCGAGCCGGCACCCCACCGGCGGTTCCGGTTGCTGCGGTGGGCGGTGCAACATCCGCACGCGGCGACGACCGAGCGGCGCCTGACCCACCTGGCAGCCCAACGTGGTCTGGTAGTGCTGTGTGTGCTCCCTCTCGCCGAGGTCGCCGGGTTCGAGACGCTCCTCCAGGTGCACACCCATCTGCTGGTGGCCGCTCCCACCCCAGCGGCATCCCTGACCGATCTCGGGGACGACCGGGCCGAAGCCACGGGATGACGCCATGTATCCGCCAGCCTTCAGCTACCACGCCCCCGGCCGCCTGGACGAGGCCGCCGACCTGCTGGCCGAGCTGGGGCCGGATGCCCAGCCGCTGGCCGGCGGACAAACCCTCATCCGGGCCATGAAGCTGCGTCACGTCCGGCCGCGCCATCTCGTCGATCTGCGCTACCTCGACCTCGCCGGCATCACGCAGCACAAGGATCAGTACACGGACGGGCACGCGGACGGGGTCCGGACGCTGCGCGTCGGGGCCACCACGACGCTGACCGCATGCGAGGACGCGGCACCGATCCAAGACCTGTGGCCGCTGCTCACCGACGCCCTCCATGTCACCGCCGATCCGCTGGTACGCAACCTCGCCACCATGGGCGGAGCGGCCGCCGACGCCGATCCGCGCGGCGACATCGGCCCCGTGCTCGTCGCCGCCGAGGCCAACCTCCACCTCGCCGGATCTGGTACGGCCCGCCTCCTCTCCGCGGAGAGCTTCTTCACCGGCCCCTCCAGCACCGCCCTGGGGCTGGGCGAGATACTTACCCACATCGACTTCCCCCTCCACCCCGGGAGCGGCGGCTGCTACCTCAAGGTGAACCGGAAGGTCGGTGACCCGGCCCTGCTCGGCATCGCCGTCCAACTCCGGGTGGTCCACGACCAGGCCGTCACCCGCTGCCGCATCGCCGTGACCAACGCCGGTCCCACCTACGTTCGTGCCTACAAGGCCGAGGAATGCCTCTACGGCCAACCGGTGACCGCCGCCGCGGCACGCCGCGCCGCCGACATCGCCGCCCAGGAAGTCCACCCGCATCCGGACCGTGATGCCCCCGCCCCGTACAAACAGGCCCTCATCCGCGCCCTCACCCATCGCGCAGCCCTCACCGCCGCGGAGCGCGCGTCCGGGAGCGATGGTCGAGCGGTTGAGCCCGTACGCGCATGATTGAGCGCTTCTGCCCGGCGTAACCTCACGACGCGACGAGTCGTTGGATCTCGGCGTAGCCGGGAATCTCGCCGGGGACCGGCTGGTCGTCCCGGATCGCCTGGGCGACCGTGACCGCGGCGTGTACGGCCGCGCGAAACAGCAGCGAACCGGTGCTGACGCGCCGGACTCCGAGGTCGGTCAACCGGCGGAGGGTGTGCCGGCGGGGCAGGTAGAGGATGTTGACGGGCGCGGCGACGGCGGCGACCAGGGCGCCGATGTGCTCGTCGTCGGCGAGGCCCGGCACGAAGATCCCGTCGGCACCGGCCGCCACGTACCGCTCGGCGCGGGCGAGCGTGCCGCCCAACGGCGGCGAATCCTCCGCGGCGAGCCAGTGGGCGTCGACACGGGCATTGACGAACAGGCCGGGAGCCCGCGTCTTCACCGCGGAGATCAGCTCCGCCTGCCGGGCGGGATCCGCGAGCGTTCCGCCGGGCCGTCCGTCCTCCAGGTTGATGCCGACGGCACCGGCGGCCGTCAACTCGGCCGCCAGGTCCGCCACCTCGGCGGGGTCGTCGCTGAAGCCGGCCTCGACGTCGACGGTCACCAGGCAGGGCAGCCGGCCCAGCCGGCGCGTGAGCGCGAGGGTCTCCGCGCGGGCCCACCCCTCGGCGTCGGGCAGGCCGTGTGCCGCCGCCACGCCCAGGCTGGTGGTGCCGATCGCGGCGAACCCGGCGGCGGCAAGGGCCGCGGCCGAGGCGTAGTCCCAGGCGTTGGGCAGCACCAACGGCCGGTCGGCATGGTGCAGGGCGTGAAACGCCCGGTGGTCATTGGTCCCCATGCCAGCACCGTACGGCGCGATCGCTTCGACGCTCGCCGAACCAACGGCACGGCCCGGGTATGGACCCGGCCTTCAGTGGCCGCGGGCTATCCACTCCGGCAGGTGCGGCGCCTCGGCGCCGATGGTGGTGTCGTCGCCGTGGCCGGTACGCACCACCGTCTCCCCCGGCAGGGTGAGCAGCCGGCGCTCGATCGACTCGATGATCGTGCCGAAGTCGGAGTAGGACCGCCCGGTCGCGCCGGGCCCACCGTTGAAGAGCGTGTCGCCGCTGAACAGCGTGCCGAGGTCCGGCGCGTACAGGCAGACCGAGCCCGGCGCGTGACCGGGGGTGTGCAGGACCCGAAGGGCGGTCCCGGCGACCACGAGCTCGTCGCCGTCGGCCAGCGGCCGGTCGGGGTCGCGGTCGGGATAGGTCATCCGCCACAGCACCTCGTCGTCGGGATGCAGCAGGACCGGCGCGCCCGTCCGCTCGGCCAACTCGGCCGCGACGCCGACGTGGTCGTTGTGCGCATGGGTGCAGGCGATGGCGACCAGTCGGCGGTCGCCGACCGCCGCGGCGATGGCGTCCGCGTCGTGGGGCGCGTCCACCACTACCGCCTCGCGGTCGTCGCCGACGATCCATACGTTGTTGTCGACCGGCCAGGTGCCGCCGTCGAGGCTGAACGTGCCCGAGGTGACGACGTGGTCGATGCGTACGCTCATCCGACCCTCTCCCCCCGCCGCTACAGCAACACCACCGAACGCAGCACCTCACCCTTGTGCATCTTCTCGAACGCCTCCTCGACCTGGTCGAGCGCGATCCGCTCGGACACGAAGCCGTCGAGGTCGAGCCGACCCTGCCGGTAGAGGTCGACGAGCATGGGGAAGTCCCGCGAGGGCAGGCAGTCGCCGTACCACGAGGACTTGAGCGCACCGCCGCGGCCGAACACGTCCAGCATCGGCAGGTCGACCCGCATGTCGGGGGTGGGTACGCCGACGAGCACCACTGTGCCAGCGAGGTCGCGGGCGTAGAAAGCCTGCTCGTAGGTGTCCGGCCGGCCGACGGCCTCGATGACGACGTCGGCCCCGTTCCCCCCGGTGAGCTCGCGGATCGCCGCCACCGGGTTGGTGCCGCGCGAGTTCACGGTGTCGGTGGCGCCGAACCGGCGCGCCCAGTCCAGCTTGCGATCATCGATGTCGACAGCGATGATCTTCGCGGCCCCGGCGAGCCGCGCCCCGGCGATCGCCGCGTCGCCGACACCGCCGCACCCGATCACCGCGACGCTGTCCCCACGGGTCACCGCCGCGGTGTTGAGGGCCGCACCGAGACCCGCCATCACCCCGCAGCCGAGCAGACCGGCCGCGGCGGCATCGGCCTCCGGGTCGACCTTGGTGCACTGTCCCGCCGCGACGAGGGTCTTCTCGACGAACGCACCGATGCCGAGGGCAGGAGACAGGGCCGTGCCGTCGGCGAGTGTCATCTTCTGCGCGGCGTTGTGGGTAGCGAAGCAGTACCACGGACGGCCGCGGCGGCACGCTCGGCAGTCGCCGCAGACCGCCCGCCAGTTGAGGATCACGAAGTCGTCCAGCTCGACGTCGGTCACCCCGTCGCCGACCGCCTCGACGACCCCCGCGGCCTCGTGGCCGAGCAGGAACGGGAAGTCGTCGTTGATCCCGCCGTCGCGGTAGAGCACGTCGGTGTGACAGACCCCGCACGCCTGGACCGTAACCAACGCCTCACCGGGCCCCGGATCGGGCACCCGCACCGTCTCCAGCTCGACCGGCAGGCCCTTGCCCTTGGCGACGACGCCGCGAACCTCGTGCACCATGCGATCCGCCTCTCACATGCCCAGAACACCCGGCTGGAGACGAAGCATAAGCCCAATGGACGTTGTTTCGGCAGGTCCCGAGGCACCTCTCGGCGAGGTGAATCGCTACCGGATACGCGGGTAGGCGGTTGCCGACGGTGACAACGTCTGGGAGGTGAGCGGCGGTGACTACCATCACCCACGAGACCCGGAGCCGTCCGAGCAGGAGCTCCCGGACATCGCGGGACGCCTCGCCACCGCGGTCGCCAATCTTGGCGGCTGATACCCAGGAGATGCGGACATGTTCCTCGCGGGCGCATGCGATATACTTCAGGTGGTTGCAGTCAAAGTTTGCGTTCGTTTTACCAGCGTCCGCAGAAGTTGATGGCGGACGCTTTCGTTTTCCCGGACTCTGCTCGGGTCGGCGGAGGTGCTCCTCGCAGCCCATGCCCGCACCGCGCGGGCACGTCTTACCTGCCGTAAGGAGCAGATATGAGCCAGGGAACCGTGAAGTGGTTCAACCCCGCCAAGGGGTACGGCTTCATCACCCCCGACGAGGGCGGCACAGACGTCTTCGTGCACTTCTCCGCCCTCGACGCCAGCCTCACCCGCAACGGTGAGCGCAACCTGGCGGAAGGCCAGCGGGTCGAGTTCCAGATCATCTCCGGCCAAAAGGGCCCCCAGGCCGAGCAGGTCCAGCTGGTCTAAGAACCGACCCTTCTTCCCCGGGAGGGCTTCCTCCCGTACCGCGGGCGGGCGGCCTCCA